>NZ_CP027561.1:3318945-3620668 GCF_012974785.1 Pseudomonas fluorescens | reverse complement strand
GGTTTCGGGGCAGCGGGCGGCGATGGAAAATGTCATGTGTGGCCTCCTTTCGCTAAGGTCGAATTACTCGGGAATCACCGCAACCACATCAATCTCCATCAGCCACTGCGGCTGACCCAGGGCCGACACCACCAGCCCGGTGGAGATCGGGAATACGCCCTTCAGCCATTTACCGACTTCCTGATACACCGGCTCGCGGTAGCGCGGATCGATCAGGTACGTGGTGGTCTTGACGATGTGGCTCAGGTCGCTGCCGGCCTCTTCGAGCAATTGCTTGACGTTGCGCATGGCCTGTTCGGTCTGCGCGCGCGGGTCGCCGAGGCCGACCAGTTCGCCATCGAAATTGGTCCCGACCTGACCACGGACATACACGGTATTGCCGGCACGCACGGCCTGGCACAGGTCGTTGTCCAGGGTCTGGTTCGGGTAGGTGTCCTTGGTGTTGAACATGCGAATGCGGGTGTGGGTTGGCTGACTCATGTAAGGCTCCTGACGAAATCGAACCCGGCGCGACGGGCGCCGGTATTGAAGAGGGAAATCAAGCGTCGACGGTGTCGACAGCGTTGTTGTGCAGCGCGGCTTCGCGTTGTTCGGCATCGCGATAAGCCAGGTATTTGCGCTGGGTGGCGATGTGATCAGCCACGTGCCTGGCGTCGTGCCACACGCCCCAGATGAACGAGGATCCACGTCGCGACTGCCACGGCAGACCGAGGAAATACACACCCGCTTCGCTGGACACGCCGCGCTGGTGCTGCGGCTTGCCGTTGTCATCGAACGCGGCGACTTTCAGCCACGAATAGTCCACGGCAAACCCGGTGGCCCAGATGATCGAGGTGATACCGGCGGCGGCCAGATCGAGATTGGCCAGCGGGTTTTTTACGCATTCAGGATCCGGATACGTCTCGCGGGCTTCCGGTTCCAGCGGCAGATCCAGACCGTTGCGTTCGATGTAGGCGTCGGCAGCATCCAGCAGCGCGAGGTAGTTCTCGTCGCCACGCTTGAGGTTGTCGCGCAGGTCCTGTTTGAAGGTCACCACGCCATCGCTGAACGATTCGGTGACGCCGACCAGGGTCATGCCGCGATGGGCCAGACCCCGGAAGTCGATGGTGCGGCCACCGTGGGCGCCGCTCACGGCGATGGTCACGTGCTCGCGGCCGGGTTTCATCGCGGCCTGATCCCACTCGCCGAGCACGCCCAGCCACCAGCAGAAATCACGGTTGCGGTAAGCGCGAGGAGGGCGGTCATGGGCGCCGACCGAGAGGTAAACCTGCTTGCCCGAGCGCTGCAATTCATCGGCGATCTGCACGCCCGACGAACCGGCACCGACCACCAGCACTGCACCGGCCGGCAGCTGTTGCGGGTTGCGATAGTCGGCCGAGTGAATCTGCAGCAGACGCTCATCTTTTGGCGCAATGGCCGGGATCACCGGACGCTGGAACGGACCCGTCGCAGCAACGACCCGGGCCGCTTCAATCACGCCCTCGGAGGTCTCGACGGTAAAACCCGGGCGCCCGACATTGCGCACCACGCTTTTCACATCGACGCCGGTGCGGATCGGCGCATTGAATTTCTTCGCATAGGCCTCGAAGTAATCGGCGACGCGTTCCTTGTGGGCGAAACCGTCCGGATCGACATCATCGAATTCCATCCCCGGAAACCGGTCGTGCCACGCCGGACCGTTGGCTACCAGCGAGTCCCAGCGCCCGGTGCGCCAGCGTTCGGCAATGCGGCTGCGCTCCAGCACCAGGTGCGGCACCCCGAGTTTGCTCAGGTGTTCACTCATGGCCACACCCGCTTGACCGGCGCCGACAACAAGCGTGTCTGTTTTTATTATTTCAGTGGTCATCTCTGATCCCTTCTCACGAGGCCGTTGGATTCAGGTCGCTGTCGACCTGTTCTCTGTGCTTGGGATCAGACTAGGGAGGGGGTGGTTATCGGTAAAATATTATTAAGCTGGCATGTGAAGATAAAAACGTGATGCAGAGGCCTGAACGTCCCGAAAACACGGGGCCTCGCTATGGCGCCGGAAGACTGGACAACGAAAAAAGGGGCCGTCGACAGGTGTGTCGGCGGCCCCTTTTCAGATGGCGCTCGATTTACATCGGACTCAACGATTGAGGAACGCCAGCAGGTCTTCGTTCAATGCCTGCGCATGGGTCACGGCGAAGCCGTGCGGTGCGCCGGCATACACCTTGAGCTCGGCACCCTTGATTTGCTCGGCGGCGCGTTTGCCGGTGGTTTCGAACGGGACGATGACGTCGCCGTCACCATGGATGACCAGGGTGGGTACATCGATTTTCGCCATGTCCGGACGGAAGTCGGTTTCCGAGAATGCGGTGACGCAGTCCACGGTGCCTTTGAGCGAGGCCAGCAGGGCGATGTTCAGGGTTTGTGTCAGCACACCGTCCGAGACTTTCTGACCCTTGTCGAGGCCATAGAACGGCGTGTTGAAATCAGCGATGAACTGCGCGCGATCTTTTAAAAGACCCGCCTTGATCCCGTCGAACACCGACTTGTCGACGCCTTCGGCAAAGTCCGGCTTCTTACCAAACAACGGCGTCACCGCGCCCAGCAACACCAGGCCGGCGACGCGCTCGCTGCCGTGGCGTGCGATGTAGCGGCTGACATCGCCGCCGCCCATGGAGAAACCGACCAGAGTCACATCACGCAGATCCAGGTGCTCGATCAATTGCGCGATGTCGTCGGCGAAGGTGTCGTAGTCGTAGCCGGTCCACGGCTGCTCGGAGCGGCCGAAACCGCGACGGTCGAAGGCAATGGTGCGGTAGCCGCGGCTGCTCAGGTATTCCATCTGGTATTCCCACATGTCGGCGTCCAGTGGCCAACCGTGGCTGAACAGCACGGGCCGGCCGCTGCCCCAGTCCTTGAAATAGATTTCGGTGCCGTCTTGAGTCGTGAACGTGCTCATGGAAACTCCTTGGGTGTAGGCCTGCGTGGATGCCGTGATGGCAACGATCACTATCGCGGCAAAGCGCTTCAGCCACTTGTACGCAGGTGCTAAGTTCGTGGCGCACGGTGTTATCGCTTTTGCAACGTGAGTTGTAAGATGCAACCACAGCCCATCTGTCGTTTGCCGGAGATACCCGAAATGAAGCGCAAAAGCCTTGCAGGCAATGCCTGTCCGGTTGCCCGTACGCTGGACCTGATCGGCGACTGGTGGTCGTTGCTGATCATCCGCGATGCACTGGAAGGCATTTGTCGTTTCAGCGATTTCGAGAAGAGCCTGGAAATCGCCAAGAACATGTTGAGCGTGCGGCTCAAAGGACTGGTGGAACGCGACATCCTGCGCCTGGTGCCGGCGTCCGATGGCAGCGCCTACAAGGAATACGTGCTGACGGAAAAGGGCCGGGCGTTGCAAACCGTGATTGTTGCGCTGTCGCAGTGGGGCGGGGAACACCTGTTCGCGCCAGGCGAGTCGGGCTCGGTGATGGTCGATGCGCAGAAGGGGCAACCGATCCGCAAGCTTGAGTTGATGTCAGCCGATGGTCGAGTGCTTGCGCCGCAGGACGTGGCGACGAAATTGGGCGTTGAGCACTGATTTCGGCCGCTGGCCTGATTGACGGTGCGTATCTGCATCGCCAGGGTGCTGAATCGATGGATTGACGTCAAAATAGTGGCTATCTAATATCGCGCCGCTACTTTGATAACACTTTTGTACTGTTGCGCTGATTAGGGAAGATTCATACGTGAACAAACGTGCACTCGCCACTTTGACCTTGGCGTTCGCGCTTGCAGGCTGCCATTCCAACGTTCGGGACTCGTCTCCCAATCTGCTGAAAGACGGTGTCCAGTTGCATCAGAATACAGTGGCGGTCGATGCGCAGCACGCCAAGGTTGTGATGAAAGCGTCGGGCTCGACGATTCCGGTGGAGTTTTCGATCCGTCGTGCAGACGATCCCGACCGCCGCATGGAGGAGGTGGGAACCGTTGTGGATTCGGGGCGAGGCCAGGTGTTCGGCTGGATTGCCAAGCTCAACGAAGTGGGCAACAGCGCAGTGGCCAAACGCTTCCCGCAACTGGAAACCCAGGCCGATGCGGATAAGACGCTTGAAGTATCGGGCTATGCAAATGGCCCTCGCACCGGCGTTCTCCATACCTGCGGGCCAGTGAGCAATTCGTTTACGCCAGAGCGCGGCAAAACCTATCTGGTGGAGTTTCAATTCATTGGCGACAACTGCGTGCAACATGTCTTCGACATTACCCGTCCCGAAAAGCGTATTCCTGTGAAGAGCTGACCTGCGGAATCGGAACCTGGATACGAAACGCAAACGCCCCGAACATCTCGGGGCGTTTTCATATGCCAGGCGCAGGTTTATCTGAACGCCGGCACCACATGCTTGATAAACAGTTCCAGCGACTTCTTCTTCTGCGCATGCGGCAAGCTGTTGTCACACCAGAAGCTGAACTCATCCACCCCCAGTTCCTGGTAGTACTTGATGCGCGGAATGATCTCTTCCGGCGTGCCGATCATGGCGGTCTTGTGCAGGCTCTCCAGCTCAAATTCCGGACGCCCGGCAAATTTCTCTTCCGGGCTCGGGGCGAGGAAGCCGTTGACCGGCACTTCCTTGTTGCCGAACCACGCATCGAACGTGCGGTAGAAACGTGAGATGGCTTTGGCGCCCACCTTCCAGCCTTCCGGGTCATCCACTGAATGCACGTGGGTGTGGCGCAGCACCATCAATTGCGGACGCGGCACATCGGGGTTGTTGTCCAGCGCCGTCTGGAACTTGTTTTTCAAGTCGAGGACTTCTTCGTCACCCTTCATCAACGGCGTGACCATCACATTGCAGCCGTTGGCCACGGCGAAGTTGTGCGAGTCCGGGTCGCGGGCGGCAATCCACATCGGCGGGTTGGGCTTCTGGATCGGTTTCGGCACGCTGGTGGAGGTGGGGAATTTCCAGATCTCGCCGTTGTGGGCGTAGTCGCCTTGCCACAGGGCGCGGACCACCGGGACCATTTCCCGCAGCGCCTGGCCGCCGGATGAGGCAGGCATGCCGCCAGCCATGCGGTCGAATTCCACCTGATAGGCGCCACGGGCCAGGCCGACTTCCATCCGGCCGTTGCTGATCACGTCGAGCAAGGCGCATTCGCCGGCCACCCGCAGCGGGTGCCAGAACGGCGCGATGATGGTGCCGGCGCCCAGGTGAATGGTGGTGGTCTTGGCGGCGAGGTAGGCCAGCAACGGCATCGGGCTCGGCGAGATGGTGTATTCCATGGCGTGGTGTTCGCCGATCCACACAGTGCTGAAACCGCCGGCCTCGGCCATCAACGTCAGTTCGGTCAGGTCTTCGAACAGTTGACGGTGGCTGACGTTTTCGTCCCAGCGTTCCATGTGTACGAACAGGGAAAATTTCATGACGCTACCTCGAATCTCTTGTGGTCGGCCGGTCGCATGCAGGCCTGTTTAAGTGCAATCGTGGGGATCAGGCGAAGGCGGGCAGGGCGCCCATCTTGCCGTGGCAATACACCAGCGGGCCGGCGTCCTGTTGAGGGACGATGAGGTTTTTCACCGCGCCGACCATGATCGCGTGGTCGCCACCTTCGTATTCGCGCCACAGCTCACATTCGATGATAGCTGTCGCGTTGGCCAGGATTGGATTGCCCAGTTCGCTCAGCGTCCACTCGATGCCCTGCGCCTTGTCCTTGCCTTTGCGGGCGAACGCATAGGCTTCGCTCTGCTGGCCGCCGGACAGTACGTGAATGGCAAAACGTCGGTTCTTGATCAGGACGGGATAGGAATCGGAGCTGTAATTGGGGCAGAACAGCACCAGGGCCGGATCCATCGACAGCGAACTGAAGGCGCTGGCGGTGAGGCCGACGATCTGGCCGTCGTCATCAAGTGTAGTGATGACGGTGACGCCGGACGGGAACGAGCCCATGACTTGTTTGTAGACGGCAGCATCGATCATTGGTCAATCCTCGAGTGCGGTGAAGCGTGTTTTTATTCGTTTGTGGGTCTGATGGTATACCGTAATACATCGATTGCAAGCGCTTTTTTGGTGAAACGATAAACGTGGTTCACCCGTCGGAAACTCAATATTTACGGGCCTTTCGTCTAGCCGTAAAGCCTGGCTATCAGGGAGGATGCCGGATCAGATGCCGTCGTAAACAGCGGATCAGTCTTGTGAAAATGTTGGAATACCATAATATGGTGTTCGTCTGGGGGGCAGCCACGAAGCACCCCCGGTTTGGCTTCATACAACGATAAGAACAGACCCAATCGAGTTCATTTTTATGTCCCAGATGTCCCGGCAAGATCCGTTGATCGAGAATCACACGGTCGACTACGTCCCACTCGCGGAACGCCACGGGAAGGCCCGCGACCTTTTCACCCTTTGGTTCAGCACCAACATTGCGCCACTGCCCATCGTCACCGGCGCCATGGTGGTCCAGGTGTTTCATCTCGACCTGTTCTGGGGGCTGCTGGCGATTGCGCTGGGGCACATGATCGGCGGTGTGGTGATTGCTTTGGCGTCGGCACAGGGACCGCGCATGGGCATTCCGCAGATGGTCCAGAGTCGTGGCCAGTTCGGGCGCTACGGTGCGCTGTTGATCGTGTTCTTCGCGGCGATCATCTATATCGGTTTTTTCATTTCCAACATCGTGCTGGCCGGCAAATCCATCGTCGGCATTGCGCCGTCGGTGCCGGCGCCGCTGAGCATTCTGATCGGCGCCCTCAGCGCCACGGCCATCGGCGTGATCGGCTACAACTTCATCCACACGCTGAACCGCATCGGTACCTGGGTGATGGGTAGCGCGTTGCTGGCCGGGTTCATCTACATCTTTGCCCATGACTTGCCGGCCGACTTCTTCACTCGTGGCAGCTTCAATCTGTCGGGTTGGCTGGCGACGGTGTCGCTGGGGATCATCTGGCAGATCAGCTTCTCGCCGTACGTGTCCGACTATTCGCGCTACCTGCCGGCGGACATCGGTATCAGCAAGCCGTTTATCGCGACTTATCTGGGCGCAACGCTGGGCACGATTCTGTCGTTCACCTTCGGTGCGGTGGCGGTGCTGGCGACCCCCGAAGGCACCGAAGCGATGGCGGCGGTCAAGCAGTCCACCGGTTGGCTGGGGCCGATTCTGATGGTGTTGTTCCTGCTCAACATCATCAGCCACAACGCGCTGAATCTGTATGGCGCGGTGTTGTCGATCATCACCTCGATCCAGACCTTCGCCAGCCGTTGGACGCCGAGCATCAAGGTGCGGGTGGTGCTGTCGAGTGTGGTGTTGGCGGGTTGCTGCGTGGTGGCGCTGGGCGCGTCGGCGGACTTCATTTCCGAGTTCATCGGATTGATTCTGGCGTTGCTGCTGGTCCTGGTGCCGTGGGCGTCGATCAACCTGATCGACTTCTACCTGATCAAACGCGGCCGCTACGACATCGCCTCGATCTTCCGTGCCGATGGCGGGATCTACGGGCGTTTCAATCTGCACGCGATCATTGCCTATTTCATCGGCATCATCGTGCAGCTGCCGTTCGCCAATACCTCGTTGTACGTCGGCCCTTACGCCAACCTGGTGGAAGGCGCGGACCTGTCATGGCTGGTCGGCCTGCTCGTGACCTGCCCGTTGTATTACTGCCTGGCGACTCGCGGGCACACTCAGAAGAGCACGGCGACGCGGCTGGGCTATACCGACTGATCGCTCGCAGGCTGTTCAACAACGCCCGGCACTTTGCCGGGCGTTGTCGTTTGAGCATTCGGGCGGTCACGCAAATTGGCCAGATCGATCCCCTTTTGGCCAACCGGCTACTGTGCTGCGGCTACGCTGTCGGCAAGAATCGAAGCCACAACTAAATGCTGCACCTTCCTTGCCCTTGGCTGACCTGACAGCCGCTGCCGTGTACAGAACATAAAAACCATCGACTCACGCCGCATTCGGGGAAACACAACATGGTCACGATGAAACGCATTCTGGGCGCTACTGTTTGCGGTTTGACGCTGCTGGCCGGCGCCGCACACGCCGAGCAGCGCGAACTGCGGGTATACAACTGGGCGGACTACATCCTGCCGTCGGTGCCCAAGGACTTCGCCGCCAAAAGCAACATCAAAGTGACCTGGGACACCTTCGACACCAACGAATCCCTCGAAGCCAAACTGCTGACCGGCAACTCCGGCTACGACCTGGTGGTGCCGTCGAACCAGTTCCTCGATACCCAGATCAAGGCCGGTGTATTCCAGAAACTCGACAAGTCCAGGCTACCGAACTGGAGTCACCAGGACCCGGCGCTGCTCAAGTTGCTCGACGCCAATGATCCCGGCAATCAGTACGGCGTGCCCTACATGGTCGGCACGGTGCTGATCGGTTTCAACCCGGCCAAAGTCAAGGCTGCGCTCGGCGAGAATGCGCCGGTGGACAGCTGGGATCTGGTGTTCAAACCCGAAAACATGGAAAAACTGAAATCCTGCGGCGTGGCGATGCTCGATTCACCATCGGAAATCCTGCCGCTGGCCTTGCATTATCTCGGTCTGGACCCGAACAGCCAGAACCCGGCCGACTATGAGAAAGCCAAGGACCTGATGCTCAAGGTTCGTCCCTATGTCACCTACTTCAACTCGGCCAAGTACATGACCGACATCGCCAACGGCGACATCTGTGTGGCCATCGGTTATTCCGGCAGCTTCTACCAGTTCGGCAACCGCGCCAAAGAGGCGAAGAACGGCGTGGTGGTCGACTGGCGCCTGCCGAAGGAAGGCGCGCCGATCTGGTTCGATACCTTCGCCATTCCGAAGAGCGCCAAAAACGTCGAGGAGGCCCACGAGTTCCTCAACACGCTGCTGGATCCGAAAGTGATTGCGTCGATCAGCGACTTCCTCGGCTACCCGAATGCCAACAAGGATTCGCTGCCGCTGATCAACAAGGAAATCACCGGCAACCCGAACCTGACACCGACCAGCGAAGCGTTGAAGACACTGTACGTGGTGCAACCGTTGCCGCAGAAACTGGAGCGGGTGCGGACCCGGGTGTGGACCAGCATCAAGTCGGATAAATAAGCTCAAGGTCGCGGGAGCGAATCACATTCGCTCCCGCGGCCGTTATTTCGCCTGACTTTCTTCAGGCGACTTGTCCTTCGTCAGGATCAGACTCAGCAACACCGATGTCAGAATTACCCCGCCGACAATCGCCAGTGACCATTCCACCGGCGTGTGAAACCACGGCATCACCGTCATTTTGCCGCCGATGAACACCAGTACCAGCGCCAGTCCGTACTTGAGCAGATGAAAGCGGTCGGCCATGTCCGCCAGCAAAAAGTACAGCGCCCGCAGACCCATGATCGCGAAGATGTTCGAGGTGAAAATGATGAACGGATCGGTGGTCACCGCGAAAATCGCCGGGATGCTGTCGACCGCAAACATCAAGTCGCTGGCCTCGATCAGCACCAATACCAGAAACATCGGCGTAGCCCAGCGCACACCGTTTTGCCGCACAAAAAAGCGCTCGCCATGGAAGCTATGGGTGATGCGTAAGTGTCCACGAGCCCAACGCACAATCGGATTTTTTTCCAGATCCGGCTTCTGATCGGCGAACATCAACATCTTGATCCCGGTAATGATCAGGAACACACCGAACACATATAGCAGCCACGTGAACTGCGACACCAGCCAAACACCGGCGAAGATCATCGCCGCGCGCATCACGATCGCTCCCAATACGCCGTACAGCAGCACCCGGCGCTGCAACTCCGGCGGCACGGCGAAGTAGCTGAAGATCATCACGAAAATGAACATGTTGTCGATCGACAGCGACTGCTCGATCAGGTAACCGGTGAGGAATTCCAGGGTCTTGACCTTGGCGATTTCGGGCCCGAATTCGCCGTTGAGGTACCACCAGAGCAACCCGGCGAAGGCCATCGCCAGCATGCACCAGGCGATCACCCAGGCTGAGGCTTCACGTACCGAAACCCGATGTGCCTTGCGCCCACCGAAGACGAACAGGTCAACGGCCAGCATGGCGAGGACAAAAACGATGAAGGCGACCCACATCCAGGGTTCGCCGATGTTGATGGGGTGCATGCCGTTCTCCCTGTCTTTATGTTTTTCGGGGTAGACGGGGCCATGCTAGTGGGAGCCTTCCGGCAAAGAAAAATCGTTTATTTCGTGGGTATTGTTCGTGAATAACGAAGTGTCGGACGACTCGGGCAGAGCGAGGGTAATACTTCATTCAACACTTCTTTGCTAACCTCGCTGTCGAGTCAGTCCACCACTCCGGGAGCTACGATCATCGACACGCCAGATCCTCAAGCCGTCTGCAGCCCGATCACCAGTGCTGCCATATTCATCGTGGCGACCCTCAACGCCGAGACTGAGGCCACCGAAAAAGTCCGTGGCTGGTGCGCCGATGTCGCCGGCCTGACGCGCTCGGTCGGCAAGCGTGTCCCTTCTGGAAACTTGTCCTGCGTTTGCGGGTTTTCTTCCAGCGCGTGGGATCGTCTGTTCGGCAGTCCACGCCCCGCGTCATTGCATGACTTTCGCGAGTTTGGCGTAGAAGGGCGGCGCGCCGTTTCCACACCGGGCGATCTGTTGCTGCACATTCGCGCCGATCAGATGGACCTGTGTTTCGAACTGGCGACGCAGCTGATGTCGGCGCTCGACGGCGCCGTTACTGTGACTGATGAAGTGCAGGGTTTCCGCTATTTCGACATGCGCAGCATCATCGGTTTTGTCGATGGCACGGAAAATCCGGTCGGCCGCAAAGCCGAGCATTTCACCCTCGTGGGCGATGAAGATCAGCCGTTCAGTGGCGGCAGTTACGTGCTGGTGCAGAAGTATCTGCACAACATGAAGGCGTGGAACGAATTGTCAGTCGAGGCCCAGGAGCGGGTAATCGGGCGCACCAAACTGTCCGATATCGAGCTGGATGACTCGGTCAAGCCGAGCAATTCCCACAGCGCCTTGACGACCATCACCAAGGACGGCGAAGAGGTGAAAATCCTGCGCGACAACATGCCGTTCGGTCGACCCGGCGCTGGGGAGTTCGGCACTTACTTCATTGGCTACGCGCGTTCGCCGGAGCCGCTGGAGCAGATGCTGGAAAACATGTTCGTCGGCAAGCCGCCGGGCAACTATGACCGGCTGCTGGACTTCAGCACGGCGGTCACCGGCAGTCTGTTCTTTGTGCCTTCGGCGGATTTACTGGAAGCGTTGGCAGAAAGATAAAGAAAAAGGCGGGATCGAAAGATCCCGCCTTTTTCTTATTTGCCGGTTGCCAGCGCTGGCGTGCGCGGCGGCACCAGACGTCTCGAACCGGTCGCCTCGAACGCCGCCGCCAGTCGCAACAGTGTCGAGTCGTCATAGGCACGTCCGGCAAACGTCAGCCCGACCGGCATGCCGATGTCGGCCATCACGCCCATCGGCACGGTGACGGTCGGGACGCCGAGGTGGCGGATCGCGAGGTTGCCGTTGGCGACCCAGATGCCGTTGCTCCAGGCGATGTCGGCCGAGGCCGGGTTGACGTCGGCGTCGGCCGGGCCCACGTCGGCGTTGGTCGGGAACAGCACGGCGTCGAGGCCGAGGCGATCCATCCAGTCTTCGAGGTCGAGCTTGCGGGTCTTCTCCAGGCCGCGCAGGCCGTCCGGCAGCGTCGGGATCTGATCCCACGGCGTGATGCCGCGCTCGGCCATGCGCACGTATTCGTCCATGCCGGCGGCGAGGTCGCCTTCACGGTTGGGCAGGGTGCCCGGGTCATGCGGAAAGATTTTCGGCCCGTCGACGTCCGCCAGACGGTTGAGTTTCGGGTCGCCGTTGGCGCGCAGGAAATCATCGAAGGCCCAGGCCGACAGATCCCACAGTTCGTGGTGCATGAACTCTTTGGAGACGATGCCGCGATTGAACACGGTCGGCGCGCCCGGGCGATCGCCTTCGCAGTTGGAGACCAGCGGGAAATCCACTTCGATGACTTCGGCACCGGCCGCTTCGAGGGCCTGGCGGGCCTGTTTCCACAAATCGATCACCGAGGCGCGGGTGTTGATGCGTTGCCCGGTCGGGCCGCCGATACCCGGTTTTTCACTGGTGCCGGCCTCGGGGTCGGCGTTGATGTACATGCGCGGCACGCCCAGGCGTTTGCCGGCCAGTGCATCACTCTTCACCGCCAGATCGAGGTAAGAAGCGGGGCGCACCGAGGCCACGCTCGGGATCGGCACCCAGGGTTGCAGGCGCCACAGGTCGCCACGGGTGTCGGTGTCTTCGGCGACCACCACGTCGAGCACTTCCAGCAGGTCGGCCATGGTGCGGGCGTAGGGCACCACCACGTCCATGGTCGGTGTCAGCGGCCAGTTGCCACGTACCGAGATCACCCCGCGCGAAGGCGTGTAGGCGCACAGGCCGTTGTTCGAGGCAGGGCCGCGACCGCTCGACCAGGTCTCTTCCGCCAGACCGAATGCCGAGAAGCTTGCAGCAGTGGCGGTGCCGGCACCGTTGGACGAGCCGGAAGCAAACGGCGCAGTCAGATAAGCGGCGTTGTACGGGCTTTCGGCCCGACCGTAGACGCCGCGTTGCATCCCGCCATTGGCCATCGGTGGCATATTGGTCTTGCCGAGGCAGATCGCGCCGCCCGCACGCAGACGCTCGATGGTGAACGCGTCGCGTTGGGCCACCAGATCGGCGAACGCCGGACTGCCGGACGCAGCGGTCAGGCCTTTGACCAGATAGCTGTCCTTGGCGGTATAGGGGATGCCGTCCAGCGGACCGAGGGTTTCGCCCTTGGCGCGACGGGCATCGGAGGCCTGGGCTTCCTTCAGGGCATCGGGGTTGCGCACGATCACCGCGTTCAGGGCGGTGGCGGTGTCCGGGCCGTCATAGGCATCGATACGCGCCAGATAGGCCTGAACCAGTTCAACTGCCGTGGTCTGGCCGGATTCGAGCGCTGCGCGCAGTTGGGCAATGGAGACTTCAGTGACTTCGATCATGCTGTTACCGCCGACAGGTTCGCTAAAGGGTGGTTGATCATTGTTATCGTCGAAACGTGTCAATCATTCTTGATGGACGAAACTCTACCCTGAAGTTTGTCCATTGGCATGTCCTAATTCGATAAATATCGACAAAAATCAGCGAAAAAATTCTCCGGGCGTCTCTCCAAACTGCTGGCGAAAGGCTGCAATGAACGCCGATGTCGAATCATAACCGCAGGCCAGAGCCACTTCGGTGACGCGTTCACCACGCTCCAGCGGCGTCAGCGCACCCAGCAAACGCAAGCGCTGGCGCCAGGCGCGGAAGGTCAGGCCGGTATCGCGCAGGAACAGCCGGCTCAGGGTTTTCTCGGTCACGCCAAACTTTTCGCTCCAGTGACTGAGTGTGGTCTGCTGTTCCGGATGCTGCTCCAGACTCTGATAGATCTGGCGCAAACGGATGTCCTGAGGCAGTGGCAGCATCAGGTCGATCTGCGGGGCTTCGGCCAATTGGTCGAGGATGACCTGCGCCAGCCGACCGTGAGGGCCGCGCTGGTCATACTCGACAGGAATCTGACTGAAGGCCCGGATCAACTCACGCAAAAGATCACTGACACCGAGTACATGACAGCGCTCCAGCGCCCAGCCCGCGACGCTGCAATCGATGTACAGGCTGCGCATTTCCGTGTGCGGCGAACTGAATACCCGATGGGGCACGCCCGCCGGAATCCACACGGCCCGCTCCGGCGGCGCAACGAAGCGGCCGGCGGCGGTCTGCACTTCGAGTACGCCCTGGATCGCGTAGGACAATTGCACCCACGGATGACTGTGGCGGCGGGTCAGGGCGCGATTGGGCAGCGATTCGGTGCGCCCGTACAACGGACGCGGCAGGCTCGGCAGCCCGGGAATGCTGCGTCTGACACTTTTGTCATGTCCTTTTGGCGGCATCTTGAGGCTCTTCGGCGTTAGTCGGTAATTTCCAGCCACGTTAGAGTCGCTTCCACGTACTGGCAACCCCCGGATGAGCAAACCATGACGCGCCCAAGATTCCTGCCCGACAACTTCACCCTGACCCTGATCGGCGTGGTGCTGCTGGCCAGCTTCCTGCCCGCCAGCGGCCAGGTCGCGGCCGGCTTCGGCTGGCTGACCAACATTGCGATTGCGCTGCTGTTTTTTCTGCACGGCGCCAAGCTGTCGCGCGAATCGATCATCGCCGGCGCCGGTCACTGGCGCCTGCATCTGCTGGTGTTCAGCCTGACCTTTGTCCTGTTCCCGTTATTGGGGCTGGCGCTCAAACCGCTGCTGTCGCCGATGATCGGTGACAACCTGTACATGGGCATGCTTTACCTTTGCGCGCTGCCGGCGACGGTGCAGTCGGCGATTGCCTTCACTTCGCTGGCCCGGGGCAACATTCCGGCGGCGATTTGCAGCGCGGCGGCGTCCAGCCTGTTCGGGATCTTTCTGACGCCATTGCTGGTGACGCTGTTGCTGAACGTGCACGGCGACGGCGGTTCGACCGTCGACGCGATCCTGAAGATCAGCGTGCAACTGCTGCTGCCGTTCATTGCCGGGCAGATCGCCCGCCGCTGGATCGGCGCCTGGGTCGGCCGTAACAAGAACTGGCTGAAATTCGTCGATCAGGGTTCGATTCTGCTGGTGGTCTACGGCGCGTTCAGTGAGGCCGTCAACGAGGGCATCTGGCATCAGATTCCGGTCATCGACCTGTTGGGGCTGGTGGTGGCCTGCTGCATCCTACTGGCGCTGGTGCTGCTGGCGTCGACGCTGCTGGGCAAGGCGTTCGGTTTCAGTCAGGAAGACCGAATCACTATTTTGTTCTGCGGCTCGAAGAAAAGCCTGGCCACCGGTGTGCCGATGGCTCAGGTGTTGTTCGCCGGCAGCACCATCGGGGTGCTGATTCTGCCCCTGATGTTGTTTCACCAGATTCAGCTGATGGTCTGCGCGGTGCTGGCGCAGCGGTATGCGAAACGGCAGGAATCAGTGCCCGAATTGATGGCGCAGGTGGATCCTTGATCACGCCTTCCAACGCTAACCCGCACCGGAATACTTGACTGCCGCCGCAGCCCGCGACGGCACGTTGAGCGCCCGCAACAACGACGACACATGAATCCGCACCGTGAACGGCGAAATATCCAGTTCACGGGCGATTTCCTTGTTGGTCTTGCCCTTGGCGATCAGCCGCAAAACCTCTTGCTGACGCGGGGTGAGGGCGGTGCCTGTGTCCAGCGGCAGCAGGCCGGACGGGGCAAACTTCACCAGAACCTCACCTTCACGAATCGCCCGGATCGCCTGACCGATCTCATCGGGGGCGATGTTCTTGCCGATGAAGCCATCGATGCCGGCGGCCATGACTTCACCGATCAACGCTTCGTCGTCGACCATCGACACCACGATCAGCGTGGTTCGCGGCAAGCGGCGGCGTAGTTCCGCGAGCTGGGTGACACAGGTCAGGCCGGGGAAGCGCAGGTCGAGGATCAAGGTGTCGGGCTCATCGCCGGCCGGCAGCAGGGCGAGCACGCTGTCGAGGTCGCCGGCTTCTTCGATCAGCGCTTGCGGCAACAGGCGCCGGACGGTGCGCATCATCGCTTCGCGAAACAGTGGATGATCGTCGGCTATGATGATTCGGCATGTCATTGCACAACCCTCCCTGGGTCAGCATTTCTCACGGCATGCACCTTAGCACCGGGCGAAGGCATTGCCTGTTGGTTCGTGTTGTTTATGACGACTGCCGCACAAGGACGTTCCCCCCATGAAGTTCGAGAAAAACACCGAGCTCGATCAGGCCAATCTACGCATCATCATCGCCAGCATCGCGCTCATTTACATGGGCGTGCTCGGCTTCTTGCCAGGGCAGCGCTTCGAGACTTACCTGCCGGTGGTCACCTACATTGCCCTGTTTTTGCTGGCCTCCGTCGGGCTGCGTCAGGCCATCGTACGTTGGCCGGGGCATTATCCTGCGCGGCGGATATTCGGCATGATCCACGATTACACCGGCACCTGCTTCGGTCTGGTGGTCGGCGGTGAGGCGGCGTTGCCCATCTATGCAGTCATGGTCTGGGTCAACCTCGGTAACGGCATGCGATATGGCTCTCGCTATCTGGCGATTGCCACGGTACTGGCGTTGCTCGCGCTACTGGCGGTCTATCGGTTGACGCCGTACTGGCAGGCGCAACCGTTCATGGTGTTGATGCTGATGATCACCAGCACGGTCATTCCGGTGTATGCGCACCTGCTGCTGGAGCGTACGCGCAAGGCCTCCGAAGAGGCAGTCGCGGCCAATTTGGAGAAGTCGCGCTTCCTGGCCCAGGCCAGCCATGACCTGCGCCAGCCGATTCATTCCATTGGTCTGTTCACGGCGTGCCTGCGCGAATCCCGGTTGGGTGAAGACGAGCGGCAATTGGTGGACAGCATCGACCGTTCGCTGCTCAACGTGTCGCAGCTTTTCCGCTCGATCCTCGATCTGTACACCCTCGATAACGGCCGGGTTCAACCCCGGATGCAAACGCTGGAACTGGGGCAGTGGCTGACGGAGCTGATTCGCCAGAACGTCGAAGCGGCGCGTTGGGCGGGTGTGGAATTACGTCTGCACCGTTGCGAGCATTGGGTGTACACGGATCCGGCCCTGCTGGCGACCATGGTGCAGAACGTGCTGTCCAACTGCTTCAAATATGGCGCGCAGCGACCGGTGCTGGTGGGCGTGCGCAGAAAAGGGACGGGGTTGGCCATCGTGGTTTATGACCGTGGCACAGGCATCGCCGAGGAGCATCTGCCCAAGGTTTTCGAGGAGTTTTATCGGGTTCGTCAATTGCGCGACAAGGACGTTGAAGGCGTGGGGCTGGGCCTTTCGATCGTCAAGCGGCTGGGGCAGATGATCGGCGTCGATGTGCGGATTCGCTCTCGACTGGGGCACGGCACGGCCGTGACGCTGCAGGGGCTGTCACAGGTGGCACCGCAGCTGCCCGTCAATCGCGACGAAGTTCGTCAGGTTGGACTGCTGACGGGGTTGAAGGTGTGTCTGGTGGAGGATGATCGCAACGTCCTGCTGGCGACGTCGGCGTTACTGGAGCGCTGGGGCTGCGTCGTGCAGGCCGAGCTGACGGGGCAGGGGCTGGTCACCGACTGCGACATCATCGTTGCCGACTATGACCTCGGTACCCACAGTACCGGCATCGAGTGCATTGATGAGGTTCGCCGTCAGCGGGGGTATGCGGTGCCGGCCATGATCATCACCGGGCATGACATCGAAAAAATCCAGGCGGCCCTGCATGACCGCCAGATTGCCATTCTGTCCAAACCGGTGCGCCCGGCCGAGCTGCGCGCGACCTTGCGTGCGCTGCGCGACCGGCAGACCGAAGCGGTCAGCGCTTACACAGATAGTCCTGCGTGATGGTGGTTTGCAGGCAGTTGTACTGGCCCATGGTGCGACAGATGTTTTTCTCCGAACCCGACACCTCGGCGCTCTTGTAGCCCCAGACCTTGCAGCGACCTTCGGCCGTCGCCAACCCTTGGGCGGCGGAGGTCTGCCCGCTTTCGAACTGGCCAAGTTCGTAGGAGACCTGGACGACGCCGTCGGTCTTGCTGCCGCCGGTGGCTTCCCATTGTTTCGGTGTGGCGCAGCCGGTGAGCACGACGGCGGCGAGGCTGAGGGTGGCGATGAGTGTTTTCATGATTGAACGCAATCCTTTACCGGATGAGAAGAGGCGTTGGAACGGTTTTGCTGCGCCGGATTACTGGTACGGAATCGGCGACGCGCCTTTGGGCAGGCAGGACAGCGGCGGCGTCATGATGCCCATGCTGGCCACCGCGATGATCGCGCCGCTGGGTAATTCGCAGTTGTACTCGCCGGCGGCGGTGTAGGCGGTGTAGTAGGTCAGTGTGCTGTCGTTGCGGATGTTGCCGATCTTGGTGACCGGTTGGCCAATGACGGTCTGGGCACGTTCGCGCATGCTGTCTTCGGTGGGTTTGGCGGTCTGGCAACCGCTGGCGCCGAGGAGCAGGGCACCGAGAACCGTAATCTTGGCGAGGCTGAGCTGCAGTTTCATGGTGTTTCTTCCTTGGTGTTGTTGTTTTTCCAGGCGCAACGATCCCGCGCACTGCTCAGCGGCAATGTCAGGGAGCGTCGGGGTTGCGAGGGAATATAACGCCAGGGATCGGGGTGGTCGATTAGCACAAATGTGCTAGAGCGGCGCAACCAGCGGCGGGCTGGTTGCGCCGATAGCGGTCATTGAGGGGTGTTGAACTGGTCTGAATAACTGCCGGTCATGAGAGCGGAAGCGACCTGGTCAGAGCCTACGCCAACGCGAGTGGACGCGAATCGACTGGCTCCCACTTTATCGCCGCCATCGGAGGCGAGGGCGCCCGCGCGGACGTGGTCGGAGCCGTCAGAAGCTACAGCGCCGGTACCGACGTGGTCGGAGCCATCAGAAGCCACCGCGCCGGCACCAACATGGTCCGAACCGTCAGAGGCCACAGCGCCGGCACCGACATGATCGGAACCGTCAGAAGCTACAGCGCCAGCGCCAACATGGTCGGAGCCGTCGGAGGCCACAGCCCCAGCGCCAACGTGATCCGAACCATCTGAAGCTACTGCACCCGCGCCCACATGATCCGAACCATCCGAAGCCACAGCCCCAGCGCCAACATGGTCGGAGCCGTCAGACGCTACAGCGCCGGCGCCAACGTGATCGGAACCATCAGAGGCGACTGCGCCAGCGCCCACATGATCAGAGCCGTCAGAAGCCACCGCGCCAGCGCCAACATGGTCTGAACCATCAGAAGCTACTGCCCCTGCGCCGACATGATTCGAACCATCCGAAGCAACCGCCCCGGCTTTGACGTGATCCGCCCCGTCAGACGCCAGCGCCTGAGCCTGCGCAGCCCAGACACTGGGCATCACCACGACCGATGCAGCGACCGCCAGGACGACGCCTGACCAAAGCTTGTGTTTCATGATTTTCTCCACGACCCATCAGCCACAAAGCATCCGAGCATTGCCCGTCATTGGTTCATCGACGGAAGGCTCGTTGGCCTGGGGTTAACCAGATTGGCGATTGGCACGGGCGCACCTCAAGGCGCACGGGTGTCGACGGTTTACAGGAAATCTGAACAGCGAACTGAAAAGTATAGTTCGCCCTTGGCGGGTGGCAGTTGGAAGGGCCCTGAAGGCGATAGTCGGTTAGCTTCCTTGCAGGCGTGCGCTAGAAAACAATCAATCTAAAAACCGCGTAGCGCACCGCAGCGGGTTTGCTAGGCTCAAGGTTGTAGGCGAAGACGCAGACTGATGCGCAAGCGGATAGCGAGGAAGCGTTGGGCGCGTTCCGAAGGGTACACGGTTAGAAAGAACCCCGCGCTGGGTTCCAGCCCTTATGCCGTGTGAAGCAGCAGAGCACATTGCCTGTACTGTGGGAGTCCTGAGAAACCTCGTAAGCCAGAGACCAGCACTGGCCGCCTACTCGAATACCAAAGCCCGCTTCGTGCGGGCTTTGACGTTTCTGCGGATTAGATGCTGGCCAAGGCTTGCGCCAGATCCGCACGCAGGTCTTCGATGTCCTCGACGCCCACCGACAAGCGCACCAGGCTGTCACCGATGCCGAGCCTGGCACGGGTTTCGGCCGGAATGGTCGCGTGAGTCATGATCGCCGGGTGCTCGATCAGGCTTTCCACACCGCCAAGGCTTTCGGCCAAAGCGAAGATCTGCACGTTCTCCAGGAAGCGCCGGGCGCCCGCCAGATCACTGTTCAGATCCAGGGAAATCATCCCGCCGAAACCACGCATCTGCCGTTTGGCCAGTTCATGCTGCGGGTGCGATTCCAGGCCCGGGTAGTAGACGCGTTTGACCTGCGGCTGTTGTTCCAGCCAGCGCGCCAGTTCCAGTGCGTTGCTGCAATGACGCTCCATACGCAGCGCCAGGGTCTTCACGCCGCGCAGGGTGAGGAAGGCGTCGAACGGGCCGGAGATGGCGCCGACAGCGTTCTGCAGGAAGCCCAGGCGCTCGGCCAGCGCAGGATTGTCGCCGACTACCGCAATCCCGCCGATCACGTCGGAGTGACCGTTCAGGTATTTGGTGGTCGAGTGCAGCACGATGTCGAAACCCAGTTCCAGCGGACGCTGGATCCACGGGCTGGCGAAGGTGTTGTCGGCCACGCAGATGATCCCGCGCGCCTTGCAGATGCGCGCGATGGCGGCGAGGTCGGACAGGCTCAGCAACGGGTTGGTCGGCGTTTCCACCATGACCATGCGCGTGTCGTCCTGCAACGATGCTTCGAACGCCGACAGGTCGGCCAGATCGACGTAGCTGAACCGATGCCCGGCACTGCGCTGGCGCACCTTGTCGAACAGGCGGAAGGTGCCGCCATAAAGGTCATTGCCGGAGACGATGTGCGAGCCGGCGTCGATCAGTTCGAGCACGGTGGAAATCGTCGCCAGCCCGGACGCAAAGGCGAATGCCTGGGTGCCGCCCTCAAGGTCCGCCACGCAACGCTCCAGGGCAAAACGCGTCGGGTTGTGCGAGCGGCCGTAGTCGAAACCCTTGTGCACGCCGGGGCTGTCTTGCAGGTACGTGGAGTTGGCGTAGATCGGCGGCATCAGCGCGCCGGTGGTCGGGTCCGGCGTCTGCCCAGCGTGGATCACGCGGGTGGCGAAACCCTGCGGGCGGGCGTTCTTGTCGTGCTGACTCATGCAAGGGATCTCCGTAGTTGGTTGAGCATGTCGACGCGGGTGATCAGGCCGTGGAAGCCTGAAGCGTCGGCAATGATCGCCACCAGGCCACTGCTCAGCACGGCTTCCAGTTCAGCCAGCGTGGCGCCGGGGGCGAGGGTTTGCAGCTTGTCGGTCATCGCGCTGGCGACGGGCTTGCTGAAGAGCGAGGCGTCTTCGTGTACGCGCACCAGAATGTCCGATTCGTCGATCACGCCGACCAGTTGTTTGCCATCCACCAGCACCGGCAACTGCGAGACATCGGCCAGGCGCATGCGCTGGAACGCGGTCATCAGCGTATCGTCGGGGCCTACACTGACGACTTTGCCGTCTTCGAAGCGGCGGGCAATCAAGTCGCGCAGGTCGCCGTAGCGTTTGCGCTGCAACAGGCCCTGATCGGTCATCCATTGGTCGTTGTAGACCTTCGACAGGTAACGGGTGCCGGTGTCGCAGACGAAGCTGACCACCCGCTTCGGCACGGTCTGCTCACGGCAGTAACGCAGCGCGGCGGCGAGCAGGGTGCCGGTGGACGAACCTCCGAGGATGCCTTCGGCTTTCAGCAACTGACGGGCGTGATCGAAGCTTTCTTCGTCGCTGATCGAGTAGGCGCTGCGCACGCTCGACAGGTCGGTAATCGACGGAATGAAGTCTTCGCCGATGCCTTCCACCGCCCACGATCCGGCGGTGCCCAAGTGCTTGCTGCGGCTGTATTCAGCCATCACCGAACCGACCGGGTCAGCCAGGACCATTTCAAGATCCGGCTGCACGCGCTTGAAGAAGCGCGTCAGGCCGGTCAGCGTGCCGGCCGAGCCGACGCCGACCACGATGGCGTCCAGGTCATGCTCGGTCTGCGCCCAGATTTCCGGCGCGGTGCTGCATTCGTGGGCCAGCGGGTTGGCAGGGTTGTTGAACTGGTCGGCGAAGAACGCGCCGGGTATGTCTTTCGCAAGACGGGCGGCGACGTCCTGGTAATACTCGGGGTGACCCTTGCCGACATCGGAGCGAGTGATGTGCACTTCGGCGCCCATGGCCTTGAGGTGCAGGACTTTTTCGGTGGACATCTTGTCCGGCACCACCAGCACCACCCGGTAGCCCTTGGCGCGTCCGACCAGCGCCAGGCCCAGGCCGGTGTTGCCAGCGGTGGCCTCAACGATCGTGCCGCCGGGTTGCAGGCGACCGTCGCGTTCGGCGGCATCGATCATCGCCAGACCGATGCGATCCTTGATCGAGCCGCCGGGGTTCTGTGATTCGAGTTTGAGAAACAGGGTGCAGGGACCGGTATCGAAGCGGGTGACTTGTACCAGCGGCGTATTGCCGATCAGCCCAAGTACGGCAGGGCGTGAATCCTTTGACATTTCTTCACCTCTTTGTGGTGTTGATCGCGTTCCATTCGCGGGGGAAAAGCTCGCGTGCAACATAGGCGCAGACATCAACTGTCGCAACCATTAGTCAGCGTGCAATTCAGCCATTTCGATCTAACCATAGAACGAAATCAGAGAGAGGAAGGGAGCGATTTACCGAGGTTTACACAGAGGCGTCATTGAGTATTCAAAGGGCGTCTTCAGCGTCATCAACGGCTTGATCTGACGATGAATATCCGGCAGCGAAAACCGATCAGTGGTTGCTCATCAGGCCGTGCAGAACACCCAGTCTCAAACCGGGTTCCGATGGTTCCATTTGCGCGATACCGAATACCTTGAAGGCTGCGAGCATGACGACCAGCCCACCGGGCAGAATGCTCTGGCGGTGGGACTGCAGGCCGGCGAGTTTCAGTTGCCGCACGTTGCCGACCTCCAGCAGACGAAGCGACAGCCGCAGCAAGCCGCCGTAGGTAATGCCGCCCTGACCGTAGTCGTTCAGGTGATTGGCCTTGAGCACCTTGGCGAGCATCCGCGCGGTGCCCGAAGAGCCTATGGTCTGCTGCCAGCCCTGTGCGCGATAACGCCGGGCGACCTTTTCGAATTGCAGGATCGCCGCCCGTTCGGCCTCTTGCAGGGCGCCGGGGGGAATCTCGCCGTTGCGAAAGTAGCGCGTGCTCAAGGTGCCACTGCCGATGGCGATGCTTTCGGTCAGCAACGGTTGCGAACCCTGACCGAGGATCAGTTCGGTGGAGCCGCCGCCAATGTCGACCACCAGACGCATGTCATCGGCGACCGGCAGGGTGTGGGCCACACCAGCGTAGACCAGACGCGCTTCTTCGTGACCGGAAATCACATCGATGCGAAACCCCAGATGCCGCTCCGCGCTCGCCAGAAACAGCTGCGCATTGTCCGCCTCGCGCACCGCGCTGGTGGCCACCGCACGCACGCGACCAGGCTCGAAACCGCGCAGCTTCTTGCCGAATCGCGCCAGGGCCTGCCAGCCGCGATCCAGCGCCATTTCATCCAGTGCCCGGCCATCGAAGCCTTCGGCCAGACGCACCGGCTCACGCAAGGTTTTGACTTCCTGAATCATGAAGCCCTTTCTGCTGCGCACCGATTGACCGATCATCATGCGAAACGCATTCGAGCCCAGGTCGATGGCAGCAAACAGCGAGGTGTCTTCTTTCATGGGAATCCTTGCAGATCTTCCGTCGGGAGGCTCGGGACGGTTTGCGAGGATTCTGCCGTGGGTTCGATGACAACCTGATGACGCGGGGAGGGCGGTTCAATGAGTTTGACGCTGTCATGACACTGTCATTATCAGGCACCTATTCTTGGCCCCAATACATCGCGTGCTTTTCATGATTTTGGCTGCCAACTTTGGCAGCTTTTTTTTGCCTGCGATTTGACTTCTCAGCGAAATTTGCAATTCGGGGAGATGCCTGGCTAATATACGATCCATATATATTTCATATCGGATTTTGCCATGGGCATCGTAAAGATTTCAGAGGATATGCACGAGAATCTGCGCATTTCCAGCAACGCACTGAGCCGCTCGATCAACGCGCAGGCCGAGCACTGGATGCGCATCGGCATGCTCGCCGAGCTGTATCCCGACCTTGATCACCATGCCATTTGCCGGTTGCTGATTCGTGCCGAACAGGCCGGAGGCCTGGATCTGCAGCAAGTCTGCGCACTGGCGGACGCCGCGCAGAACGCCTCGGTCAAAGAGGCGGCCAAGGCATGAGAAATCCGATCAAGATCAACTCCCGGGCCGAAATTGCCCAATCCCGCGTGGCCGGCCAACTGGCTGCCGAGGTACTGGCGATGCTGGTGCCGCACGTCAAGGCTGGCGTGACGACCGATCAACTTGATCGCCTGTGCAACGACTACATCGTCAATGTGCAGAAGGCGATCCCGGCGAACGTCGGTTATCACGGCTTCCCGAAAACCGTCTGCGCGTCGGTCAACGACGCGGTTTGCCACGGCATTCCATCCGGTACGCCGTTGAAGGATGGCGACATCCTCAACCTCGATATCGCGGTGATCAAGGACGGTTGGTTCGGCGACACCAGTCGCATGTACGTGGTCGGCCAGGCTTCACCCCAAGCGCAGCATCTGATCAAGACCACCTACGAAGCGATGTGCGCCGGCATCCGTGTCGTGCGCCCGGGTGCTACGTTGGGCGACATCGGCCATGCAATTCAAAGCCTGGCGGAGAAGGAAGGTTTCAGCGTGGTGCGCGAGTACTGCGGGCACGGGATCGGCAAGGTCTACCACGACGAACCGCAGGTGCTGCACTACGGTTATCCGAATCAGGGCATGAAGCTGAAGGCGGGGATGATTTTCACCATCGAACCCATGCTCAACGCCGGCAAACGCCATGTGAAGAACATGCCGGATGGCTGGACCGTGCTGACCAAGGATGGCTCGCTGTCGGCGCAGTGGGAGCACATGATTGCGGTGACTGAGGACGGGTTTGAGGTGTTGACGGCCTGGCCTGACGAAATTGAGGGTTTTGCAGCTATCAAGTGAGACCGCGTCGTCTGCTGGCCCTCACCCTAGCCCTCTCCCGGAGGGAGAGGGGACTGATTGGGGGATATTGAAGAAATACACCGACTTGAGTGAACTGCGTTGAATCCATAATCGACTCGGTTTTTCAGGTCGATGTACAGCGCAAGACAACTCGGTCGGCTCCCTCTCCCTCCGGGAGAGGGCTGGGGTGAGGGCGGGCAGGCGACTCGGTGTTAATGAGCCCCCGCCGCTTTGTTCAAATCACTCTCAGCCCACTCGGTATAGACGCAAGCATCCGCCGTCGCCCAACGCACTTGCACGGGATCCCCGGCCTTCAACGGCATCCCCGCCGCCGACAATGCTTTCACGGTCATGGACGTGCCACCCGACGTGACCACACTGCAAGTCTGGCTCTCCCCCAGAAACAGCACCTCGACCACCTTCGCCGAAACCTCGTTCCAGCCCGCTGCCAACGGCTCGTCATTCGCCTGCTGCACACTCAATGCCAACGCCTTTTCCGGGCGCACCATCAGCAGCACGTCCTGACCGGTCTGCAATCCTGCCGTCAGGCGGATCGACAATGACTGCCCCTCAAAACTCGCCGCCGCGTTGCCCTGTGCCTTGAGCTTGAGGAAGTTCGAGTTGCCAAGGAACGACGCCACAAACGCATTCGGCGGATTCTGGTACAGGTCATAACCGCTGCCGAGCCCGACAATCTTGCCGTGGCTGAAAATCGCGATGCGCTGGGACAGGCGCATGGCTTCTTCCTGATCGTGGGTCACGTAGACGATGGTGATGCCGAGGCGACGGTGCAGCTGGCGCAATTCATCCTGCAAGTCTTCACGCAGTTTCTTGTCCAGTGCGCCGAGCGGTTCGTCCATCAGCAGAATGCGTGGCTCGTAAACCAGAGCGCGAGCGATGGCGACCCGTTGTTGCTGGCCGCCGGACAATTGCGAAGGGCGGCGATGGGCGAATTGCTCCAGTTGCACCAGTTTCAGCATCGCATCGACGCGCTTGTCACGTTCGGCGGCCGCGAGTTTGCGAATCGCCAGCGGGAAGGCGATGTTGTCGCGCACCGATAGATGCGGGAACAGCGAGTAACGCTGGAACACCATGCCGATGTCGCGCTTGTGCGGCGGTACGTTGACCAGCGACTGGCCGTTGACCAGGATCTCGCCACTGCTCGGGGTTTCGAACCCGGCGAGCATCGACAGCGTGGTGCTTTTGCCCGAGCCGCTGGAGCCGAGGAAGGTCAGGAATTCACCGTCCTTGATGTCCAGCGAGATGTTGTCCACGGCCGCGAAGTCGCCGTAGTGCTTGTTCAGGTTGCGCAGGCTGACCAGGGGTTTGTCGTTCTGCTGGGATGCGTCTTTGATCACGGCACTCATGTCGTACTCCTGGGCGCTCAGGCGCTGATTTCGTTGCGCCGGCGCAGGGCGGCGGCGATCACCATGACCAATACCGACAGGCCGATCAGCAGCGTCGAGGCGACGGCGATCACGGGCGTCAGGTCCTGGCGCAGGGTGGTCCACATTTTCACGGGAAGGGTTTGCAGGGTCGGGCTGGCCATCATCACGCTGAGCACCACTTCGTCCCATGAAACCAGGAAGGCGAAGAGGGCGCCGGCCACCATGCCCGGACGGATCGCCGGGAAGGTCACCTTGAACACCGCTTGCAGGCGTGACGCACCGCAGATCACCGCCGCGTCTTCAATCGACTGATCGAACAGCTTCAGCGAGTTGATGATCGAGATGATGGTGAACGGCAGCGCGACGATCACATGGCTGACGACGAAGGCGAACATCGTCCCGGTGTAGCCGAGCTTGAGGAACAGCGCGTACACCGCCACCGCGATGATCACCAGCGGCACGATCATCGGCAGGGTGAACAGGCCGTAGAGCATTTCCCGGCCGGGGAAGCGTCCGCGCACCAGCGCAAAGGCCGTCGGCAAACCGAGGGCCACGGCGCAGATCGTGGTCAGCACCGCGACCTTGAGGCTGGCCGCCGCTGCGTTCATCCAGTCGGCGTTGGAGAAAAACTGGCCGTACCATTTCAGCGTCCAGCCCGGCGGCGGGAATACCAGCCACTGGGACGAACCGAACGACAGCAGGACGATGAACACGATCGGCAACAGCAGGAACAGGCCGATCAGCCCGGTGGTGAAATACAGGCCGAAACGCATCCGGCGGCTCATGGCATTGGGCGTCAGGAGCATGTCGGGTTACCTCGCATTACTGGCGCCAACCGGGGATTCCGGCTGGAGCTTCAGGTAGAAGTAGAACAGCACCAGGGTGATGGCGATCAGCAACGCGGCGCCGGCGCTGGCCAGGCCCCAGTTGAGGAACGACTGCACCTGCTGAATGATGAACTCCGGCAGCATCATGTTCTGCGCCCCGCCCAGCAGCGCCGGGGTGACGTAGTAACCGAGCGACATCACGAACACCATCAACCCGCCGGACGCCAGACCCGGCCGGCACAGCGGCAGGAACACCCGGAAGAAGTTGGTCCAGGGACTCGCGCCGCAGATCGAACCGGCCTGCAGGATCATCGGGTCGATGGCCTGCATGGTCGCCTGCAACGGCAGCACGATGAACGGGATCATGATGTAGCTCATGCCGATCACCACGCCGGTCAGGTTGTGCACCATTTCCAGCGGCTGATCGATGATGCCCATGGCCATCAAGGCTTTATTGATCACGCCCGAAGCCTGCAACAGCACCAGCCAGGAATAGGTGCGGGCGAGGAGGCTGGTCCACATCGACAGCAGCACGATGTTGAGGATCCAGCGGCCCCAGCCCCGCGGCACCAGGGTGATTGCCCAGGCCAGCGGAAAGCCCAGCAGCAGGCTGAAAACCGTCACCAGTCCGGCCACCGAAAAGGTGTTGAACAGCACCCGTGCATACGCCGAGTTGGCGAACAGTTGTTCATAGTTGCCAAGGCCCGGCACCGGTTCCAGCACGCCGCGCAGCAACAAGCCAATCAGCGGCGCGAGAAAGAACAGGCCAAGGAACAACAGCGCCGGCGCGAGATTGCCGGCGCCGCGCCAGCGTTGCTTGAGGGACGGGGCTGGCGCCATGGCACTCGCCTTTTTTCCGGCGGCCGACCCGGCAGCGCTGGCGGCGCTCCCGGTGGCAGTGGAGGGATGGGACGCGGTGGCCGCCATTTTCATTTGACCAGCCATTCGTTCCACCGTGTCGCGATGGCCTGGCCGTTTTTGGCCCAGTACGCGAAATCAAGAGTGATCTGATCCTTAGCGTAGGCAGTCGGCAGGTTCGGGGCCAGCGTCGAGTCCAGACGCGCCACGCTGTCGACGTTGACCGGGGCGTAGGCGGTCAGGTTGGAGAAGTCGGCCTGACCCTTGGCACTGCTGGCGCTGGCCAGGAACTTCATCGCCGCGTCCTTGTTTTTCGAACCCTTTGGCACCACCAGAATGTCGGCCATCACCAGGTTCTGTTTCCAGCTCACGCCGACCGGTGCGCCGTCCTCTTGCAGGGCGTGGACCCGGCCGTTCCAGAATTGGCCCATGCTCGCCTCACCGGAGGCCAGCAGTTGCTGCGACTGCGCACCGCCGCCCCACCAGACGATGTCTTTCTTGATGGTGTCGAGTTTCTTGAAGGCGCGATCCAGGTCCAGCGGGTAGAGCTTGTCGGCTGGCACGCCGTCGGCGAGCAGGGCCAGTTCAAGCACGCCGGGGCTCGGCCATTTGTACAGGGCGCGTTTGCCGGGGAAGGTCTTGGTGTCGAACAGCGCGCTCCAGTCCTGCGGCTTGTTGGCGCCGAGCTTGCCCTCGTTGTAGCCAAGGACGAAGGAGAAGAAGAACGAGCCGACGCCGTAGTCGCTGACAAAACGCGGGTCGATCTTGTCGCGCTGGATCTGTTTGAAGTCGAGGGGTTCGAGCAGGCCTTCGGCTGCGGCGCGCAGGGCGAAGTCGGCTTCGACGTCGACCACGTCCCACTGCACGTTGCCGCTCTCGACCATGGCCTTGAGTTTGCCGTAGTCGGTCGGACCGTCCTGCACGACGGTGATGCCGCTGGCCTTGCTGAACGGATCGGCCCAGGCCTGTTTCTGCGCATCCTGGGTGCTACCGCCCCAGCTGACAAAGTTCACACTCTCGGCGGCCATCGCGGCCTGACCGGTCACGCTCAGCAGTCCCGCAAGAAAGATCGCGGTTGCAGCTTTGTTCAACACCATTTTTACGCCCTCATTGTTGTGTTTTTGAGCGGGCTTGCGTTGTTGCCCGCCTGTCGGGAGCAGTAGCTGGACGGTTTTTCAGGTCGTCCGGTCTATGGAATATCATATTATGGTATTCCAAACTTTGTGCAAGCACTTTGCCGTACCGGCTATCTGGCGAATGTGGGTTTTGTGGGTGTCTGGTTTGATATTTTCAGTGGATTCTAGATCCAGCCCCTCACCCCAGCCCTCTCCCGGAGGGAGAGGGAGCCGACCGAGTTGTTTTACCGCTATACATCGACCTGAAACTCAGAGTCGAACTCGAGTTTTGAAAAGCATAGAGATCTGCTCTCCCTCTGGGAGAGGGCTGGGGTGAGGGCAGCATTAGTCGCTTGAAATGCAACATCCAATCACTCGGTGAACGGAATGCTCTCGACCACTTCCAGATCGTAGCCGGTCAAACCGGCATACTTCAGTGGCGGGCCCAGGTGGCGCAGCTTGCCGACGCCCAGGTTTTGCAGAATCTGCGCCCCGGTGCCGACCTCCGAATAGATCCGAGATTGCGAGCGACTGAACTGACGCGGCGGCTGAGTCAGCTGCGGAATGCGCTCCAGCAGCGCCTGGGAAGATTCATGATTGGCCAGCACCACCACCACGCCATGCCCTTCGGCCGCGACCCGTTGCAGCGCCGCCCACAATGTCCAGTTCGTCGGCCCGCTGTACTCGGCGCCGACCAGATCCCGCAGCGGATCGATCACATGCACCCGCACCAGCGTCGGTTCCTCACGGCGCAGTTCGCCCATGACCATCGCCATGTGCACGCCGCCCTCGATACGGTCTTCGAAAGTGATCAGACGGAACGTGCCATGCACCGTCGGCAGTTCCCGCTCGCCGATGCGTTCGATGGTGTGTTCGGTGCTCAGGCGATAGTGAATCAGGTCGGCGATGGTGCCGATCTTGATCCCGTGCTTGCGCGCGAAGACTTCCAGATCCGGACGGCGGGCCATGGTGCCGTCGTCGTTCATCACTTCGACGATCACCGAGGCCGGCGTAAAGCCCGCCAGCCGAGCCAGGTCGCAACCAGCCTCGGTGTGACCGGCGCGGGTCAGCACGCCACCTTCCTTGGCGCGCAGCGGGAAGATGTGACCGGGCTGCACCAGATCTTCTGCGCGAGCATTTGGCGCCACCGCAGCGGCCACCGTACAAGCGCGGTCGGCAGCGGAAATGCCGGTGGTCACGCCGACTGCCGCTTCGATGGAAACCGTGAATGCGGTGCTGAACACGCTGCCATTGCTCGGCACCATCTGCTCAAGCCCCAGGCGCTGGCAATGATCGTCAGTCAACGTCAGACAAATCAGCCCCCGAGCCTCACGGGCCATGAAACTGATCGCCTCGGGCGTGCAACGGTCGGCGGCCAGCAACAGGTCGCCTTCGTTTTCCCGGTCTTCGTCATCGACCAGCAACACCATTTTGCCGAGGCGATAATCTTCGATGATTTCTTCGATGCTGTTGAAGGCCATGCTGGACTCTCGATAGGGATGAATTCGTGGTATACCATAATACAAAATCAACCAAGAGGTCACTATGAAGGCGTACTGGATTGCACACGTGGACATCATCGATCCCGATCACTACAGCCAATACACCCAACGCGCACCGAAAGCGTTCGCCGAGTTCGGCGCGAAGTTTTTAGCCAGAGGAGGGCGCAGCGAAGCGATGGAAGGACGGGCGACGCCACAGCGCAGCGTGGTGATTGAATTCGACAGCTACGAGCAGGCGGTGGCGTGCTACCGCTCGGTGGCGTATCAGGAAGCGAAGAGCTATCGCGAGGAGTGGGCGAGGGCGGAGATCGTTATTGTGGAAGGGATGGCACCGTAACGGCTTGCCCACAAGCCCTCAGGAACCACAGAATCGAACGTGGCCGCGATCTTTTGATGTTTTTCTGGATCAGGAGATCGCCACCCGGACGGAATTTAATGCCTGCGGTTTTACACGATGTGCTTTAAGGGAAATTGATGCGCATGACAAAAGGAATGTTTGCAGGTAGGCGAGTAAGCCTCTGGCTAGTGGCTGCTCTATCTATAAATGCAGTCTTTTTGGCTTTTCTGATTTTCGGGAACAGTGCGAAGGGACGCGATCTGGAGATGGTTAAAACCAAAGAACCCCTGCTGATCGAAGGGCAAGGTGGCGATGACAATTACTATGTCCTGCCGATGGGAACGACGCTATATCACGATAAAAGCTTTCCTGAAGGGCACGATCGATATGTTGTGTATCTGAATCACAAAGGTGCCATTGCCCACGAAGAAGTCCCAATGAAGCCTGAATATGGCGGTTCTTTTATTGATCCTCTTTGGCTGGCCAATATTGATGCCGATACCTTGAAGGACATTTTCAAGCGTTTCCCGCTCTCCAAGAAAGACATCTCCGCTGCTCTCAAAGCCAATGAAATCACCAAAGATGATCTGGCGGATATCATTCGTGCGATGCCGGACTGAGCACCTATCTACCGAGGAATCGGGCCGGGCTCTGTATCTCTTGCAAGTGATGGCTGATCAACGCATGAAATGAATCTTGCCGCTGTCGTCATTGCCCATGTACATGCCATACACCCCGGCCTGGCGTTCCTCGATGTAGCGTTCGAGGATCTGCCGGATCGCCGGGTAGTAGATCTGCTCCCACGGAATGTCTTCGGGGGCGAAGAATTTGCAGGCGAGGGTTTCCGGGCCGTACTGGCCGGTGATCTCCAGCGCGAGGGCGCGGAAGATGATGTAGACCTCGCTGATCTTCGGCACGCTGAAGATCGAATAAGGCGAGATGATTTCCGCGCGTACGCCGCTTTCTTCCCAGACTTCGCGCAGGGCCGCCTGTTCGGTGGTTTCGCCGCTTTCCATAAAACCGGCGGGCAGGGTCCAGGTGCCGGGGCGCGGGGGAATCGCCCGTTGGCACAAGAGGTATTTGCCGTCCTGCTCGATGATGCAGCCGGCGATGATTTTAGGGTTTACGTAGTGGATGTAGCCGCAGCCGCGGCACATCAGGCGCTCGTGCGTATCGCCCGGCGGCACTTGCTGACCGAGGTCGGCGCCACCGCATTTCGGGCAAAAGCTCGGGCTGAACATGTCAGTGACCTATGCGCGGTTCTTTCAGCGCGATGGGCAGGGTGATTGGCGGTGTGTCGCCGGTCTCTTCCTGTTTGCGCTTGAGGTAATCGAGAGCGACGGCAGCCGCAGCGCGCACGTGATCGACACATGCCTGATGCGCCGCCAGCGGATCGCCGCTCTTGATCGCCTCGACCATTTTTTCCATTTCCTGGTTGCTCGCGCCGCGACGGTTTTCCTGGGACACCGATGTCGCCCGCAGGTAGCTGATACGCGCCTGCAACTGACGCAGTTGAGTGGCCGCGACATGGTTGCCCGAGCCTTCCAGCAGCACGTCGTAGAAGCCCTGCACCGAGTCGATCACCTGTTGCAGCTCGCCGTCCTTGAGCGCCTTGCGGTTCTCGTCGAGGGCTTTTTCCAGAGCCTTGATGTCCTTGGCCTTGGCGCGCAGGGTGAACAGCTGGACGATCAGGCCTTCGAGTACGCAGCGCAGTTCATAGATGTCGACCGCATCGGCGAGGGTGATGATGGCGACACGCGGGCCCTTGGCATCGGCGAATTCCACCAGGCCTTCGGATTCCAGGTGACGCAAGGCTTCACGCACCGACGTACGGCTCACGCCCAGGCGATCGCACAGATCGCGCTCCACCAGGCGATCGCCCGGCAGCAGCTGGAAGTTCATGATGGCGCTTCGCAGTTTATCCAGCACGATTTCGCGCAGGGTGACGGGGTTGCGATTGACCTTGAAGCTGTCGTCGAGTGGCAGGCGTTTCATGGGGTCCGCTCTTTAAGTTGGCTGTCCATGCCAGACGGGCATTCAAACAGCCGAGGGGTTAACTGGAGGCCTCGGCGTCGGCTTCGGCGAAGGCTTCACGGGCGAGCCGGAAACTGTCCACGGCTGCCGGGACGCCGCAATAAATACCGACCTGAAGCAGAATTTCGCGTATTTGCTCACGACTCAGGCCGTTACGCAAGGCGCCGCGCACATGCAGCTTGAGTTCGTGCGGGCGGTTCAGCGCCGAGATCATCGCCAGGTTGATCATGCTGCGCTCCTTGAGCGACAGGCCTTCGCGACCCCAGACGTGGCCCCAGCAGTATTCGGTGACCATTTCCTGCAGCGGGCGGGTGAAGTCGTCGGCGTTCTCGATCGAGCGCTGCACATAGGCTTCGCCCAGCACCTGGGTGCGGATCTTTAAACCCTTTTCATACTTCTCGTTACTCATAAATCCTCCAGTCACCACAATTCCCTTGTGGGAGCGGGCTTGCTCGCGAATGCGGTAGCTCACTCAGCATAGATGTCGACTGACACGACGCCTTCGCGAGCAAGCCCGCTCCCACAGTGGAATCTGTGTGAATCTCTCAGGCCAAGGTCGGCAACGCGCCGAGCTTGCCCTTGTGATAAATCATCGGCGTCACCGGTTGCGCCGGCAGGATCAGGTTCTTCACCGCACCGACGATGATCGCGTGATCGCCGCCGTCGTATTCGCGCCACAGCTCGCACTCGATGATCGCCGTGGCCTTGGCGAGGATCGGGTTACCGAGCTCGCTCAAATGCCAGTCGATGCCGTTGGCCTTGTCCTTGCCCTTACCGGCGAAAGCGTAGGCCTCGGCGGTCTGGTCGGCGGACAGCAGGTGAATTGCGAAACGCTTGCTGTCGCGCAGCACCGGGTAGGTGTCGGAGGCGTAGTTGGGGCAGAACAGCACCAGCGCCGGATCTATCGACAGCGCACTGAAGGCGCTGGCGGTGATCCCGACAATGCCGCCATCCGGGTCGAGGGTGGTGACCACCGTGACCCCGGACGGAAACGAGCTCATGACGTCTTTGTAAATGCCGGGTTCGATCATGTCACGGGACTCCTAACGCATCACAAACGGATCAGGCATCGGTGCCTGAGAGAGGTTGATCCACACCGTTTTCAGTTCGGTGTAGGCCAGCACCGAATCGATGCCGCTTTCGCGTCCATAGCCACTGTTCTTGAAGCCGCCGATCGGTGCCATCGCCGACACTGCGCGGTAGGTGTTGACCCAGATGATCCCCGAACGCACGTCCCGGGCCAGACGATGGGCGCGGCCCAGGTCGCGGGTCCAGATGCCAGCGGCGAGGCCGAACTGCGAGTCGTTGGCAATCGCCAGCGCTTCGGCTTCGTCCTTGAAGCGGATCACCGAGGCGACCGGACCAAAGACTTCTTCCTGCATGATCTTCATCGAGTTGCGGTCGCATTCGAACAACGTCGGCTCGTAGAACCAGCCGTCACCCACGCCGCTCGGCCGCTTGCCACCCAGGCGCAGGCGCGCACCTTCAGCGATGGCATCAGCCACCAGACCTTCAACCACTGCCAGCTGCTGCGCGGTGGCCATCGGGCCCATTTCGCTGCTGTCGTCCTGCGGGTTGCCGATGCGGATGCGCTGGGCGCGCTCCACCAGTCGGCTGACGAATTCGTCGTAGATTTCATCCTGCACCAGCAGTCGCGAACCGGATACGCAGCTCTGGCCGGACGCCGCGTAGATCCCGGCGATGGCGCCGTTGATCGCACTGTCGAGATCGGCGTCGGCGAAGATGATGTTCGGAGACTTGCCGCCCAGCTCCAGCGACAACTTGGCGAAGTTCTCGGCGCTGCTGCGCACCACATGCCGGGCCGTGGCTGCGCCGCCGGTGAAGGCGATCTTGCGGATCAGCGGATGGCGGGTGAGGGCGGCACCGGTGCTCGGGCCGTAGCCGGTGACCACGTTGACCACCCCCGGTGGAATGCCGGCTTCGAGGGCCAGGCGCGCCAGTTCCAGAATGGTCGCCGAGGCGTGTTCGGACGGTTTGATCACGATGGTGTTGCCCGCTGCAAGCGCCGGCGCCAGTTTGATCGCAGTCAGGTACAGCGGGCTGTTCCACGGAATGATCGCGGCGACCACGCCCATGGCTTCGTGCACGGTGTAGGCGAACAGATCGGGTTTATCCAGCGGCAGGGTGCCGCCTTCGAGCTTGTCGGCAAGGCCGGCGGTGTAGTGGAAAAACTCCGGCAGATAACCGACCTGACCCCGGGTTTCGCGGATCAGTTTGCCGTTGTCGCGGCTTTCCAGTTGCGCCAGTTGTTCCTTGTTTTCGGCGATCAGGTCACCGAGACGACGCAGCAGTTTGCCGCGTGCGGTGGCGGTCAAACCACGCCAGGCCGGGCTGTCGAAGGCGGTCTGCGCGGCTTGCACGGCGCGTTCGACGTCGGCCTCGTCAGCGTCGGGCAGTTCGGCCCAGGGTTCGGCCAGCGCCGGGTTGAGGCTTTCGAAAGTCTTGCCGGAGAGGGCGTCGACCCATTCTCCGCCGATGCACATCTGGAAGCGTGCGAGCGTCATGCAACGATCCCCTTTATATGGTTTTGTCGGGCGTGTGCGGTGTCGAGAAACTCCAGCAGCGTCTGGTTGACCAGCCGTGGCGACTCTACCGGCATCATATGCCGTTGCTCAGGCAGCACGGCAACCATCGCACCGGGAATGCGCGCGGCCAGTTGCTCGGCCATTTGCGGGGTCGATCCGGGGTCCAGCTCGCCGGTGGCGATCAGCGTCGGTGCCTGGATGCTGCCCAGGTCGTCGGCGCGGTACATGTCCTGGGTGGCGAACAGTTCGTAAGTGGTCAGGTAGCCCTGCGGATCATTGCCGGCCAGGGTCTGGCGGATCGCGGCGATCTGCGCCGGGTTGGCCGCCTGATATTCACGGCTGAACCAACGCGACAGCGCCGCTTCGGCATTCGCGTCCGGTCCGTGTTCGGCGGCCTGCGCGGTGCGGGCGATGACGCCGGCGCGCTGCTCTTCGCTGCGGTTGAACACGCTGTTGAGCACCACCAGGCTTTTCAGGCGCTCCGGGTAGTGCAGGGCAAACGCCCGCGCCACCAGACCGCCCATGGAAAAACCGATCACCGATGCCTGGGGCAATTGCAGGTGGTCGAGCAGCTCCAGCAACTGATCGGCATAGCCGAGCAGGGCGGTGCCGCTGGCCGGGCGCGGGCTGGCGCCGTGGCCGAGCATGTCGTAGGCGATCACCCGGTATTGCGTGGCCAGGCCAACGATCTGGCCGCCCCACATTTCTTTGTTCAGGCCCACGCCGTGGATCAACACCACGGGTTGGCCAACGCCTGTCGCCAGATAACTGGTGCCGGCCGGGGTGAGTTCAGCGGTGAGCCGAATCATGGAGCGCTCCTGCAATGCCTTTTTTTATTGTGATTACTGGGCTTTTTCGGCGGCCAGTTCTTCCAGATCGATGTAGCGGTTGCCGATGCGCGGGTGCAGGCGACCACCGTCGGCGCAACCGAGTACCACAACGATTTCATCGGCGCGGGGGGCATCTTCGATCTGCATTTCCAGGGTGATGTAGTGCGAGCGCAGGCCCTCGTCGTCCTTGTGCATCATCGGGATCTGAATCGAAGTCCCCGGACCGCCACGCTTGTTGGTGAAGCTCAGGTAGCTCTTGGCCTTGACCGCTTCGCGATAGTGGTTGCCGAAGCGCAAGGTGTGGATCACCGCCGACGCGTGTTCGATCTCGCCATCGGCGCCGACCACCGCGGCCTTGCCGTAAGCCTCGATCTTCTCGGCGCCACCGATGATGCCCACCAGACGCTCGACCATCATCGCGCCGAGGTCGGAGCAATTGGCGCGGATCTGCGGCTTGAGGTCTTCGACAAAGCCATTGCCGACCCAAGGGTTCTTCATCACGACGGCCAGGCCGACCATGGTCACCGGGGTGTCGGAAGCCTTGCCGCCTTCGATGAAGGTCTCTTCGACATAGCTGACGATCTTGCGAATTTCGAAACTCATGAGCTGCTCCGTAGGGGATAAAGAGTGTCTGTGCGTCTGATGGTATACCATAATACCGATCGTGCAAGTCCTCTTCGCAAGAATCCCTGCCATCAGTCGGACGAATGCCCGTGCATTCAGCCGCTGCTGTAATCCCTTTCGGTTAACAAAAGATAACGTTGCGCCGATTGTCAGACGTTTCGAATGCCCGATAGGATGAGCCAGCTTCCGAAGTGGCTCTGGATTGCGGGTTTCAGGACTATGCTTCTGACCAACCGTCGCTGGAGCACACTTGCGGCGCCCTTGAAGGCCGAATGGCCTAACAATAATAAATAGGGGAAGGTCTATGAGTCGTTGCCGCCCGCCGGCGTTTCGCAACACCGCGTTGCTGGCCACAGCACTCTCTCTGCTGGGCTTTGCCACCTTGTCGGCGCCCGTACTGGCCGCCGAAGCGCCCGCCGACATGGTCTACGCCATCGAGTCGGCCAAGGCCCCGAAAAGCCTGATGCTTGATGTCGTCCACGCCGGCGCCCGATTGGTGGCGGTCGGGGATCGCGGGCACATTCTCTACTCCGATGACCAGGGCAAGACCTGGACCCAGGCCAAGGTGCCGAGTCGTCAGTTGCTGACGGCCGTGTATTTCGTCGATGACAAGCACGGCTGGGCCGTCGGCCATGACGCGCAGATCCTCGCCAGTGAAGACGGCGGCCAGACCTGGACCAAACAGTTCGAAGACCTCAAGCGCGAATCGCCGCTGCTCGACCTCTGGTTCAAGGACGTCAACAACGGCCTGGCCGTAGGGGCCTACGGTGTCTTGCTGGAAACCACCGACGGTGGGAAGCACTGGCAAGACGTCAGCGATCGCCTCGACAACCAGGATCAGTTCCACCTCAATGCCATCGCCGCCGTCAAGGACGCCGGGCTGTTCATCGTGGGCGAGCAGGGCGCGATGTTCCGCTCCGCCGATTGGGGCCAGACCTGGGAAAAAATCGAAGGCCCGTATCAAGGCTCGCTGTTCGGTGTGATCGGCACGGCCCAGCCTTCCACGCTGCTGGCCTACGGGTTGCGTGGCAACCTCTACCGCTCCACTGATTTCGGCAGCACCTGGCAGCAGGTCGAACTCAAGGCTGCGCGTGGTGCGCTGGAGTTCGGCCTGTCCGGCGCCACGCGGCTCGACGACGGCTCCATCGTCATCGTCGGCAACGGCGGCACGGTGATCAGCAGCAGCGACAACGGTGAAACCTTCAGCGTGTTCAACCGCCCGGATCGCATCTCGCTGTCGTCGGTCACCGCCGCCGGCAACGGCAATCTGATCCTGAGCGGGCAGGGTGGCGTCCACACCACCACGCCCAACGGCACCGAGCTGGGCAAATGAGCCGAATCAATAATAAGAAGGCGGGGCTATGACTTCCTTGAGCACTCATCATCAGGACAAGGCGACGTTCCTCGAACGCCTGATCTTCAATAACCGCCCGGCAGTGATCGTGATCTGCCTGCTGGTCAGCATTTTTCTGTTCTGGCAGGCCACGCTGATCCGGCCGTCTACCAGCTTCGAAAAAATGATCCCGCTCAAGCATCCGTTCATCGAGAAGATGATGGAGCACCGCAACGATCTGACGAACCTGGGCAACACCGTGCGCATATCGGTGGAGGCCAGGGACGGTGACATCTTCTCCAGGGAGTACATGGAGACCCTGCGCCAGATCAACGACGAGGTGTTCTACATCTCCGGCGTCGACCGTTCCGGCCTGAAGTCGCTGTGGAGCCCGAGCGTGCGCTGGACCGAAGTGACCGAGGAAGGCTTTGCCGGCGGTGAAGTGATCCCGCAGAGCTACGACGGCTCCCAGGACAGCCTCGACATGCTGCGCAACAACGTGCTCAAGTCGGGTCAGGTCGGGCGTCTGGTGGCCAACGACTTCAAGTCGAGCATCGTCGACATCCCGCTGCTGGAGTCCTACCCGGACCCGCAGGACCAGGGCAAGCTGCTGGCGCTGGACTACCGCCAGTTCTCCCATGAACTGGAAGACAAGATCCGCAACAAGTTCGAAGCGCAGAACCCCAACGTCAAGATCCACATCGTTGGTTTCGCCAAGAAGGTCGGTGACCTGATCGACGGCCTGGTGATGGTGGTGATGTTCTTCGGCATCGCCTTCGTCATCACCCTGATCCTGCTGTTGTGGTTCACCAACTGCCTGCGCAGCACCGTGGCGGTGTTGAGCACCACGCTGGTGGCGGTGGTCTGGCAACTGGGGTTGATGCACTTCTTCGGGTTCGGCCTCGATCCGTATTCGATGCTGGTGCCGTTCCTGATTTTCGCCATCGGCATTTCCCATGGCGTGCAGAAGATCAACGGTATCGCCCTGCAATCGAGCGAGGCAGACAACGCTCTGACCGCGGCGCGGCGCACGTTCCGGCAACTGTTCCTGCCGGGGATGATCGCGATTCTCGCCGATGCCGTGGGCTTCATCACGCTGCTGATCATCGACATTGGCGTAATCCGTGAACTGGCCATCGGCGCGTCCATCGGCGTGGCGGTGATCGTGTTCACCAACCTGATCCTGCTGCCGGTGGCGATTTCCTATGTCGGCATCAGCAAGCGCGCCATCGCCAAGAGCAAAAAGGATGCAAACCGCGAGCACCCGTTCTGGCGCCTGCTGTCGAATTTCGCCAGCCCGAAAGTCGCCCCGATCTCCATCGCCCTGGCGCTGGTCGCCTTCGGCGGCGGTCTCTGGTACAGCCAGAACCTGAAGATCGGCGACCTCGACCAGGGCGCGCCGGAACTGCGTCCGGACTCGCGCTACAACAAGGACAACAACTTCATCATCAACAACTACTCGACCAGTTCCGATGTATTGGTGGTGATGGTCAAGACCAAGTCCGAAGGTTGCTCGCGCTACGAAGCCATGGCGCCGATCGACGAGCTGATGTGGAAGATGCAGAACACCGAGGGCGTGCAATCGGCGATCTCGCTGGTGACGGTGTCCAAGCAGATGATCAAGGGCATGAACGAGGGCAACCTCAAATGGGAAACCCTGTCGCGCAACCCGGACGTGCTGAACAACTCCATCGCCCGGGCCGATGGCCTGTACAACAACAGCTGCTCGCTGGCGCCGGTGCTGGTGTTCCTCAACGATCACAAGGCTGAAACCCTGGATCGTGCGGTGAAAGCCGTGCAGGAGTTTGCCAAGGACAACAACAAGGACGGTCTGGAGTTCATCCTCGCGGCCGGTAACGCCGGGATCGAAGCGGCCACCAACGAAGTCATCAAACAGGCTGAGCTGACCATCCTGATTCTGGTGTACATCTGCGTGGCGGTGATGTGCATGATCACCTTCCGTTCCTGGGCGGCGACCCTGTGCATCGTGCTGCCGCTGGTACTGACGTCGGTGCTGGGCAACGCGCTGATGGCGTTCATGGGCATCGGCGTCAAGGTGGCGACCCTGCCGGTGGTGGCGCTGGGCGTGGGGATCGGCGTCGACTACGGCATTTACATCTACAGCCGTCTGGAAAGTTTCCTGCGTGCTGGCCTGCCGTTGCAGGAAGCCTATTACCAGACCCTGAAGTCCACCGGTAAAGCGGTGCTGTTCACCGGTCTGTGCCTGGCCATCGGCGTGTGCACCTGGATCTTCTCGGCGATCAAGTTCCAGGCCGACATGGGCCTGATGCTGACCTTCATGCTGCTGTGGAACATGTTCGGTGCGCTGTGGCTGCTGCCGGCACTGGCCAAGTTCCTGATCAAGCCGGAGAAACTGGCGGGGCAGAAGGGCAACTCTCTGTTTGCTCACTGATCCATTTGGCTGAAATGAAAAAGCCGCAACCTTGAAGGGTTGCGGCTTTTTTTATGGGGCAAGATCGAAAGCTTGCCCTCACCCTAGCCCTCCCGAAACGTCGGACCGCCCGTAGGGAGAGGGAACCGAATGGGGGATATTGGATAGATACACCGACGTGAAAGATTAGCTTTGAATCCATAATCGACTCGGTTTTTCAGGTCGATGTATTACGCAAGACATCGCGGTCAGTTCCCTCTCCCTCCGGGAGAGGGCTAGGGTGAGGGCCAGCGGTATCAAGGCTTAGGAGAGTTCAGTGCCTAGCACGACGCTAAGCGCACTGCGCGCATCATCCAGCTGAACCAGCGTCGCATGCCGAGCCCCCAGCGCATCACGATTCTCGATCGCCGTCAGAATCGCCTTGTGCCGAGGCAACGCCAGTTCATGCAGATTCGGCCGCTGATTCGAATGTTTCAGCGCCTCGGCAATCGCCACCGACAGCATGTTGCACAGGTTGGCCAGCAAATCGTTATGGGTCGCGTCGGCAATCCGGCTGTGGAAGTCCAGATCCGGTTGCAGCAGGGCCTCCGGCGTCGGTGCGGCTTCCATGCGTTGGTAGGCTTCGCCGATGGCTGCAATGTCGGCATCCGTGGCGTGTTGGGCGGCGAGGGCGGCGGCGGCCGGTTCGATGATGCTGCGCACGCTGGTCAGCACATTGAAGAATTCATTCTGCGGGCTGCTTTGCATCAACCAGTGCAGCACGTCCGGATCGAGCATGTGCCATTCGCGGCGCGGTTTGACCACGGTGCCGACCCGGGGCTTGGAGTACACCAGCCCCTTGGCCACCAACACCCGTGTGGCTTCGCGCAACACCGGCCGACTGACCGCGTACTCCTCGCAGAGCAAGGCTTCGGCGGGCAGTTTGTCACAGGGCAAAAAACGTCCGGAAACAATCTGCATGCCCAGTTCCTGAACGATGCGCGAGTGCATGCTTTTGCGGTCTGAAGGTTTGCGGTAATCCATGGGGCGCGGCGCGATCCTGAGCGATGGAGATGCCGCGCATCATAGCAGGCACCACACAATCTTGAGGCAGATACAGAGCAAATGTGGGAGCGGGCTTGCTCGCGAAAGCAGCGTGTCAGACAAACACAGGTTGCTGACACTCCACTTTCGCGAGCAAGCCCGCTCCCACAGGAGGCATGGTGGTGTCAGTGCGAGTGGCGAGGGACCTCAGCACCTCGACAGCCGACAAGGAAATCAAAATCGCAACCTTGATCCGCCTGCAGCACATGGTCGACATACAACTGACGATACCCACCCACCAACAACTGCTGCGGCGGTTGCAGATCCGCCATGCGTGCCGCCAGTTCGGCGTCCGGAATATCCAGGTGCAGACGCCCGCTGGCGCAGTCCAGTTCGATCCAGTCGCCTTCCTTGACCACCGCCAAAGGCCCGCCGGCCGCCGCTTCCGGGGCGACGTGCAACACAACGGTGCCGTACGCCGTGCCGCTCATGCGCGCATCGGAAATGCGCACCATGTCGGTCACGCCCTGGGCCAGCAGTTTGGCCGGCAAACCCATGTTGCCGACTTCGGCCATGCCCGGATAACCCTTCGGCCCGCAGTTCTTCATCACCAGAATCGAGTTGGCATCGACGTCCAGTTCCGGGTCGTTGATGCGCGCCTTGTACAGGTCGAAGTTCTCGAACACCACCGCTCGGCCACGGTGCTGCATCAGTTCCGGCGTGGCGGCTGAGGGTTTGAGCACCGCGCCCAGCGGCGCCAGGTTGCCGCGCAATACACAGATGCCACCGTCAGCGCGGATCGGATTGTCGAGGGTGCGGATCACTTCGTCTTCACCGTAGATCGGTGCATCCTTGGTGTTCTCGCCGATGGATTTGCCATTGACGGTCAATGCGTTCGGATTGGGGATCAGATTGGCTTCGCCGAGTCGACGCAGCACCGCAGGCAAGCCGCCCGCGTAATAGAACTCTTCCATCAGGAAACGCCCGGACGGTTGCAGGTCGACGATGGTCGGCATGCCGCGACCGATGCGGGTCCAGTCGTCCAGATCAAGTTCGACACCGATGCGCCCGGCGATGGCTTTGAGATGGATCACCGCGTTGGTCGAACCGCCAATCGCCGCGTTGACCCGAATCGCATTCTCGAAGGCTTCCTTGGTCAGGATCTTCGACAGTTTAAGGTCTTCACGCACCATCTCGACCGCACGCATGCCGGACATGTGCGCCAGCACATAACGCCGCGCATCCACTGCCGGAATCGCCGCGTTGTGGGGCAGGGATGTGCCCAGCGCTTCGGCCATGCAGGCCATGGTCGATGCGGTGCCCATGGTGTTGCAGGTGCCGGCCGAGCGGGACATGCCGCCCTCGGCCGCCAGGAAGTCGTCGATGGTGATAGTGCCGGCCTTGACCTGTTCGCTGAGCTGCCAGACCACGGTGCCGGAGCCGATGTCCTTGCCCTTGTGCTTGCCATTGAGCATCGGCCCGCCGGTGACGACGATGGCCGGCACGTCGCAACTGGCCGCGCCCATCAGCAGGGCCGGGGTGGTCTTGTCGCAACCGGTCAGCAGCACCACGCCATCAATCGGGTTGCCGCGAATCGCTTCCTCGACGTCCATGCTCGCCAGATTGCGGGTGAGCATGGCGGTCGGGCGCAGGTTCGATTCGCCGTTGGAGAACACCGGGAATTCCACCGGAAAACCACCAGCCTCGATCACACCGCGTTTGACGTGCTCCGCGATCTGGCGGAAATGCGCGTTGCACGGCGTCAGTTCCGACCAGGTGTTGCAGATGCCGATGATCGGCTTGCCATGGAACTGATGGTCGGCGATGCCCTGATTCTTCATCCAGCTGCGGTACATGAAGCCGTTCTTGTCGGCCGTGCCAAACCATTGGGCGGAGCGCAGGGTGGGTTTCTTATCAGACATGATCGATTCTCTTATTGTAAGACTATTGTTTGCGAGCCTCGGCTAAACATAAGCGCAAAATCGACGTTTTGGAAGTGTTGTTGGGTAATTAGTATTACTATATAGTTCTTTTCGACGGAGGGATGGCCCTGGCGGTTTTCCGCGAGAGGCGTCCCCCGAGGTTCCATAAAAACAACAATCGGAGACCGATCCCATGAGCCAGGAACTGCGGCTTGTCCGGCGCATCACGCTGAAACTGATTCCCTTTCTGATCCTGCTGTACCTGATCGCCTATGTGGATCGCTCCGCCGTCGGCTTCGCCAAGCTGCACATGGGCGCCGACATCGGCATTGGCGATGCTGCCTACGGCCTCGGTGCCGGGCTGTTTTTCATTGGCTATTTTCTGCTGGAGATCCCCAGCAACCTGATGCTCGAACGCTTCGGTGCGCGGCGCTGGTTCGCGCGGATCATGATCACCTGGGGCGCGATCACCATCGGCATGGCGTTCGTCCAGGGCCCACACAGTTTTTACGTGATGCGCTTTCTGCTCGGCGCGGCGGAGGCGGGATTCTTTCCCGGCGTTCTGTACTACATCACCCAATGGTTTCCGGTGCGCCATCGCGGCAAGATCCTCGGGCTGTTCATCCTTTCCCAACCCATCGCAATGATGATCACCGGCCCCGTGTCCGGTGGCCTGCTGGGCATGGACGGCATTCTTGGTCTGCACGGCTGGCAGTGGCTGTTCATCGTCATCGGTACTCCTGCGATCCTGCTGACCTGGCCGGTATTGCGCTGGCTGCCGGACGGCCCGCAGCAAGTGACATGGATGGATCAGGCCGAGAAAGACTGGCTTACCGGCGAACTGAAAAAGGATCTGCAGGAATACGGCCAGACCCGCCACGGCAATCCGTTGCATGCGCTGAAAGACAAACGGGTGTTGCTGCTGGCGCTGTTCTATCTGCCGGTGACCCTGAGCATCTATGGGCTTGGCCTGTGGCTGCCGACCCTGATCAAACAGTTCGGCGGCAGCGATCTGGTGACCGGTTTCGTGTCATCGGTGCCCTACATCTTCGGGATCATCGGGTTGCTGATCGTGCCGCGCAGTTCCGACCGCATGAATGATCGCTACGGTCATCTGGCGGTGCTCTATGTGCTGGGCGCCATCGGCCTGTTTCTCAGTGCCTGGCTGTCGTTGCCGGTGGCGCAACTGGCGGCATTGTGTCTGGTGGCGTTTGCGCTGTTTTCCTGCACGGCGGTGTTCTGGACCTTGCCGGGACGTTTCTTTGCCGGCGCCAGCGCGGCGGCGGGCATTGCCTTGATCAACTCGGTGGGCAACCTCGGCGGCTACATCGGGCCGTTCGTGATTGGCGCGTTGAAGGAATACACCGGCAACCTCGCTTCGGGCCTGTACTTCCTGTCCGGGGTGATGGTGTTCGGGCTGGTTCTGACGGGCGTCGTCTATCGCTTGCTGGAGCGCAAGCATGTGCTGCCAGTCGAGCAATTTGCAGCGAGCGCACGCGGTGCGACACGCACCTGATTTCGATCCGGGATTTGTTTCAACAGGAGAACATCATGCATCTGGTTCAATTCGAATTAAGTAGCGGCGAGCGCCGTGTCGGGGTGGTCGAGGGCGGTCTGGTGCGTGAAGTGCAGGATGCTCACACCGTACGTGATCTGGCACTGGCGGCAATCGAGGCCGGCAGTACGTTGGCGCAACAAGTGCAATCCCTCGGCCTCGGTATCAGTCACGATTACGCGCAGTTGCTCAAAGACCTGCGCATCCTGCCGCCGCTGGACCATCCGGACCCGGCGCACCTGCTGGTCAGCGGCACCGGCCTCACGCACCTGGGCAGCGCATCGGCCCGGGACAAGATGCACCAGCAGGCCGGCGACGAAGCAGCGATGACCGACACCATGCGCATCTTCAAGTGGGGCGTGGAGGGTGGAAAACCGGCGGCGGGGCAGGCCGGGGTGCAACCGGAATGGTTCTACAAGGGCGATGGCAGCATTGTCGTGCGTCCCGGTCAGCCGTTCCCGCTGCCGCCGTTTGCCGAAGACGCCGGCGAGGAGCCGGAGATGGCCGGCCTCTACATCATCGGCCACGACGGCAAGCCGTATCGCCTCGGTTTCGCGGTGGGCAACGAGTTCTCCGATCACGTCATGGAACGCAAGAATTACCTGTACCTGGCCCACTCGAAACTGCGCAGTTGCAGCTACGGCCCTGAGCTGCGCGTCGGTGAATTGCCGCAACACCTGGCCGGCACCAGCCGCATCCTGCGCGACGGCGAAGTGCTGTGGCAAAACGAGTTCCTCAGCGGCGAGGCCAACATGTGCCACAGCCTGGCGAACCTCGAATACCACCACTTCAAGTACAGCCAGTTCCTGCGTCCCGGTGACGTACACATTCACTTCTTCGGCACCGCGACCCTGTCGTTCGCCGATGGCATTCGCACTCGACCCGGCGACGTGTTCGAGATCAGCCAGGCCGAATTCGGCGCTCCGCTGGTCAACGGCATCGCCCCGGTCGCAGCGGCATTCGAACCGGACAGCATCGGCACCCTTTAAGGAGATCCCATGACTCAGATTCTCGGTCACAACTACATCGGCGGGCGTCGCAGCGCCGCCGGTAGCGTCAAACTGCACAGCATCGACGCCACGACGGGCGAGGCACTGCCCCACGATTTCATTCAGGCCACGGAAGCGGAAGTGGACGCTGCCGCCAAAGCCGCTGCGGCGGCGTATCCAACGTATCGCAGCCTCAGCGCCGAACGCCGCGCGCAGTTTCTCGATGCGATTGCCGATGAGCTGGATGCGCTGGGCGATGATTTCGTCGCCGTGGTCTGCCGCGAGACCGCACTGCCGGCCGGGCGGATTCAAGGTGAGAGAGGTCGCACCAGCGGCCAGATGCGCTTGTTCGCCAAAGTCCTTCGGCGCGGTGACTTCTATGGTGCGCGCATCGACCTGCCGCTGCCGGATCGTCAACCGTTGCCGCGTCCTGATCTGCGCCAATACCGCATTGGTCTCGGCCCGGTGGCGGTGTTCGGCGCGAGCAACTTTCCATTGGCATTTTCCACCGCCGGTGGCGACACAGCCTCGGCGCTGGCTGCCGGTTGTCCGGTGGTGTTCAAAGCTCACAGCGGCCATATGGCCACAGCCGAACTCGTGGCCGATGCGGTAATTCGTGCAGCAGAGAAAACCGCGATGCCGGGCGGTGTGTTCAACATGATTTATGGTGGCGGAGTGGGCGAATGGCTGGTCAAGCATCCTGCCATTCAAGGCGTCGGTTTTACGGGTTCGCTGAAGGGCGGACGGGCGCTGTGTGACATGGCCGCTGCTCGCCCTCAACCGATTCCGGTGTTCGCCGAGATGTCGAGCATCAATCCAGTGATCGTGTTGCCCCAGGCCCTGGCCGTGCGTTCGGAAACCGTCGCTCGCGATCTGACCGCGTCGGTGGTGCAGGGCTGCGGTCAGTTCTGTACCAACCCGGGTCTGGTGATCGGGATTCGCTCGCCACAGTTCACGGCGTTTGTTGAGCAAGTCGCCGCGCTGATCGGCGATCAACCGGCGCAAACCATGCTCAATGCCGGGACTCTCGGCAGCTACGGCAAGGGCCTGGAAAAGTTGTTGGCACACCCAGGCATCAAGCATCTGGCCGGCAATCCACAGCAGGGCAATCAGGCGCAGCCGCAGTTGTTCAAGGCCGATGTCAGCCTGTTGATCGATGGCGATGAAGTGCTTCAGGAAGAAGTGTTCGGCCCGACCACGGTGATCGTCGAAGTGGCCGATCAGGCGCAGTTGAGCGCTGCACTGCATGGCCTGCACGGGCAGCTCACGGCGACGATCATCGGCGAGCCGGCAGACTTCGCGCTGTTCCCGGAACTGACGCCGTTGCTGGAACAGAAGGTCGGGCGGATCCTGCTCAATGGCTACCCGACCGGGGTTGAAGTGTGCGATTCGATGGTTCACGGCGGGCCGTATCCGGCGACGTCCGATGCTCGCGGCACATCGGTCGGAACCCTGGCCATCGATCGTTTCCTGCGCCCCGTGTGCTTCCAGAACTACCCCGACAGTCTGCTGCCGGAACCGCTGAAAAACGGCAATCCGCTGCGCATTCAGCGGCTGGTGGACGGCAAGCCATCGCGCGAAGCCCTCTAACCGCCGAACCCAGTCAATGTGGGAGCGAGCCTGCTCGCGATAGCGGTGTATCAGTCGACATTCATGTCGCCTGACATTCTGCAATCGCGAGCAGGCTCGCTCCCACAGGGAGAGCTCAGCGGCCACATTGAGCTATCATTGCCCCTTTCCCCCTGAAAGACATGATTGCCATGACTGCCGTAACCGACACCCTTCTCAACGCCCTCGAACACTGCGGTATGGTCGAAATCGACGGCCTGCACGCTTTCGAATTCGCCCTCGATGAAGACGACAACCTGCACATCGAATGCATCGATGGCCGGGAAGCCAAGCATTGGGAGTTCACCCCGGCTCAGGTGGCAGCGGCGACGTTTGATCAGGACCTGCAGAGCTGGTTGATCATCGGTTTTGCCAGCGACACCAAAACCGTTGGCGAACACCGTCTGGTCTGCCTCGGCGACGTACTCAGCAGCGCCGACGACGAGGATGAAACCGAATGAACATGCGTAAATTCTGGCCATTGCTGATGGCCGGCAGCGTCGGCGCGATGGGCCTTTCCAGCGCCTCGGCCGAGAGCTTCCAGTTGCTGGTCGGTTCCTACACTGCCGGCACCAGCCAGGGCATCTACCGGATGAACTTCGACAGCGCCACCGGCCAGATCGACGCCAAACCGCTGCAAGTGATCAAGAGCGAAAACCCGTCGTGGCTGACCCTGTCCAAGGATCAGCACCGGCTGTTCGTGGTCAACGAAAACGGTCCAGGCCAGAAAGACCCGGTCGGTCGCGTCAGCAGTTATTCGATCGATCCCAAGACCCACGCCCTGACCCTGATCAATCAGGTGCAGAGCCTGGGCAACGAGCCAACCCATTCGAGCCTCAGCGGCGACGCCAGTCATCTGTTCGTCAGCAACTACTCGGTGGTCGAGGACCCGGGCGGCACGCTCGCCGTGTTGCCGGTGGGCAGCGACGGCAAACTCAAACCGGTGGTGCAAATGAGCGCGCACCCGGCGAGTCGGGTCAACCCTGAGCGTCAGGCTTCGAACCACGTGCACTCGACGATTTCCTCGCCGGACGGTCGTTATGTGTTCTCCGCCGACTTGGGCGCGGACAAGGTCTTCATCTACCAGTTCGACCCGAAAGCCAATGCGGACCTGCCGCTGACTCCGGCGAAAACCGCCTCGGTGCAATTGCCAGCAGGCAGCGGGCCGCGTCATTTGCTGTTCAGCGCTGATGGCAAGCATGCCTGGCTGACCATGGAAATGAGCGCCCAGGTTGCCGTGTTCGATTACAAGGACGGCGTGCTGACCCAGACGCAAATGGTCGATCTGGCTGCCGGCCAGCCGACTTCGGACAAGGCCGCTGCTGCGTTGCATGCGTCTGCCGATGGCAAGTTTCTCTACGTCAGCAACCGTGGCACCGCCAATCAGTTGCTGGTGTTCGCCATCGACCCGGCCAGCGGCCAGCTCAAGGAATTGCAGCGACGCTCGGTGGAAGGTGATCACCCGCGTGAGTTCAGCCTCGATCCAAGCGGCAAATTCCTGCTGATTGCCAACCAGAAGAGCAACCAGATTGTCGTGGTCGAGCGCGACGGCAAGACCGGTCTGCTGGGCAAAACCGTGCAAAAACTGCCGATGGATGCGCCGAGCGACCTCAAGTTTCTGCTGCGTCAATAAGCCGCAGGCCCCGGTCTACGGGGCCTGAAGCATTGTATTAATCCTGCTGATAACAGGTAATGTTGCAAAGCATTTCAAGCGAGCGACCCTCGAGCGTTAAGTTTGCTTCACGGCCCAACCGGGCAAGCAAGCCAACTGAACACGAGGGTTACCGCCATGAACTTCAATCTCTTCTCGATCATCGCCGCTTCCGCCATCTCCGCCACCGTGGCTCTGCCAGCCAGCGCTAACGTTGAAATCAGCGATAAAAAATCCCACACCCAGAGCTACACCCAGAAATACCTGCAACAAAGCGCGAACTTCTACGCCGCGCTGGATCACAAAGCTCAACACTGAAATTTCCGTCACGCCCTGGAACTGCCCAAGGCTGCGATCCTTTGATCTTGTTTCCCAAAAGCAAAATCAAAAGATCGCAGCCTTGGGCAGTTTTTTGCCTGCGCAGCGACCGACGATAGCTATTTTCGAACGACGAGATAGATCGGCTAAATAATCAACGAAGCTGATGGTTACTATGCCAATCCCTGAGTGGTTACCCCGGCTTTTTTGATCGATTCTGTGGACCTCGAAACATTGTCCACGGAGCACACATCATGGCCACTTCAATCATCACTTCCGCCAAACGCGGCGCCTACGTGGCCATCGGTCTGTACCTGGTCATGGTGCTGTTCGTCAGCCTCGCGTCCCAATCGCAACACAGCCTGGAAGCCCCGATCCAGGTCGCGCATCCCGGCGTCCAGTTCGAACTGCGCTCGCAAAGCGCAGCAGCGGATTCAGTTGAACTCGCAGGAGCCGTCGGAGCATGAAAGGCTACAGATTCTGGATCATCGCCGGTCTGGCGATCATGACCAATGGCGCGTCCCTGTTGGGGTTCGGTCAGGGTTCAGTCGGCGGACTGGCCCGGGCCATAGAGGCCAACCACACCATCGCGCACAATATCGAACGGGCCAATGCATTGGGGCTGCTGGCCGGCAATCCACCGGTGAAAACCGAAGCCAGTTTTCTCGGACCGTTCCAAGTGGATTGCTCGGCCATCGGCATGTGCCAGGTGCTGGCGTAAGGTGCTTACTTTTTCATGATGGCGGTAAACAGATCCGACTCAAGAAAGCGCTGTAACCACGCCTGCAATCGCTCATAAGGCGTTGTCGCAAACCAGTCACGATCAACATGGGCGAACTGGCGAACGAACGGCAACAGCGCGATATCGGCCAGGCTCGGATGCCCGGCCAGCAAGTAATCGCGACCCTCGAGCAACTCATCCAGTTTCTGCAAGAACAGAGCACCTTCCGCCCGATAAACTTCCATCGGCTGTTCCGGGTAGCGCTCGGCGTACTTGTAGCGATTCAGGTGAACCTTGAACACTTGATCGTTGGCTTCGATCAACTCGGCAGTCCTTGAATCGCCACCCAGCAACCAGTCATCCGGATCATTCTGCGCCAGCGCCCAGCGCATGATTTCCAGGCTCTCATCGATCACCTGACCGCCCGCATCCAGCACCGGCACCGTGCCCTTGGGCGAGATCGCCAGCATCTCCGCCGGTTTGGCCTTGAGGCTGACTTCGACGATCTCAACCGGCACGCCCGAATACCGCAGGGCCATCCGCGCCCGCATCGCGTACGGGCAGCGGCGGAAGGAATACAGCGTGTTCATTTCACCTCCAGCGTGCTCAAACCATTGCCCTGGCGCTGCACCTGAATCTGTACCGGAATCCGCTCATGCATTTCCTGCACGTGGGAAATCACCGCGACCTTGCGGCCCTGAGCCTGCAAACCGTCGAGGGCGTCCATGGCCAGTTGCAGGGATTCCGGATCGAGGCTGCCGAAACCTTCGTCGATGAACAGCGATTCGATCTTCAGCGTGCTCGACGCCATCGAGGCCAGACCCAGTGCGAGGGCCAGCGACACCAGGAAGGTTTCGCCGCCGGAAAGGGAATGCACCGAGCGCAGTTCGTCGCCCATTTCCGTGTCCATCACCAGCAGACCCAGCATGCTGCCGCCGCGCTTGAGGCGATAGCGCTTGACCAGTTGCCGCAGCTGCACGTTGGCGTGATGCACCAGCAGGTCGAGGTTGTAGGCCTGGGCGATCTTGCGGAAGGTGTCGCCGGTGGCCGAGCCGATCAGTGCATTGAGTCGTGCCCAGCGTTGATACTCGGCATTGGCGTCGGCGATCTGCTGCGCCAGCGCGGAGTTGGCGTTCTGCCGGCGCTGATCTTCGACTTGCTCGGCACGCAGTTCGGCGCAGCGCTGTTCGCTCGCGCTGCACTGGTTCTGCAAGTCGGCGAGGGCCGCGGCGAGTTGTTCGGCGTCGAGGTTGCCGTTGTGCTGCGCCTGATGTTCGAGCAACTGGCGATCACGTTCCTGCAACAGCACTTTGGCATGTTCCAGGGCCTTTTCGTTGCGCTGCAAACGCTCGCGCAGCTCGCCGACCTGCGCGTCATCGATCCGCAACAGATCTTCCAGGCCGCCGTCATCCAGTTCCGGGTGGCGAGCGCGCCAGTCGGCAATCTTGCCGGCCAGATCACGCTCTTCGGTTTCCAGCGCTAGCACGCGTTCCTGCTGCGCCTTGAGCTCGGCGGCCATTTGCACAAGCTGCGTGCGTACACTTTGCAGCGCCTGAGTCGTGGTGGATTCGGCGTTGCGTGCCTGTTCCACAGCCTGTTCCAGTTGCTGCTGCCAGTGTTCGGCGCGGGTGTGATCGCCCAGCAACTGCGTGAGTTTCTCTTGGCTGGCCTGTTGCTGAGCGGTCAGTGCGTTGAGCTGTTGCTCAGCGGTTTGCAGTTGCTGCACGCGGCTTTGCTGACGATCCTGTTCCTTTTCAAGCGTCTGCTGGCGTTGTTGCTGTTCGGCCAGCTCTTCCTTTTGCTGATCGACTTGCGCCAGACGCTCGGCGATCTGCCGGTCGAGTTGCATGAAGGTCGCGGCCGGTTCGGCGCGCAGGGCTTCGTGAGTCTCGGCGGGCAGCAGCGTGGCGAAGGCTGCCAGTTCTTCGTCCAGACGCTGCCGGTCAGCGCTCAACTCGCGCTGCTGATTGTTCAGGTGCTGGGTTGCTTGCTGATGCGCGGTTTCGGCGTGACGCAATTGCTGGGTCAGGCGCGCCGCGTCCTGTTGCAGTGTGAGCAAGGCGGTCTGGCGCTGTTCGTCCTGGGTGATGCTCTGGTTCAGCTGATCGTTCTGGCGAGTCAGCCAGGCAGCGCGTTTGTCGCTGTCCTGATTGAGCAACTGCGCTGCCAGCGGATGAGCCTCGATGCTCGGCGTCAGCGCCAGCTGTTGTGCCGCCAGTTGTTCCTGCTGTTGCAGCAACTCTTTTTGTTGAGCAATGACACCACCGACACTGGTACGCAGTTCGGTGAGTTTTTCCTTCAGTTGATCGACCGCTTGCTGCGCGTTGGCCTGCTCGCTTTCATCGTGACGGCCGAGGCTCTGCAGCAGGGCTTGCGGCTGGTGATACGGATGTTCGTTGCTGCCGCACACCGGGCACGGCTGGTCGTCCTGCAATTGCGCGCGCAGCTCTTCGACACTGGCGCTGCGGGCCAGACGCTGGCGTTCGAGCAACTCACGAGTGACGCTGAGGGTTTGCTCGGCGACCGTCAGTTCGGACCTGGTTTTCACCCCGTCCTGAGTCAGGCGCTCGCGCTCCTGTTGCGCATCGAGCTGACGCTGTTGCAACTCGGCACTGCGTTTGTCCAGCTCCTGTTGACTGGCCCAAAGGCGCGTCAGCTCTTCGACGGCGCGCAGCTGTTTGCGGTTGTCCTGCAACAGAGTGCCGAGGATGCCGATCTGCTCGGCGACGGCATCCGGCTCGGCGCCGGCCTCCTTGAACAGCACTTCGAGTTGCTGCTTTTGTGTGGCCAGTTCTTCGGTGGCACGGGCGGCGTTCTGTTCGAGATTCGCCAGTTCGCTTTCGCCCTTGTTCAGCCGGTTGCCAATCAGCATCAATTGCTGCAAGCGGTCGCGGTAGGCATTCCAGGCTTCGCTCAACGGTGCCAGATGAGTGCTTTGCTCCAGATCGGCGGCGATTCGTTGCAGGCGCTCGGCGACCTGCGTTTGCTGATCGAGCAGGGCCTGGATTGTGCTCTGGCCCTGGGTGCAGGCCTGTTCGGCGGCCTGCTTGGCTTCAGTGCCGGAGGCGACATCCCTGGCCAGACGGGCGAGGGTGCTTTGCTCATCGAAAGCCTGACGCAGCAACGGTGCACTTTCGCTCTGTTGCTTCTGCGCTTCGGTCAGGGCGATTTGTGCAGCACCGAGGTCTTGTTCAAGTTGCGTCTGGCGCTCAGTCAGCTCGCCTTGTTGCAGCGTATGTGAGCTGATCTGCGCCGTCAGCGGCATCAGCAAGGCATCGATTTCAGCCTTGCGCGCAAACTGATGCCGTTGCGGGGCGAGCTGTTCAAGGTGCGTCAGTCGCAGGCGTTCGCCGGCCAGCGCTTGGCGTTCGTGTTCAGCGCTCTGCAACTGCTCGGCCGCCGCTTGTCGGGCGTCCTGCAACAGGTGCAGATCCTTGAGCCAGGTGTGTTGTTGCTCAAGCTGTTTGAGCTGGGCCTGCTGCAACTTCAATTGCTGTTGGGCAGCGTTGAAGCGCTCGTCGAGTTCGGCGCGGGCTTCGGGCGGCAGCGGGGTCACACCGGTGGCCTGATCCTGCAACTGCTTGTGGGCCTCGCGAGCCTCTTTGGTCTTGTCGAACGCGCGACGGCCGAGGCGGGTGTAGAGCGCGGTGTCGGTGAGTTTTTCCAGCAGTTCGCTGCGGTCGTTGTCGTCGGCCTTGAGAAAGGCGCTGAACTCGCTCTGGGCCAGCAGCACGGCGCGGGTGAACTGTTCGAAGTTCAGGCCCAGCGCGGCTTCGAGCTGAACCTTGTACTCGCCTTTCTGGCTGGCGAGCAGTTGATCCTGATCGATGTCGCGCAGGCTCTGACGGCTGGCCTGCAACTTGCCGCCGGCCTTTTCCCGGGCGCGGTTGGCTTCCCAGCGTGCGCGGTAGCGGCGGCCATCGACGCCGACAAAATCCACCTCGGCAAAACCTTCGCCCGTACCACGACGCAGCAGGGTGCGCGGGTCGCCGGTGGCGATTTCACCGTCGGCGTCCGGCACCTTGGCGTCACGCCCGGTGTTGTTCAGACGCGGCACGGCGCCGAACAGCGCCAGGCACAGGGCATCGAGCAAGGTGCTTTTGCCGGCGCCGGTGGGGCCGGTGATGGCGAACAGGCCGGCGCTGGCCAGCGGTTCAGCGGTGAAGTCGATTTCGAACGGGCCCGCCAGCGAAGCGAGGTTTTTCAAGCGAATGGCGAGAATCTTCATGGCTGCTCGCCCTCCATTTGTACGTCTTGCAGCAGTTCGGCGAAGTCCTTGAGGGTTTGCTCGTCGACTTCGCTGCCGTAATTGTCGAGCCAGGCACGGCTGAATAATTGCTGCGGTGTGAGCTGGTCCAGTTCGATCAACACACTGCCGTCCTCGGCGCCGTCAGCGCCACGGTTGCCGGCGTATTCGGCGGCGATTCGTACCAGTCGCACAGCCTTGCCTTGCAGAGCGCTTTCGACCTGATGACGCAGATCCGGTTGCGGCTCGTCGAGGGTCACGCGCACTTCCAGCCATGGCTGGCGCTGGGTTTCGGCCAGCAGATCGATGTTCGGCAGATCGGCCAGTTGCAGCAGGATTTGCGCCAGCGGCGCAGGGCCGAGGCGTTGCAGATTGACGGAACGGGGGATCAGTATCGGCTCGACGCTGACCAGGGTTTCGCCGTCCAGGACGACGTCGAGAATCTGGTGCTGATAACTGATTTCCGAAAACGATAACGGGATCGGCGAGCCGCTGTAGCGAATTCGTTCTTCACCGTTGACCTTCTGCGGCTTGTGCAAATGCCCGAGCGCGACATAACTGATGCTCGACCCGAACAGGCTGGCGGGCAGGGCTTCGGCGTTGCCGATGATCAGGCTGCGTTCGGAGTCTTCCGACACCGAACCGCCGGCCATGTGCGCATGACTGATGGCAACCAGCGCCTGGCCCGGCTGGCGCTTGGCGTTGGCCGCTTCGATCAACCATTCATGCACCTGACCAATGCCGCGCAGATAGTTGTCACCCAAATGCGCGCCGGTCACCTCGGCCGGGCGCAGGAACGGCAGCGCCAGGCACCACGCGGCGATCTCGCCGGACGCATTCGGCAGCGGCAACAACAGACGTTCTGCATCGAGCTGGCCATCGTCCAGCCACATCACCCGGCCCAACGCATGGGTGCGCAAACGCCGCATCAACGGCGCGGGCAGTTCGATCCGCGAGCCGGAGTCGTGGTTGCCGGCGATCATCACGATGGTCAGCAACGGCTGCTGTTCGTGGGCGCTGACGATGAAATCGTAGAGGCGTTCCTGGGCTTTGACCGGTGGATTGACCGTGTCGAAGATGTCGCCGGCAATCAGCAGCACGTCCGGCTGCGCCAGCTTCAATTGACGCAGCAGCCACTCGAGAAAACAGGCGTGCTCGAAATCGCGCTCCTGGCCGTGCAGGTTCTGCCCAAGGTGCCAGTCGGAGGTGTGAAACAGACGCAAGGCTGACTCCGCAATATAAAGAGGTGATGGCCGCAGGAAAAAACGCGGCGAAAAAAGAAGAGAGTTTACGGGCAAAAGCTTCTATTGAACTGCAACTACTTCGGATAAAGCGGCGGCAATCCACTGTCCCCAACTGGATCCTGCACCCGCTCCGCCGTCGGAATCGTGCGGATCGCCCGCCACAGATCCTCTCCCTGCCAATGCTGCCCGGTCTCGCTGTACAGCGCGCCGTTCAGCCCATCGAGCGCATCCGACAGCGGCACAAAACGCGCAGCCATATCCGCCAGAGTCTCCGGCTGCTGACGGGCCCAGGCGTCGAGGGCCTGGCGGGTGGCGTGGGGGTCGTTGGCCTGGCTTGCGCGTTTGATGTCGTCGAGCAGGGTGCGCGGGCTCGGGCCGGTTTGCGCGGCGCGAAGGATTGCCGGTTGCCAGCGGGCGCGCCACCACAGACCGAAGCCGAGCAGGGTGGTGCACGCCAGAACCAGCGTGCTGAGTTTCCACCACCAGAGTGCTTCGCTGTCGGTGGTGTTGAAGGATTGCGCGCTGCCGGCCGGGGTGTCGACCTGCAGGCTCGGATTGTTCACCACTTGCAGGGTGCGCGCTGGCAGGCTCGTGTGTTCCAGATGATCTTCAAAGGTGTTCCACCACACCACATCCACGGTCGGCAGTTCGATCGAACCGCTGCGGCTCGGCACCAGTGCCTCGCGTTCTTCACGGCTGCCGATCAGGCCACGCTCGCTGCTTTGATTGTTCAGCACCGGTTGGTCCGGGTAGCGACGCAGACCGTTGGCCTCGGTGGCGGGCAGGGCGGGCAGTTGCGAGCCGGCCAGGCCTTCGACCTTGAGAGTCAGGCTGCGTGTCAGGGAGTCCCCGACCTGGGTGTGATCCGGTTCCGGGTTCCAGCTCTCGCTCAGGCTCAGGCTGCGGGCCGGCAGCCACGGCGCATCGGCCGGATAAGTGAGCGGTTTGGGTTTGACCGTCAGCGGGATTTCCGTAGACGTCACTCGCAACACTTTGCCTGGTTTCGGCCCCTGTGCGTTGGCGTCTTTGGCAGGCTGAGTGTCCACCCGTGTGGCGCTGAACGTCTGCGGGGTGATGGTCAGCAAGCCGCTGTGTTGCGGGAAGATCGCATAGCGCATTTCGATCACGCCATGCCGCACGCCGTTGATGTCTTTTTCGTAGGTGCGCGTATCGCCCAGCTGTTCGACTCGTGCATCGTTGATCTGCAACGGGGTGACGCTGCTGTCGTCGTACAGCGACACCGAATGGTAGATGCGCAGGGTCAGGACGGCCTGGGCCTGCACATAGACGCTGCTCTGGTCGAGGCTGGACTCGATGAACACCGGATCAAGCACATTCTTTTCTTCGTGGACGTCGCTTTCGACCACCTGCACGGTGATTGGCTGGCTCTGGGTTTCGCCCAGTTTCAATGATGGAATTTCAACGCTGCCATTCTGTTTCGGCAACAGGGTGATGATCCAGCGCGTGGTGGCGCGGTTCTCGTTGTTGAGCGTGTTCAACTGGTTGACCTGACGCGTGCCGCGCACTTCGAACAGCGGTTCGAGCGGGGTCAGGTCCGGTTTGCCGAACTGCGTGACATCGTTGGATTCGAGGGTGAGTTCGACCGTCTCGCCGGAATTCAGGCGACTGCGATCCACACTGGCCGTCAGCTCGGCCGCCTGAGCGGTGGCCGTGCAGATCAGCAGGGGCAGCAAGAGGGCGGCGAAACGGGTCATCGAGTGTTTTCCTGATCCTGATGTTGTTGCTGTTCGTACCAGAACTTGCGTCGCAGCAGTTCGCCCGGATCGTCCGGAATCTTGCCGAGCCATTGCTCCAGCGCCTGGCGCTGCTCGCCTTCGAGGTTGTCCTCGCCGGGGCTCAGCGTCGGGCTGGTGTGCGGCTCCGTGTCCGGGGCGCTGTCCGGCAGTTCGTTGGGCCCCGGTTGCGGCGGGGTGGTCGGCGGTGGTTCGCTGGCCGATTCCGCAGGCTGGGCCTCGCTGGGCGTGTCATTCTTGATTGCCGGTGGCGGCGCGGTCGCGGGCGGTGGTTCGTCGCCCGGCACGTTCTGTTGTGCCGGTTGCTTTTCGGGCTCGGCGGGCGGCGGGGCGTTTTTCTGCTTGAGCAGGTTTTCCACCAGCGCCTTGTTGGTCAGTGCCGGACGCAAGTCCGGTTGCAATTCCAGAGCCTGTTCATAGGCGTCGATCGCCGCTTCCAGCTCACCGCTTTTCGCCAGTGCGTTGCCTCGATTGTAGTGCGCGCGGGCATCGCTGCCTTCGGCGAAACGCTCGGCGGCGCCACTGTAATCGCCGGCCTCGTACAACGCCAGCCCCTGCCACTGGTGATCTTCGAAGTGTTGCGCGGCCTCGGCCGGGCGCTTCTGTTTCAACAGATGCAAACCCTGTTGGTCGGGGCGCAGCCACAGGTCTTCGAAATTGAAAGCGTAGCTCGGTTGCGGCAGACAAAAGAGCAGCGGCAGACAGAACAACCAGCCACGGCGCCCGGCGCACGCGGCAAGCAGCAAGAGCGGCAACAGCAGCCAGTAACCCTGATCGGCCCAGGTGTCGAGACGCAGGGTCTGGCCGTCGTTGCGCAGGCTGCGCGGGCCATTGAGCAGGCCGAGGCTGCGCAGGTCCGATTCATCCAGCCTGGCACTGTGATACTCGCCACCCACCGCGTTGAGGAAGGCGCCAAGACCTGGGCTGTCGAGTTGCGGCACGCGGATCGCACCCTGTGCGTCCTTGAGGAAACTGCCGTCTTCCTGAGCAATAGGCGCGCCCTCGGCGGTGCCGATGCCGAGCATCAGCAATTGCGCCGATTGCCCGCTCAATGCGCGACGAATGCCTTGGCGTTCTTCTTCCGAGAGGGATGAACCGATCAGCAGAATGCGCCCCTGACCCAGCGCCCCTTGCTTGAGCAATGCCAGCGCCTTGCTCACTGCAAGATCGGCGCGGTGGCCGCTTTCCGGCATCAGCGACGGCTTGAGCGCATCGAGCAGATTGCGACTGGTGGCCAGGTCGTCCGACAGCGGCACCAACGTGTGGGCGCTGCCGGCGTAAACCACGATGGCGGTCTGCGCGTCGCTGCGTGCTTTGAGCAGGTCGAACAACTTGCGCCGGGCCTGTTCCAGACGGGTCGGCGGCGAGTCGGTGGCGAGCATTTCCGGGGTCAGCTCCAGCACGACCACCAGCGGGTCGGCCGGTTTCTGGCTGGTCTGTTCGACCCGTTCCCAGCTCGGGCCGAGCAGCGCCAGGATCGTCAACAACCACGCAACGCCCAACGCCACCCACGGCAACTTGCTGTCGCGGCCGCTGCCGCCACTGAGCAACGCGGCATGGAACGCCGGCGGCAGAATCATCTGCCAGCGTCCGGCGCGCTTCTGCCGATGCCAGAGCTGCCAGATCAACCAGCCGAGCAGCGGCAACAGCAGCAGCCACCAGGGACGAAACCAGTGCGGCCAGAGCGCGATCATCGACGCCTCCGCAAACGCAGGCGCTTGAGGCGTTCGCGCCAGTCAGGCAGTGGGCTTTGCAGATACAGCTCCTTGGTGAACAGTCGTTGCAGCGGGTTGTCCGGCCACAATTCGCGGGCAACCAGCAACATGCTCAACAGCAACGCGAGCGCCAACGGCCATTGATACAACGCCTGGGCCGGGCGCGCCTGGGTCGGTTGCTGGGCCACCGGTTCCAGTCGGTCGAGGGTGTCCTTGATCGCTTGCAGCTCCTTGCCGTCGCGGGCGCGGAAGTAGCGGCCGCCGGTGGCATCGGCGATGGCCTTGAGTGCCGGCTCGTCGAGGTCGAGGGTCGGATTGCCGCCGAGCAGGGCGGTGGCGCCACTTTCTTCAGGGTCGGCACCGATGCCGATCGGATAGATTTTCACGCCTTCGTTGGCGGCCAGTCTGGCGGCGGTCAGCGGATCAATTTCCCCGCCGTTGTTGGCGCCGTCGGTGACCAGAATCAACACCCGGCTCTGCGCCGGGCGCATGCGCAGGCGTTTCAGGGCCAGGCCGATCGCGTCGCCAATCGCGGTGTTCTTGCCGGCGATGCCGATCCGCGCTTCGTCGAGCCACACGCGCACGGTGCGCCGGTCAAACGTCAGCGGCGCCTGCAGGTAGGCCTGGCTGCCGAACAGGATCAGACCGACCCGGTCGCCATCGCGGCTTTCCAGAAAGTCACCGAGCAGATGCTGCACGAGCGAAAGGCGACTGACGTCTTCGTCGTTCCACTGCATGTCGGGAAAGTCCATCGAGCCGGACACGTCCACCGCCACCAGCAGATCGCGACCACTGGCGGCAATCGGCAACGGTTCGCCCAGCCATTGCGGGCGGGCGGCGGCGATCAACAGAAACAACCACAGCAGCATGAACGGCGCCTGCTGGCGCCATGTCGGTAGATTGGCCCGGGCGCGGCGACGGGCGAGGCCTTCCAGGTCACCGAGGAAACTCACCTTCAATGCCGGCTCGCCACTGTCGGCGACAGGCAGCACGAGGCGCATCAGCCACGGCAGCGGCAACAGCACAAAGATCCACGGCCAGGCGAACTCAAACATGCTTGCGGATCCAGGTGTCGACGGCTTGCGTCAGGCCGGCGATGGCCTTGTCGTCGAGTTTGCACTCGGGCTTGTAGGCGCCTTCCACCAGCACCATCCAGCGGGTCAGGCCGGCGGCAGGGCAACGGTTATCGAGGAACGCCAGCCACTTGCGCCCGTTGAGGGTATGACTCTGGCTGTAGGGGTAATGGTTGCGGCACAGGCGCTTGAGCAGGCCGTTGAGCTGCTGCAGCCAGGCTCCGGCCGGTGCGCCGTCGTAGGGTTTGACCATTTGCGCCAGCTCTGCGAGCGCGGCAATGCGCACCGGATCGAGCTGGATTTCGGCGCGTACGACGGGTTTTTTCTTGATCGGAATGAAACGGCGCAGGCGCCACAGCACGAAGGCAATCAACGGCAGTAACAGAAGCAGCAGCCACCAGCCCGGAGCCGGCGGCCAGAAAGCGATCGGTGGCGGAGAAATCAGCGGTTGCAGTTGTTCGAGGCCGTTCATCGAGCGTTCCCCGGACGCTGCGGGTTGAGAAACTCGCGCATCTGCTCGACCATTTCGCTCTGGGTGCTCAGGGGCATCAGCAAGACCCGCAGTTTCTGCGCGAGCAATTCCCAGCGGGCAATGCGCGCTTCAGCCTGGGCCCGGTAGGTCTGGCGCAGATCGAAATTCAGTGTGTCGAGTTCCAGTTGCGCGCCGCGCTCGGCGAACCTCAACAGTCCGGCGGCGGGCAGGGCGTGGTCCAGGGGATCGGACAGCGGCAGCATCAGCAGATCGCAATGGCGCGACAACAGACTCAACTGCTGCTCGGCGCTGTCGCTCAGTGCGCGCTCGTCACAAATCACGATCACCAGACTGCCCGGTCGCAGCACCTCGCGGGCCCGGCGCAGCGCCACGCCAAACGCATCGCGATCCGGCTCCCGCTCGCTGTGCAGCGACTGATTGACTTTCACCAGACGGTTGAGCAGTTGCAGCAGACTCTGCTTGCTGCGGCGCGGTTTGATCTCGTAATGCTCGTTGTCGCCGAACACCAGTCCGCCCACCCGGTCGTTGTGACCCAGCGCGGCCCAGCCGATCAGCGCTGCAGCCTGCGCCGCGAGCACCGACTTGAACATCAGTCCGGAGCCGAAAAACAGCCGCGTGCTTTGCTCGACCATGATGAAAATCGGCCGTTCGCGTTCTTCATGGAACAGCTTGGTGTGCGGTTCCTGGGTCCGTGCGGTGACGCGCCAGTCGATGGTGCGCACGTCGTCCCCGGCCTGGTAGACCCGCACCTGATCGAAGTCCACACCACGACCACGGAATTTCGAGTGGTGCAGGCCGATCAGCGGGCTGCGCTGGCTCGGCGTGGAAAACAGCTGCACTTCGCGCACGCGGTGACGCATCTCGATCAGCTCGGCGAGGCTGATGCGGATGCCCGGTTCGGACGGCAGGGAGGCGTTCATCGGGGTCAAGCGACGGCTACGACGTCGAGAATCCGTTGCACCACCCGATCCTGGTCGATGCCGGCGGCTTCGGCCTCGAACGACAGAATGATGCGGTGGCGCAACACGTCGAACAACACCGCCTGGATGTCTTCCGGGCTGACGAAATCGCGACCGGCCAGCCACGCGTGGGCGCGGGCACAGCGGTCGAGGGCGATCGAGCCACGCGGGCTGGCGCCGTAGGCGATCCACTCGGCCATTTCCGGGTCGAACTTGGCCGGGTTACGCGTGGCCATGACCAGTTGCACGAGGTATTCCTCCACGGCGTCCGCCATGTACAGACCGAGGATTTCCTTGCGGGCGGCGAAGATCGCCTGCTGGCTGACCCGGCGTTCGGGCTTGGTTTCGCCGTTCAGGGCTTCGCCCCGGGCCTGTTGCAGGATCCGCCGTTCGACGGCAGCGTCGGGGAAACCGATTTTCACGTGCATCAGGAAGCGGTCGAGCTGGGCTTCGGGCAGCGGGTACGTGCCTTCCTGCTCGATCGGGTTCTGGGTGGCCATCACCAGAAACAGCGGCGACAGCTCGTAAGTGCTGCGCCCGACACTGACCTGACGTTCGGCCATGGCTTCGAGCAGCGCCGATTGCACCTTGGCCGGGGCCCGGTTGATTTCGTCCGCCAGCACCAGGTTGTGGAAGATCGGGCCTTGCTGGAACACGAAGCTGCCGGTTTCCGGGCGATAGATCTCGGTGCCGGTGATGTCGGCCGGCAACAGGTCGGGCGTGAACTGGATGCGATGGAACTGGGCTTCGATGCCCTCGGCGAGCTCTTTGATCGCTTTGGTCTTGGCCAGACCCGGAGCGCCCTCGACCAGCATGTGGCCATCGGCGAGCAGGGCGATGAGCAAGCGCTCGATGAGTTTTTCCTGGCCGAGAATCTGCGTTGAAAGAAAGGTTCGCAGCGCCAGCAGCGCTTCACGATGTTCCATCGATGACTGTTCCTGGAAAGGGTGGCCACAGGCGTTCGGATAACGCCGGGGCTGGGGGCGTTACTTTAATCCATCGCAGGGGGTGGCGACTAACGGCATTTTGCGCAAAGTGCGGGAAATGACCGGGGCAATTGTTGGAATTTTGTAGAAGGGGAGATGTGCAGTGTTTTTCAAGGCCTCTTCGCGAGCAGGCTCGCTCCCACACTGACCGGTGTACACCGTTCAAATGTGGGAGCGAGCCTGCTCGCGAAAGGGCCAGTCAGGCCAACATCAAATCTGGCTGATATAGGTGCCAGTACCGTCAAGAATGTTCTTCAGGGTCTCCTCGACCTCGGCCAGATCCACCATGTCCGGGTTGTAGGTGATTTCCAGCACATCATCCCCGTTCAACGCATCGGCATCCGCTGCAGCAATTTCGATCTTCAGCAGGGTCTTGGTCAGAGTGACTTTCACGCCGTCGAGGGTCGAAGGCTCGCCATCCAGGGTGATCTCCAGTTCATCCTCGTCCGGATAGCGGCTCATCAGAAACATTTCGCCCTTGTCGCTGTGGCAGCAGAGCATGGCCATGTTGTCTTCTTCGTCGTCGCACGGGTTGACGATCAAAAGGGCGGTGGTCATTTGCATGGGGAATTCCTGACTTGGCGGGCGTGTTGGTCGCATTTGGGCGCGATTCTGCCAGCCCCCGGGAATTTATGCATGTGAGAGTGTCAGAGCATGTGTCGTGAACGCGACACAGGTCAATGGTCATTCCTGGCACGTCTGTACCGTAAAAACGGGCATTCAGACCGACGTTCTGCCCCATGAATGCTAGTGTTTAGCGATGCCCCGGCCTTGGTTTACGTGCCAATGACCGAATATGTCGCAGCACCGCAAGCAGACACATTGTCGCACCCATTAAGCTGCGCAACGGATGTGCACCCGTAAAGACATTGCCATGGCCCCGCGAGCGGCGCCGGACAGTCGTTTTTGCAGATGCCCATTCATGGAAGGTGAATGTGACCTGAGAGTCTCGTCCAGCTTCACCCACCTGTCACCCTGTTTCCTCTGCCCGAGATTCAGGAACAGGGCGACGGAACGCCCCGAAAGGGGTTTTGCACGCGACGCTTTCCATCAATAACAAGCCCAAGCGGAGTACCACAGATGGCGTTCTTCACCGCAGCCAGCAAAGCCGACTTCCAGCACCAACTGCAAGCGGCACTGGCGCAGCACATCAGTGAACAGGCACTGCCACAAGTGGCGCTGTTCGCTGAACAATTCTTCGGCATCATTTCCCTGGACGAGCTGACCCAACGTCGCCTCTCCGACCTCGCTGGCTGTACTCTTTCTGCGTGGCGCCTGCTTGAGCGCTTCGATCACGCGCAGCCGCAGGTGCGCGTCTACAACCCCGATTACGAACGTCACGGCTGGCAGTCGACCCACACCGCTGTCGAAGTGCTGCACCACGACCTGCCATTTCTGGTGGACTCGGTGCGTACCGAGCTGAACCGTCGCGGCTACAGCATCCACACCCTGCAGACCACCGTGCTCAGCGTGCGTCGTGGCAGCAAGGGCGAGCTGCTGGAAATCCTGCCAAAGGGCACCACCGGCGAAGGCATTCAGCACGAGTCGCTGATGTACCTGGAAATCGACCGTTGCGCCAACGCGGCCGAACTGAATGTGCTGAGCAAGGAACTGGAACAGGTTCTGGGTGAAGTCCGCGTCGCGGTCGCCGATTTCGAGCCGATGAAGGCCAAGGTGCAGGAAATCCTCACCAAGCTCGATCACAGCGCATTCGCCGTCGATGCCGACGAGAAGACCGAAATCAAGAGCTTCCTGGAATGGCTGGTGGGCAACCACTTCACCTTCCTCGGCTACGAAGAGTTCACCGTGGTCGATCAGGCCGATGGTGGTCATATCGAATACGACCAGAACTCCTTCCTCGGCCTGACCAAGATGCTGCGCACCGGTCTGACCAACGAAGACCGCCACATCGAAGATTACGCCGTGAACTACCTGCGCGAACCGACGCTGCTGTCGTTCGCCAAGGCTGCACACCCGAGCCGCGTACACCGTCCGGCCTACCCGGACTACGTCTCGATCCGCGAAATCGACGCCGACGGTAAAGTCATCAAGGAACACCGCTTCATGGGCCTGTACACCTCGTCGGTGTATGGCGAAAGCGTACGTGTCATCCCGTTCATCCGCCGCAAGGTCGAAGAGATCGAGCGTCGCTCCGGCTTCCAGGCCAAGGCTCACCTGGGCAAGGAACTGGCCCAGGTACTGGAAGTGCTGCCGCGTGACGACCTGTTCCAGACCCCGGTCGACGAACTGTTCAACACCGTGATGTCGATCGTGCAGATCCAGGAACGCAACAAGATCCGCGTGTTCCTGCGCAAAGACCCGTACGGTCGTTTCTGCTACTGCCTGGCCTACGTGCCGCGCGACATCTACTCCACCGAAGTTCGCCAGAAAATCCAGCAAGTACTGATGGAGCGCCTGAAGGCGACCGACTGCGAATTCTGGACCTTCTTCTCCGAGTCCGTGCTGGCCCGCGTGCAACTGATTCTGCGCGTCGACCCGAAAAACCGCATCGACATCGACCCGCTGCAACTGGAAAACGAAGTCATCCAGGCTTGCCGCAGTTGGCAGGACGACTACGCCGCCCTGACCGTTGAAACCTTCGGCGAAGCCCACGGCACCAACGTGCTGGCAGACTTCCCGAAAGGCTTCCCGGCTGGCTACCGCGAGCGTTTCGCGGCGCATTCGGCCGTGGTCGACATGCAGCACCTGCTGAGCCTGAACGAAAAAAATCCACTGGTGATGAGCTTCTATCAGCCGCTGGGTCAGGTCTCCGGCCAGCGCGAGCTGCATTGCAAGCTGTACCACGCCGACACCCCGCTGGCACTGTCCGACGTCTTGCCGATCCTGGAAAACCTCGGCCTGCGCGTATTGGGTGAATTCCCGTACCGTCTGCGTCACACCAACGGTCGCGAGTTCTGGATTCATGACTTCGCGTTCACCGCTGCCGAAGGCCTGGACCTCGACATCCAGCAGCTCAACGACACCCTGCAGGACGCGTTCGTCCACATCGTCCGTGGCGATGCCGAGAACGATGCGTTCAACCGTCTGGTGCTGACCGCCGGTCTGCCATGGCGCGACGTGGCGCTGCTGCGCGCTTACGCCCGTTACCTGAAGCAGATCCGTCTGGGCTTCGACCTGGGTTACATCGCCAGCACCCTGAACAACCACACAGATATCGCTCGCGAACTGACCCGGTTGTTCAAGACCCGCTTCTACCTGGCGCGCAAGCTGGGCAGCGAAGATCTGGAAGACAAGCAACAGCGCCTGGAACAAGCGATCCTGACCGCGCTGGACGACGTTCAAGTCCTTAACGAAGACCGCATCCTGCGTCGTTACCTGGACCTGATCAAAGCTACCCTGCGCACCAACTTCTACCAGACCGACGCCAACGGCCAGAACAAGTCGTACTTCAGCTTCAAGTTCAACCCGCACTTGATCCCTGAACTGCCGAAGCCTGTTCCGAAGTTCGAAATCTTCGTTTACTCGCCTCGCGTCGAAGGCGTGCACCTGCGCTTCGGCAACGTCGCTCGTGGCGGCCTGCGCTGGTCCGACCGTGAAGAAGACTTCCGTACCGAAGTCCTGGGCCTGGTAAAAGCCCAGCAAGTGAAGAACTCGGTCATCGTGCCGGTGGGTGCGAAGGGCGGCTTCCTGCCGCGTCGCCTGCCACTGGGCGGCAGCCGTGACGAGATCGCGGCCGAGGGCATCGCCTGCTACCGCATCTTCATCTCGGGCCTGTTGGACATCACCGACAACCTGAAGGACGGCAAACTGGTACCGCCGGCCAACGTCGTGCGTCATGACGACGATGACCCGTACCTGGTGGTCGCGGCGGACAAGGGCACTGCAACCTTCTCCGACATCGCCAACGGCATCGCCATCGACTACGGCTTCTGGCTGGGTGACGCGTTCGCGTCCGGTGGTTCGGCCGGTTACGACCACAAGAAAATGGGCATCACCGCCAAAGGCGCGTGGGTCGGCGTACAGCGCCACTTCCGCGAGCGCGGCATCAATGTCCAGGAAGACAGCGTGACCGTGGTCGGCATCGGCGACATGGCCGGCGACGTCTTCGGTAACGGTCTGTTGATGTCCGACAAGCTGCAACTGGTTGCCGCGTTCAACCACCTGCACATCTTCATCGACCCGAACCCGAACCCGGCCACCAGCTTCGTCGAGCGTCAGCGCATGTTCGACCTGCCGCGTTCGGCCTGGTCCGACTACGACACCAGCATCATGTCCGAAGGCGGCGGCATCTTCTCGCGCAGCGCGAAGAGCATCGCCATTTCGCCACAGATGAAAGAGCGCTTCGACATCCAGGCCGACAAGCTGACCCCGACCGAACTGCTGAACGCCTTGCTCAAGGCGCCGGTGGATCTGCTGTGGAACGGCGGTATCGGTACTTACGTCAAGGCGAGTACCGAAAGCCACGCCGATGTCGGCGACAAGGCCAACGATGCACTGCGCGTGAACGGCAACGAACTGCGCTGCAAAGTGGTGGGCGAGGGCGGTAACCTCGGCATGACCCAACTGGGTCGTGTGGAATTCGGTCTCAATGGCGGCGGTTCCAACACCGACTTCATCGACAACGCCGGTGGCGTGGACTGCTCCGACCACGAAGTGAACATCAAGATCCTGCTGAACGAAGTGGTTCAGGCCGGCGACATGACCGGCAAGCAACGCGATCAGTTGCTGGCAAGCATGACCGACGAAGTCGGTGGTCTGGTGCTGGGCAACAACTACAAGCAGACGCAGGCCCTGTCCCTGGCTGCCCGCCGTGCCTACGAGCGTGCTGCCGAGTACAAACGCCTGATGAGCGATCTGGAAGGCCGTGGCAAGCTGGACCGCGCCATCGAGTACCTGCCGACCGAGGAGCAGCTCACCGAGCGCGCCGCGGCTGGCAAGGGCCTGACGCGTCCGGAACTGTCGGTACTGATCTCGTACAGCAAGATCGACCTCAAGCAGCAGCTGCTGGACTCACTGGTGCCGGACGACGACTACCTGACCCGCGACATGGAAACGGCGTTCCCGCCGACTCTGGTCAGCAAGTTCTCCGAAGCCATGCGCCGTCACCGTCTGAAGCGCGAAATCGTCAGCACCCAGATCGCCAACGATCTGGTCAACCACATGGGCATCACCTTCGTTCAAAGGCTCAAAGAGTCCACCGGCATGACCCCGGCGAACGTGGCAGGCGCTTACGTGATCGTGCGCGACATCTTCCACCTCCCGCACTGGTTCCGTCAGATTGAAGCCCTGGACTATCAGGTCTCCGCTGACGTGCAACTGGAGCTGATGGACGAGTTGATGCGTCTGGGCCGTCGCGCTACACGCTGGTTCCTGCGTGCCCGCCGCAACGAGCAGAACGCTGCCCGTGACGTCGCGCATTTCGGTCCGCACCTGAAAGAGCTGGGCCTGAAGCTGGATGAGCTGCTGAGCGGCGAAATCCGTGAAAACTGGCAAGAGCGTTATCAGGCTTACGTAGCCGCCGGTGTACCGGAGCTGCTGGCGCGTATGGTGGCGGGCACAACCCACCTCTACACGCTGCTGCCGATCATCGAAGCGGCCGACGTGACTGGCCAGGATCCAGCCGAAGTGGCCAAGGCCTACTTCGCCGTGGGCAGCGCGCTGGACATCACCTGGTACATCTCGCAGATCAGCGCCTTGCCGGTTGAAAACAACTGGCAGGCCCTGGCCCGTGAAGCGTTCCGCGACGACGTCGACTGGCAGCAACGTGCGATCACCATCGCCGTTCTGCAAGCGGGCGGCGGTGATTCGGACGTGGAAACCCGTCTGGCACTGTGGATGAAGCAGAACGACGCCATGATCGAACGCTGGCGCGCCATGCTGGTGGAAATCCGTGCCGCCAGCGGCACCGACTACGCCATGTATGCGGTGGCCAACCGTGAACTGAACGACGTGGCGCTGAGCGGCCAGGCGGTGGTGCCTGCTGCGGCGACGGCGGAGCTTGAGCTTGCTTGAGTAGCTGCTGAATGAAAAAGCCCCGCTCTCGAGAGAGGCGGGGCTTTTTTATGCCTGTTGTTTGGCGGTATTTGTGTGTTGCTGCACAAATCCAGCCCCTCACCCCAGCCCTCTCCCCAATGGGGCGAGGGGGAAAGGGAGCCGATTTGTGTGTTTTTCGAAACTTGAGTTCGACTCGGTATTTCACGTCGGCGTAACTCTAACAAACACCTCGGTCAGTCCCCTCTCCCTTCGGGCGGTCCGACGTTTCGGGAGGGCTAGGGTGAGGGCCGCGGCCTGACAGTCACTGCAACTTATGTAGTTGTTTACTATCAAGCATCGACACATTACCTGCCGACCTGGTCAGCAAATTACTGAGCGACTGATCAAACTTCTGCAACGCCCGAACCTGAACTTCCTGCTGCTGATTAATATCCGCAACAATCTCTTCCGAACGCTTGAAGTCCGCCCAGACTGGCGTCAACTCTTTCGCCTCGGACCCCTTGGCCGTCCCGATGTAGTTCAACTTCCCGTCATAAAAGTCCGCACTCACATCCGCCTTGATGTCCGAACTGCGCGAAGTCATCAACTGGCTGTGAGTGTCGACGATCGCCACCACATCCGGCTTCGCCGCACGCAAGCTCTGCATGTCCGGGTACACGGTGACCGAGCCGAACTGGCGTTGAAGCGAGGCTTTCACCCAGTCCACGGCCATGTCCGGTTTCGAGGTGGCGACGTAGGCGTCGTGGATCGGCTGCACCAATAAACTCTGGCCGAAACCGGTGCCGGCGTTGGCCTGATAGTCGCGCAGGTATTCGCGGTTGGTCTGGGTGCTTGGGCTGTAGACGACGCCCAACGAAACGCCGGGACCGCTTTTGACCTGGGCCGCGTTGCTGCGGCCGACCGGTTGGGTGAACAGTGTGTCGAGGGAAGAAACCGCTTTTGGAGCGGTGGGAACGGAGCAGGCGGACAACGCTAAAACTGATATCGCCAAGGTACTGGCAAAGGCAAGTTTCATGGTGAGTCTCCCGTGAAGCAACTTCAGTCGGAAAGTCAGAGGTGTCGGGGTTGATTAAATGGAACCGGCGACAGTTGCCTCAGACTACGCCCGCCCAACTGAAAACTTCCTGACAATTTGCTGAATGGCTGTCATCCAATGGTTTTATTGGTTGTAAGCGTTCGGGACTAATTACCGCGAGAAATAAAAAAGGCGCCAATCAACAATTTGCGCCTTTTAGTTATGGCTGGTGGAACAACCATCAGTTTTTCAATGGGATCAACACTTGCTCGTCCGGCGAGAGCACCATGAACACCAGCAACTTGGCCGGCCTGGTTTTGCTGGCGTTTTTCGACACCAGATGTTCGGAGCCGGCGGGTTCGTACCAGAATTGGCCTTTCTTGTAGGTGACCGCTTGTTCACCCTTGACCTGGGACGTCACTTCGCCTTCGAGCACATACGCCATGGCCGTGCCGTCGTGCTTGTGAGCGATGGAGGACTGGCCGGGTTTGTAGTCGACTTCGATCATCATGGCTTTTTTGCCGGGGACATTTTTCAGCATCTGATCCTGCAGGACCGAGATTTTCTCGGACGGGGAATCGGTGTCGTGGGCCAGTGCCGAAGCGCTGATGGTGAGGGCCAGAGCGGCGAGCGGGGCGGCAAGCAAGTGCAGGACTTTCATGGTGATCACCTGATGAAGTGGGGGAGTCGGTCATCACAGTAGTCCGCGTGCCGGGGTATTCAAACGGCCAATGTTCGGGAAGTTTGGGTGACCAATCTGGGGGATTTCAGCGCCTTCAAATACGCCATCGCTGGCAAGCCAGCTCCCACAGGTTTTTGTGTCGTTCATATGATTTGTGAACGATACAAAACCTTGTGGGAGCTGGCTTGCCAGCGATGGCGTCAGTAAGTCAAACGATTGGAAACGAGTTGAAATCGACGCTGTTGGCCAGTCGACTGTCGATCAGATCGATAAACCCCTGCGCCTCAGGCCGGTTGAAGTGCGCCTGCATCGCCGCTTCCGACTGCCAGCGGGCACTCACCGTCCAGCGGTGGCTGTCCTCGGGGCAGCGGTCAACCAGATAGGAATCGCAGCCCGGTGTTTCGCGAAGGGTGTCGACGATCTTCTGCAACTGCTTGCCCAGCTCCTCGGAGCGGCCGGCAGCAGCCTGCACCTGTACGGTGTTGATCACTTCGTTGGACATTGCTCACACTCCTGAATCAGGCCGGACGAATCCTGCTCATTGAGGGATAACGCCTGTGCAGAATAGGCCTGCACCCCCGTATCACCAATAACCAATCGGCGGGTAATCCGTTAGACCAATCTACCCGGCGACCTGTTGCAGAATGTCGCGCAGGCGATCCAGCGCGATATCGATGTCCAGCGTCTCGATGGCACCGAAACCGAAATACAGCCCGCTTCTGGCAGGCTGCTGGTAATAGAAGCCGTCGATGGCGTACAGCCCGACTTCGACCTTTTTCGCCAGTTCGATCACCAGCGGCAAGTCGATCGCCACCCGGCAGAACACCGCCATATGGAAGCCTGCACTCGCCGGCACGGCTTCCAGCCACGGCGAAAGGTCGGTGGCCATGCGGGCCAGGATCCGCTCGCGGCGCTGGGCGTAAATGGTGTGGCAGCGGCGGATGTGCTTGAGCAGGCAACCCTCGGCGATGAACTTGGCCAGCGCCCATTGCGGCAGGGTGGAGGCGTGCAGGTCGGTGAGCTGCTTGGCGCGGATCACCGCTTCGAGGATCGCCGGCGGCAGGATCGCGTAACCGAGCCGCAGCTCGGGCAGCAGGGTCTTGGAGAAGGTGCCGACGTAGGCGACGATGCCGCGCTGATCGAGCTTGTGCAGCGAATCGGTCGGGCGACCCTCGTAGCGGAATTCGCTGTCATAGTCGTCCTCGATGATGATCGCGCCAAGTTCGTAGGCCCGGGCCAGCAACGCCTCGCGCCGCGCCTGGCTCATCGGCATGCCCAGCGGGAACTGGTGCGACGGCGTCACGTAGATCAGCCGGGTGCCATCGGGAATCTGCGCGACCTGAATCCCTTGCGCATCCACCGGCACACCGACCACCGTGGCGCCGTGAGTGCCGAACAACAACCGCGCCGGCGGATAACCCGGATCTTCCATCGCCACCAGACTGCCGGGCCGCAGCAGCACACGGGCGATCAGGTCCAGCGCCTGCTGCGCGCCGTTGCACACCACGATGTCTTCGTCCTGGCAGGTCACGCCACGGGAAAACGCGATGTGCCGGGCAATCGCATTGCGCAGCGCCGGCAAGCCTTCCGCCACGCTGTAGAAACCTTTGGAACCGGCCATTTGCCGCATGGCGTGGGAGACACAGCGGCGCCAGTCATCGTGGGGGAATTGACCCTTGCTGGTGGCGCCGCCGATAAAGTCGTAGCGCAGCGAGCCGTCCAGCGTCGGATGGCGCAGGAACACCGGTAAATTGCACCAGCTCGCGATCACCTCGGAACTGGCCAGTTCGCAATGGCTTTGCTTGCGCTGCACTGGCGTCGAGCGGGCGTTGACGTAAGTGCCTTTGCCGATGACGCCGGTGAGGAAGTTCTCGTAAGTGAGTTGCGCGTAGGTGTCGGAAATGGTCTTGCGCGAAATCCCCAGTTGCTCAGCGAGCAAGCGGCTGGGCGGCAGTTGCGTGCCGGCGGCCAGACGCCCGGATTCAATGGCGCCGCGCAGTTGTTGATACAACTGACCCGCCAGATCCTTGCGGCCGTTGATCACGACGTGAAGTTCCATACCGACGGGGCTCTCCGGGTAATTGAGTGTGCCGGCCAGATTACTCCCGAATGCGGTATCGGCAGAAGTTGAGTAGTGAAAATCCCCCAAATTGGCATAGGGCCCTGTGGGAGCGAGCCTGCTCGCGATAGCGTCCTGTCAGTCACCATTGACGACGCAGACAAACTGCCATCGCTAGCAGGCTAGCTCCCACAAGGTTTTGTGTTTGGCATTGTTCAGTGGTCTGCCGGTTTTTCGTGCAATTGGGGCTGTAACCCTGGCGCGCCAGCGCTTACCGTGAAATCACTCTTCTGCTGCCCGAGGCCCGCCCATGTCCCCGCGTCTGGATTACTACAGCGCTTCACCCAAAGCCATGAAAGCGATGATTGCCCTGGAAGCGCTGACCAGCAGCCTGAGCATCGAGGCGCCATTGCTGCACCTGATCAAGATCCGCGCTTCGCAACTCAACGGGTGCGCGTTCTGCACCGACATGCATTCGGTGGAAGCGCGGCGGGCAGGGGAGACGGACCGGCGGCTGTATGCCATTGCGGTCTGGCGCGACAGCGGCTTCTTCAACCTGCGCGAGCGAGCGGCGCTGGCCTGGACCGACGCGGTGACGCTGCTGGCGGAAAGTCATGTACCGGACGACGTCTATGAGCAGGCACGAGCACAGTTCAACGAAGGCGAACTGGTAGACCTGACAATGGCCGTCAGCACCATCAGCAACTGGAATCGCCTGGCGGTGAGTTTTCGCCAGATTCCCAGCGACTGATCGACGAAACTAGTTCGGTGGCCGCTGCGGTTTGACCGACGTGCCAAACGTGTTGCCCATCCGCGTGCTGGTGGCCGCCGGCGTCGCCAGTCCCACCTGATTCGGCGGGCGCTTGTTGACCGGTACATTCATCGCTTCCTGATTCTTCTGCGCAGCCGCCGCGCCATTGGGGTTGTTGCCCATCTGCTGGCTCAGGCAGTCGTAATTCGGCGCCTTGTAGCCACCCACCGTCACCTCGACACAGCCCAGCGGCTCCTCCGCGTGTGCGCTGCCCAACACCGTCAGCACCAAGCCGCCGAAGACGACTTTCCAGACTGATTTCATGCCTGCCTCCTGGCCGGCCCGAAGGGGCCGTTCTGGTTCAAGAGTCTAGTGCAACGGCGGTGCCGATCCCGTGATGGTTTTTTTGCAGTGGCCGTCACACCAGATTCATAAACAGCCCTCAGGATGACGGTTTTCAGGGGTGCATCAGTCGTGCAGCGAGGCCGTGCCAGGGACGAATTTGCGCGCTCAGCGCTCATGCGCCAGCTCTGTCTGGGGCTGCTGCTTGGCTTGTTTCTGAGCCGTGCCAGCGCCGATCCGGTACCGGCGTCGATGCGCATGACGCTGCACATCCCGGCCCAGGAACTGGCCCGTGCCCTCGATCAGTTCAGCCGCGCCACCGGCATGGCGGTGCTGGTCGACAGCCAGTTGAGTCGCGGTCGACGTTCACTGGCGGTGGATGGCGAATTCACCGCCGCCGAAGCGTTGCGGCGGATGCTCGGTGGCAGCGGCTTGATGGCCAAGTACAGCCGCGACGACGCGTTCACCTTGCAGGTTGCGCAAGTCGAGGAAGTGCCAATGCCGGCGGAGAAACCGACCCCCGCCAGCGCAGCGGTCAACCGCAGTTACGCCACGGCGGTGCAGGCCGCGATTGAGCGCAACCTGTGCCGCTCGCCGCTGACCCGGCCCGGCAGTTTTCGCGCGGTGTTGCAGCTGTGGATCGGTCGCGACGGAGTGGTGCAGCACAACCGGTTGGTCACCACCACCGGCGATGTTCGGCGCGATGCGGCGTTGGTAGACAGTTTTCACACGCTCAAAATCGACCGGCCCACACCCGGCGCATTGCGCCAGCCAGTCACCTTGCTGTTGTTACCCGAATCGTCAGGAAAGCGCATGGAATGCACACAATGGGAAGGAGTTTCCGGGGGATGAAAGACGCCGGGCAAAGTTCGATGGTCCAGCTGTTCCTGACGTCCTACGAGGACTTTCGGGTGCGCCTGCGACGCCGTCTCGGCTCGGAAGACCTGGCCAACGACGTGCTGCAGGAAACCTGGCTGCGGCTCGACCGCATGGAAGCGCCGCCGAACCTGCTGCGGCCCAACGCCTACCTCTATCGCATGGCCCTGAACATCGCCGCCGACCGCCGCCAGGCCGATGCGCGGCTGCTCACCGGCAGCGAAGTCGAAGAACTGCTGCAAGTCAGCGACGAAGCGCTGGACCCGATGCGCGTGGTCGGCGGCCAAAAGGAAATCCAGTCCCTGGTCAGCGCCCTCTACGAGTTGCCGGCCCGGCGCCGCCGGATCTTTATCGCCGCACGGCTGGAAGAAGCGCCGCACCTGGAAATCTCCCAGCGTTTCGGCATTTCCACGCGCATGGTCGAGAAAGAAATCAAGGCTGCACTGGGGTACTGCGCGGCCAAACTGGAAAGAAAAGTGTTTCAGCGGTTCGGTCGCGGGGCCGGAAAACCGTCTAGTGAATGAAGCTCCGATTGAGTGTCCCGATCAACCCGTCGAGTACCTGTGCGTTTGAACATCTTCCGTCTGACACCTGCCGAGCCCACGCCTGCCGAGCGTCTGCAAAGCGAAGCCCGCGACTGGCTGATCCTGCTGACCTCCGGCCGCGCCACGGTCGCCGATGCCCGAGCGCTGCGCCAGTGGTGCGCCCAAAGCCCCGAACACGCCCGCGCCTTCGAAGAGTGCAAAGCGTTGTGGCACCTGCTGCAACCGGCGGCCGAAGCGACGCAGGCGCCACGCCGGTTCGGGCGGCGAGCCTTTCTCGGCGGCGCGATGGCTGCTTCGGCGGCGTTCCTGTTGGTGCGCGGCACGATCCCGGGTGGTTTCTCCGGACTTGGCGCGGATTACATCACCGAAGTCGGCCAGCAACGCCGGGTCGAACCGGCCGATGGCTTGAGCCTGGAACTGAACACCCAGACCCGTATCAACCAGCGTTCGGTGGATGAGGGCGTACAAGGTTTTGAACTGGTCAGCGGCGAAGTCGAAGTGCAGACCGCACGGCTGCCCATGGCGATGCAGGCCGGTGGCGGATGGCTGCGGGCGAGCAGGGCGCGGTTCAACCTGCGCAACCTCGATCAACAGGTGTGCGTGACGTGCCTCGATGGCGCGATAGATGTGGAAGTTGAAGGTCGCAACCTGCGACTGGAACCGGGCCAGCAATTGACCTATGACGCGCAACAAGTCGGTACCGTGCAAAGTGTCGACACGACGGCAGTCACCAACTGGCGCCAACAGGTCCTGGTGTTTAACGGCGCAACCCTGAGCCAGATGATCGACGAGATCAACCGCTACCGTCCTGGCATGTTGTTGCTGCTGAACCGTGAACTCGGCCAGCGCCGCGTTCAGGCGCGTTTCTCTCTTGATCAACTCGCCGGCGTAGGCGCACTGATCCGCGATGCCTACGGCGTCAAATGCACCGAGCTGCCGGGCGGCGTAGTCGTCCTCAGCTAACTAAAAACAGTACTCACAAACACCCTATATCCCTGTGGGAGCCAGCCTGCTGGCGATGAGGGCAGCACATTCGACATCTCATTGCCTGACCCACCGCATCGCCAGCAGGCTGGCTCCCACAAAGTTCAACGGTGACCGCCGCTACTGCAAAGGCCCCATAACCTGCCGATACTTCTCCGGCCCTTGCGGTGTTTGCCGAGTCAACCGCACCTCCAGCCCCAACGGATCCTCCCGCCGATTCCCGCTCAACTGCCGCCACCCGTTGTCCACTTCCCAAACCCGCACCTGCAAATCAGTCACCTCACCCAACACCGCCACCCCAGCGGTCGGCGCCGGCAACGGATAGCGACTGCGCGCCGGCCCCACAGCGCGATACAACGTGTCCCCCTTGAGCCACCACCGCACCCGCTGCAACGCCCCCGGCTGATCCGCCGCGCTCCGAATGATGTCCAGTCGAAACCCCTTGCTGTCACTGCTGCGCACCGTAACGGCAGGCTGGGCCGTCGCCGGTTCATCCTCGGTGCCGACCTTCTTCGGCTCCGTCAGCTCGATCCCGGCGCGCATCTCCACATCTCGCTGCATCTGATTCAACGCCCGCAACAGGCTGTCGCTCTGCTCACCACTGGCCTGCAAATGGCTGTCGGCGCGGGTGACACTGTCCAGCCCCTTCCAGGCGATCAGGCTGACCACCGCCATCAACAGAATCGCGACCATCACCTCGATCAGCGTAAAACCGTGTTGTCTGTTCATTGCACGCTAATCCGGCCCGAAGCATCGCGCAGCACACTCAACCGATTGAGCCCGTCAGACAGCGTCAACTGCAGCGGCGGATTGATCCACTCCGCGTTCAGCACCACTTTCTGCTTCGGCTCCACCCGCACCGCAAGCTTCGGACTCTGCCAGGGACGTGGCCGCAACTGCGGGTCCCGATCGAAATGATCAAAGCCCTTGCCGCTGTCACTGCGCCGACTGAACCGAAACCCCTTGCCATCGCTCAACCACGCAATCGGCCGGCCATCGGCGCGGGCCTCCGCCTGAGCAATCTGCAGCAACTGCGCCACGCGCTCGGCGTCCTTGCGCAGCAACTGCAACGGATCGGGCTTGATACTCAGACTGATCGCCGCACTGGCGATGCCGATGATAACCAGCACCACCATCAACTCGATCAGCGTAAAACCCTGCTGCCTGCACCGGTTCATCGAATGCGCACTCCCTTGCGTCCAGCCCCGTCCCAAAAAACCATCCTGCACGGCCAACATGTAAGGCGTGTGAAATAAAACCGTGAGAATTGCCGCGTAGTCTGGTCACCGGGACTAAAAGGAGATTCAGCCCATGAGATTCACCGCACGCTTTTCACCCCCCCAAATCATCCAGGCCACCGCACTGCTGGCCGCCCTGGTCGGCATCGCCACCTGGTCATCCCTGCTCCTGACCACCGCCGAATCCCACACCCCGGCCGCCGCCCCGCAACTGCTCGCGGCGCGCAGCGATAACCCGGCTTTGCAGTGGTTCTCCAACCGCACGGCGCCGGTGGAGATCAAGGTGAGTGGCGTGATGGCGGGGAGTCGGGGGGCGGTGGCGATACTCAGCCTGAACGACGGACCGCCGAGGAGTTTTTTGCAGGGAGAGCGGGTGAGTCCTGGGGTGAAGTTGGTGGCGGTGGAGGGGATGGGGTGGTGATTGAGCAGGGTGGGGAGAGGGTGAGGTTGGGGGTGGAGAAGTTGGAGGAGGGGGTGGAGATGCCTAGGTTGGTTAGGCCGTGATGTGGTGAAAGAGGCAGGACCCGGCATTGCTCAGCGAATGGCTGAGTAGAGAATTGCAAAGACTCACCCTCTATTGATGGATTGGCGGCTTTCTTAGCGTGTTGATTGGCTGGCTCGAAACGGAACACACTTTTGTCCCGCGGGTAGGAGTCGCGTTCATTTTTCAACAATTCTTCTATCCGTACGCGATAGTGGCAATTTGCCCGGATGTGGGTTAAGTTTAAAAAAACCTTCATTACGCTAGGGAAAGAGCATGTCGGGCTACTCATTTGAAAATGGCAAAACCAATGGATGTATACACAAAGCAGTGTGTGAAAGTTGCCAAATTGAGCAACGACATGTTGTGGAGACATCTAGACGCGCCAAATGGAAAAGTGATGAATTTACCGCAATTACAGAGTTTGAAATAATCCGCTGCATGAATTGCGATACTATTTCTTTCAGAAAAGAGTCGTCTAATAGTGAGGACTATTATTACAATCCTGAAAGTGAAGAATATAACAGCCACTATGATGTTTCTCTTTATCCTAATCGGACTGCTGGTCGATTTAAAATAGAAGGTAACTGGTATCTTCCGCCGGATGTTCGTGCTGCTTACGAGGAAGTCATTAGTGCAGTCAATGGTGGGCAGCCAATCCTTGCAGGACTTGGAGTGAGGGTTCTTATTGAAGTTATATGTCGAGATCAGAACGCTGCTGGAAAATCTTTGCTCTCAAAAATTGATGATCTAAAAACAAAGGGTGTACTCACTGTTGCAGGTGCTGATATTTTGCACAAGCTTCGGTCCATGGGTAACGACTCCGCTCATGAGGCCAAGCCAAGCAGTGATAAGCAGATATCTCTTGCTATGGATGTTGTAGAGAACCTTTTGCAGAGTGTTTATATTCACCCAGGTGAAGCAAAGTCTGCCTTTAAATGAAGTTTTTTTCAAAGCGGCGAAGGTGGATTGATTTGATATATGAGAATGCGGTTCACGTTTAGGTGTGTCGCTCTGTGCTAAAGATTAACCCTTTAATTGGGGGGGGGTAGTTGCTGTTGTGTTTGGCCTGACGTTTGTAATCATGGTGTCTGATTTCAGTAGTCAATTAATGTAGGAGATCATAATTCAATGAATTGTTTTTGCGCTTTTAAGGTGGTCCTGGAAAAGGAAAAGGGGACGAAAGGAAAAGGGGAGTGATTTATTTTCTGAGTAATAAATCACTCCCCATTGTTTCCAAGGCCGATGTTATCAACAGCATCGGTTAATAGATGGCTTTCAATATGCCCACGATCGCACAGGAATGTTAATGTTTGGTAAATGGGTGAACCCCATATGCAAAAATTGTTCTAAGCAGAAAAGTGGGCTGATCTATTTTTCACTTTTTTACCAAAAATAGATCAGAAAATAGATCAGAAAATAGATCAGTCCTATGTTTTCATGTAGTGTATTCGTTTACGAGGAAGTCATAGGACGATTCAGGAAAGTAGGCGTTCTATCGAATATAGACATATCTAGCTTTTCGGGTCTAACATATGCGTCGTCGCGCATCCAGCTTTCAATGTAGTCAGGAATGAACTGAGGCAAAGGTACAGCTTCTTTGTTCATGCTCTTGAGAAGAATTTTGCAAAGTCGCGTAATTTTTTCAGAGGGGCTATTATCCTGAATGACGGTAAGAAATTGTTGATGCATAAACTGTACAAATTTTCTTTTGTGCTGAACGATGATTAAGTCGCAATATTCAGGCGACATGAAGTCCAGGTCGAATGGGTCCGTATGATAAGCTTCAGGGTCGTCCAATACTAGTCTCTGACGATATATAACCAACATCCTATGATAGTCGCGAATTATGCGTTCCAGTGCTTTGTCTGAGGCTTTAGTTTTACCCTCTGTCGCGATGAGAGAGGGTAATTGGAATGCAAAAAAATCAAAATCAGCTCCTGTGAAGTAGCTAAGCGAATCATTAATGTGTTCTTTCGAAAATTGACTAAAAATCAGTCGCTGCGCTATATTAGTTCGATCATTCGATTTGAATGATATAAGGTAGTTTTCACCAAGATTAAGTGATACGAAATCTACGAGCATTGAACTGTTCATGGGCACTACAACTCCATCCCTCCCAATAATGAACATGCTATCATCATCGTGCCGCTTGATGTACGAGTTAAGATTGAACTCATGATAGGTTGCTGCTCTAGATGGTGACGAAGAAAGCTCCTCTAAGAATATAGCTATTGAATTCTGGTTGTGGTGAGTTTTTGCTCCGTAAATGAAGAGCTTATGCAGGCGCTTTAATTCGAATAGGTGAAGGCCGCCTGTGTGGATTACTGAACATTGTAGAAAACGTTGCATGCACTTGAGGAAGTGGTCGGTTTTGTTGAGAAGGTCATATTGCAAGAGGACGTAAAAACATTCATACGCATTTTGTGATATTTGGCATGCGTTGAAATCCAATGGTGATCCGGATTTTGGTATGTTTGAAAGGTAGAGTGCTTGCTGTTGAAAAGATGATTCCTTTGTTATTACATGGTCTTTTAAATAAGTTATTGTCTTCGCGAGGTCGGAATGACTAAGGGAGGATGCTACTTGATCTAAAGATGCAAGCCTTTTTTCACGCCACTCGTCATGAGGCTGCCCTTTTTTTGGTATGGTTCTGGTAATGGTAAACTCAGGTGTAAGCCGTCGCAGCTTTTCGTAGTTAGGTTGTCCGTTATGCCAAATTTTGCTCAAATTGTAATGCTCGCTCGATCGCAGTTCAACTGACTCTGCCATTATTAACGAGATGGTGTCACCATGGGAGAAGGGTTTACCGTTGTTGCCAGTCCACGGTTGAGTCCAAGAAGGAAACGCGGACCTTATTTCTCTGCCTTTCAATTGTACTTGAATTCTCATCGAGGTCATTGGGTGTTCAACGTTTGCATATCCAACGATGTGATATTCCTGATCAGGAGAAGACGGCTGCACCGAATTTTCCTTGTCAATATTTTGAAGCGCCTGATCAATAATGTTTAGGATCTCGGGCTGTTCTAATTCTTTGGGGAATAATGTTTTCCAAAGGTATCCTGATTTGTAATAGGTCTCAGGTAGTAAGGTTAAGTCTGCTGCTTTACTTGCAAATAGCCGCCTTGGTAATTTAACTGTAAGTACTTTGTTTTGAAGTTCTCGAAGGTAGAACCAGTCATCATCCACTTCCGGATCAAATGCATCCAAGGATGTTATTTTTGGATGCTGGTTTAAAAAATTGACAAGCGCAGAGTAGGTGTGAACTCCCCCAGATATCACATTGGTCACAGTAGATTTTCCACCACCAGCTGGTCGTTCAATCCTAGTTGTGAAGTCGCCTTCGATAATATGTCGAAGTGCTCTCGGGTGAAGTGTGTACGCCCCGTTTGGCCCGAGCTTTATAGTGTTTTCCATAAAAGGTTCCTCAATACTTGAAAAGTTTCATAATTTGGCATTTGAGAAATAAGACGGACATTGAAGGCCATCCAGCGATTAGGGCGTAAAAGGGACTGATCTGTTTTTAAAAATAGATCAGTCCCCTTTTTTGTCCGAAACGCATTTAGAATATTCCACAACCATGGAATACTAGATGATTACCTCGCAGGAATGGATGCTGTCAGGCTAAAGAAATAGAAATTTTAAATCACGGCTTAATCAGACTGTTTGGTTTGTTTAAGCCGCGAGCGATAGGGTCAAAGATTTGGCCAAAGAGTTTCAATATAAGATAATTCAGCATCGATAATTGCTTGAGCATTAGCCATTGCCCCATTAGATACAAAAATTTTTGAGTTTCGGACATCTAGCACACATAATCTATCCCCCTCAAGAACGAGAGCCGACAATGATAACTCCATGATAGAGTGTACGAGGTCGACTCTGTTTTTAGCCAATGTGTCAGATTTTGTATAAAGCTTTATTACGTGCCGATGCCCATCAATTTCAACGCCCAACTCAGGATTAACAGAGATGGTGAAGTTATGATAAGAGTAACTTCCTCTCGGTGGATTGAACCAGGAAATACTCTTCCTTCCCCACCACTTCCTATACCCTTCAACCATCTCAGAATAATTTTCCATCTTATGGATAGGTAAGTTTTGAAGAATTTCTCCAAGCGAGTCTTTAGATTTACCCAAAGAGTGAATTTCAACAATTCCTTCGCGAAAACGACGATAGTAATCCGTCGCGGGAGAATAAACTTCTCGGTTCTTGATTTCGCGAACCTTGGTAACCCGTGGAGTGCCGGCTTTTGAAAAAACGTCAACCAAATCTGTAAGCGATAATGAGGGCATGCTGCATCCTTATAATATCACTAAGATTGTCTATGGCAGGCAAGTGGCCATCACTGGAAGCGTAGTCGCTTAAGTCGTAATGTCAAACGGAGCTAAAGCATTTGAGGATTTTGATGTAACAAGAAAATTGGCGAGCCGCATTGAGAGTGCAATTCGCGTTATTCAAGAGGCATATTAAAAAGGAGACTGATCTATTTTCTGGGAGGCAGCTATTTGATCATGTCCGCACAGCACCGAATGACCCGCACCGGCGGTTACACCGTGGATAAAACAGTCTGTCGCATCTCGGCGCCCTCGATCTCGATGACCCAGGAAAACACCAAGCCGGACCTGGCATTATCGACTTATGGCATTCAGCATGAGGTGGTGGCCTGATGGGTGTTGAGCTGGAGTACGGCGAGGTGAGTGCCGTTGACTATATGACCTGTCGCATCAGGGTGAGGCTGGATGACCGTGACGGCGTTGAAAGCTACTGGCTCAACGTGCCGCAGCGTAACACCCAGGGCACGCAGCGCCGGCCGCTAATGCCCGAGCTAAATGAACAGGTCGCAGTGCTGTTGGATTCTGACGGTGTAGGTGGTGTTTACCTTGGCGGGATCTTTTCGACGGCCGAGCCACCACCCGTGGTCGATGCGGACACGGACTATGTGCGGTTCAGTGACGGGACAGTCTCCACCTACGACCGTGCGGCCGGGGTGATGACGTTGGATTGTGTGGGCGCTTTGCTCTTGAAATGCGGCCGGAATATCACAGTCGAGGCCGGTGAGCCGGTGGTGGTGAAAGCGCCATCAGCGACTTTGGATATCCCGCAGGTCGCCTAGAATGGCAACCTGCAGGTGAATGGCAACATTAATGCGACAGGCACAATCATGGATGCCGGTGGCAACTCGAACCACCATAGCCATTAAGCTGGTTTACCCTCGTCGCGCTTAGCAATCGCTGCTAGGGCACCAGCTGGCAATTTGCCAAAACGTTCCGCTATTTGTTTGGGACGTGCAATCAGTTCCTCAACGATCAGATTGATCATCTCAAACATGATCGTAACGTGTTCAGGACTATCCTCGAGAGACATTTCTCCCGGATGCACAGCCTGATTACCTGTTACACGCACGAGATCCAGCGCTTGCTGAACTTGGGGAGCAAGACCTTTTTGCACGAGAGCCTTTATGTCGTCATTGATATTTTTCCCTTCTCCCCCTAAATGTATGCACAACTTTTGCAATGCCAACCGGAGTAAGGCTGCCGCGCCTCTGGGGACTGACTCGATATTTCACGAGCTTCATTGAAGTCCTTTTTGCACTCCTCAGGCAGATCGGTGTGAGGCATGGGAGCGCTCACGGAAGAGGGTAAAATCATGTGCCCCGAGTCGGCATCAGCTGCCATCCAAAGGCTAAATTCTTGACAATGGTCGCAATAGCATTTTTGAAACTCTGTTCCCCATAACCCCGATTCACTCCCCATAGGATTCTTAGGGATACCAGCTCATTGTTGTTAGAACCCCACAAAAAATGCAGGTAAAAGCCTTTTCCCCGAAGGTTGGTTGAACATATTTCGACATTGAACATTTCCTTTTAAGTTCAGCTGGTCGCCGATCGCCAGATTACCTTCTTTAAACTCGATTAAAAGCCTGTGCCCGCAGGCTTTCGCATTATGGGCGCATGACGACGCCTAAACCGTATACCAGCATCACCGCCGCCCACTGGCAACCCGCCCTCGGTACATCCGGGGAGTTTGTAGAGGGCCTGCGCGATATCGACCAGTCCATTCGCATCATCCTCACCACGCCCAAGGGCGCCGACGCTCATCGGCCGGACTTTGGCAGTGACCTACATCTATATATCGATTGGCCTGTTAACCGAGTGACGCCGCACCTGGTGCGGGAAACGGTCGACGCACTACGTCGCTGGGAAACCCGTATCTCAGTCTTCCAGGTACAGGTGCTGATTGAAGGGGCGCAGATTAGGGTGCGGGTACAGTGGCGTATTGCGGATGGTGTCACCCAGTTGACCGAGGTGCCCTATGCGCGAGCTGCCTAAACCAGTGTTTGTCGAGATCGATCCGGCTGCTACCGAAGCCGCTCTGATTGCCCGCTATGAGGCCAAGTCAGGGAAAACCCTATATCCCGCTCAAATCGAGCGGCTTTTTATCGACTTGATAGCCTATACCAAGACACTCTCGGACATGTCCATCCAGAATGCCGGCGAGCAGCTCCTGGTGCGCTTTGCGGATGCCCCGATTCTGGATTACCTGGGCGAACTGGTTGCAACCCCCAGGTTGTTGGCTGCCCCAGCACGTTGCCCGATACGCTTCAGCGTGCCGGCCGTTCTGCAGCAACCTTTGCTAATTCGTGCCGGCACTCGGGTCAGCACCCAAGACGCCATGGAAAAAAGGGGACTGGAAAAAAGGGGACGGATTTATTTTCCATTGGTCATGATCTGCTTCGGAGTAGCTGTGAAGTCAGGGTTTGTTTAGCGCATTGTGCAATGCGCGGCTCTCACTCCTACGCATAATTAAGCGCCTCGTTTGTACAGTCGGAGGGCTACAGACAAAGGCGTCACAAGAATGAAAAAGCTTCTAATCGCGGTGGTCTTCGCCCTAGTGACCATGCTTTACGTCGGCTACTACGAAGCTCTTGAGGACGGAGACATCGAGACCATTGTCTTCATCAAGAAGCATCCGACGTTTCAGATGAAGTTCTACAACATCCACGCTAACGATGGAGAGATCAGGAACGTAGAACGCCTGACGGCAGAGGAGCGGGGGTGGATTATTGATTACTGCAGGTATCGCTTGGGGATCGACACAGCCCTGAAAACTCAGGATGACGTCGAGATGTGCCGGAAGAAATAGAGCTGTTCACCTGGCTTGGGTTTTCTATTACGACTGGCAACCTGGGCCAATTCCCTCGATCTGTTGGGATAACGGGGCGGATCTGTTGAAGGATAAGTGGCGGAGTGAGTCCCCGATAAACACCAACGTTTAAAAAGACATCTCAAGACACTCTCTCAGGCTACATATCCTTGCGCCGTTGCCTACAGCTACGCCAGAATCCGCCGGCTTGTGCGCCTTGGGGACGGGTTCTATTGTGGTGCGGTCGCTGACGAATCAGTGATCGGATTTGACCGTCCGCCCAACATCAAGGCGCACCAGCGTTCTGCACGTGTTCAGGCATTGTCTGAAATCATGTCGCGGTGGCTGTGCGTGGGACACCTTCGGGTGTGCCGGATTCCTTGATGTCCGGTCGGTCAACCCGCGTACAGCTGCCACCCTGTTTGTTTGACCGCGAACGGTGGCGGCTCCACTCATCAAGGAGCTTCACTCATGATCAAACCAACACCCAACCCGCCCGAAACCGACTCGGTTTCCCCCTACGAATCCATCGATTCCAAAAAACTCCACGAAGCCGCTGACCGCGCGCTCGACCATTACCTCTGTCCGCCCGGCTCCACGCCGCCTCCACGCAGAACCCGCGGGATGTATGCCGTGACTGCGGACAACAAAAACGAAGAACTGCTGATTGATGCCAGTGAAACACTCGCTTCGGCCCAAACCATTGCCCAGAACATCGCCAGTCTGGTACCGGCTTCTCAGCGTCGGGCGTTGGTTGGGATTGCGCAGTTGATCATGCTCGGGGAGTTGGCGGTGAATCGGGCGTTGGATAATTTGCAATTGCCGGTGAAGCAGCCCTCGGGATCACCTGCTGATTAGGCGGGTGTCAATTCTGACGCCTTCGCGAGCAAGCTCGCTCCCACAGGGATTTAGGGGGGGGGGAGGGGACTGAATTATTTCATTCAGTCCCCTTTGTTTCTTAACCCGCGTCGCCGCGATCTGGCTCTGAAGGCGCATCCGGACACTCATCGGCCCATCGCGTAACCGTCATGTCGTTGAGCTGCTCACCCATGGTGTCGACGCGCAAGTAGGCGCCTTTCTTTGAATAGAACAGGATGCAGCGCGAGCTATAGCTAAAAAGGGGACTGATCTATTTTCAAAAAAATAGATCAGTCCCCTTTTTGCTCTTTTTGCTGAGCGCCTGACAGCAGTGGAGCGGGGGCGGATTACTGATTACTGCTGGTACCGGTTGGGAATCGACACCGACCTGAAGACTCAGGATGACGTCGAGATGTGCTGGAGCAAATAAGGCTGTCTATTTGGCCAAGGTTGCCAGCTAGGGCTGGCAACCAAGACCATCTTCTACCCACTATTGGGATAAGGGAGGCAGCCTGCCTACACAATTCGGCCAGGTGGGCCATGTCGTCACTGATACACTGATTTCGACTCGCCGATTAGCCAGGAGCTGAGATGGATATCAAAGAGTTTTGCGTCGCTCATGGATTTGACTTGAGTAAAAGTGGAGTGGCGTTAGGAGGTGGAAGTTTTGGAATGACAGATCTGAAAATTTCTCCAATGGAATTTTTGATCTTGGCCGAAGAAGATTTTGAGCGGGGCGGATTGGCCGCGCTTGTGAACGCAACGACCAATGTGAAACGAGCCATTGTCGGACAGCTTGATCAGTTACTGATCTCCTTCGGCTATCCATCACTTAGATGGAACGTGCCAAAAAAGATCGAGCGAGTAAGGGCGCTTGGATTATTGGCGCCCAGTCTGTTGCGTAAAGTTGTCGATATGCGAAATTTTCTTGAGCACGAGTACGCTACACCTGAGCTCAAAAACGTTGAGGAAGCATTGGATATTGCGAGTCTATTTGTAATGTCCGCTTCAGCTATGTTCGTTCCGTTCGATGACGTTCTGGAGTTTTCACGGCCTGAGCCCCAAGTGGCAGACGGCGCTATTGCACTTCTCACTGCAGGGTTGAGACGGGAGTCAGGGAGGGTTTTTTACAACGTCTACGCATATGAAGCTGGCGGGTATGCTGGACATTGTGTTGGTCAATGCCAGATTCAATCAGGGCATATCCTGTTTGAAGCAATGGTAAAGCTTTCCGCATCGCTGATGCTTCGATACAAAGTAAACCAAGCGATCAATGATTTTGAAGCTGCGTATGCTCAGTCATGAGTGCTCGATAGGTGAGTACTGCCGGTTATGGGGCGGATTTATTTAAGTGGGGAGGTGCCGCAGTAAGGTCTTGATAAACACCAATGTTTAAAAAGACATTTCCAAACACTCTCTCAGGCTACATATCCTTGCGCCGTTGCCTACAGCTACGCCAGAATCCGCCGGCTTGTGCGCCTTGGGGACGGGTTCTATTGTGGTGCGGTCGCTGACGAGTCAGCGATCGGGTTTGGTAGCCCGGCTTAGACTTGGCGCATAGCGTCACCCGATACAGGCCTTTTTGGGGCTGTGTATTTATGGTGGCCATGCGCAGGGCGTCTTCGGGCGCGCCGGTTCTCCAAGTCACCGGTCTACCAACCTTCGTATGGCCACCACCCCTTCGTTTGGTAGCGAAAGATGATGGCTCCTTTTCTATGATTTGGAGATTCACTCATGATCAAACCAACACCCAACCCGCCCGAAACCGAATCGGTTTCCCCCTACGAATCCATCGATTCCAAAAAACTCCACGAAGCCGCCGATCGCGCGCTCGACCATTACCTCTGTCCGCCCGGCTCCACGCCGCCCCCACGCAGAACCCGCGGGATGTATGCCGTGACGGCGGACAACAAAAACGAAGAACTGCTGATTGATGCCAGTGAAACACTCGCTTCGGCCCAAACCATTGCCCAGAACATCGCCAGTCTGGTGCCGGCTTCGCAGCGTCGGGCGTTGGTTGGGATTGCGCAGTTGATCATGCTCGGGGAGTTGGCGGTGAATCGGGCGTTGGATAATTTGCAATTGCCGGTGAAGCAGCCCTCGGGATCACCTGCTGATTAGGCTGGTGTAAATTCTGACGCCTTCGCGAGCAAGCTCGCTCCCACAGGGATTTAGGGGGGAGGGGACTGAATTATTTCATTCAGTCCCCTTTGTTTCTTAACCCGCGTCGCCGCGATCTGGCTCTGAAGGCGCATCCGGACACTCATCGGCCCATCGCGTAACCGTCATGTCGTTGAGCTGCTCACCCATGGTGTCGACGCGCAAGCAGGCGCCTTTCTTTGAATAGAACAGGATGCAGCGCGAGCTATCAACAGAGCAGGTATCGAGCTCCAGGAAATTGCGTGCAGCCGCTTTCAGCCGATTCTGTTGAAAAAGTCGGCCATGGTTTGCACATCAAAAAAGTACGCGTCCGAGATTGAAATCTCTACTTTTGGCAGAGGCTTCCGGACTCGGATTTCACGTAGCGGCGTGCAAAAAGGCGTTTTCACCAGTCAATGATCTGGCAGTTTGGGCAGACCGACTGTTTCAACAGAATTGGCCAATAGCAGCCGCTCGCTTTGAAGGCAAATCAACGACTGTCAGACAAATTCGCGCGTCTGAGTTTCGTAAGTAACTTTTACGCCTTACATCAACGGAATTGTATAGCTCACGATCAGGCGATTCTGGTCTTGGTCGCGGGCGATATCACTTCGAGACATCGCGTTCCGCCAGCCAAAACCGACGTTCTTCAACGCACCGCTCTGGATCACATAGTCCAGAGAGATATCGCGCTCCCATTCGCCTGCGTCCTTGCCGCTGGCAGTCTGAATATTGTCGCCCTTGAGGTACATCACCGATGCCTTCAAGCCAGGAGCACCCAGTGCAGCGAAGTCGTAGGCATACTGCGCGAATGCGGTCCGCTCCCCCGCCTGGATGAAGGTCTGAATGGTGCGGTCGGTGTAAAGATAAAGACTGGCACCTGCCTCGCCTTTATCGACCAGGCCACCCTGATTGAGTTGCGCAAAATTGCTGTCATCGGAAACACTTTGATAGCCCGCCGTAATTGCATGGCCACCCAACGAATAAATGAACGCCGCGCTCCAGGTATCGTTGTCGATTTCACCGGTACCGCCTTTGGTGTAACCCCCGAACTTGTAACCGTTGGCGCGACCGGCCGCACTGCTGTTCTTGCCATCGGACGTGGTCTTGAAATAACGCAGATCGGTTTTCAGCGAACCGTATTCACCGAGCGGCAACACATGCAGCAAACCAGCGAAGTGCTGCTGGTAATAGTCTTCCAGATTGGCGTAGTAATACTGAACGGTCAGGTCCTTCGTCAGTTTGTAATCGCCACCGGCAAAGGTGAATTTATTGCTTTCCTTTGTGCCGCCCGCAACGGCCAGACCTGCGCTATCGCTGGAAGCACGCCCGGTGGCGTATTCAAGTTGGCCGGCAGTGACGGTCAGGTTATCGATTTCATTGCTGATGACTTGTCCGCCCTCGAAGGTTTGAGGCAACAGCCGGCCATCATTGGAGACCACTACCGGCAACTTCGGCTGTAAGGTGCCGTAACGCAGCTCTGTCTTCGAGAAACGCATCTTGGCAGTCGCACCGACACGGCCCCATTGGTCCGCAGCCTTGTCGCCGTCATTGGGGAACATCGAACCACCGACATGACGACCCGCACCGCTGTCGAGCTTCAAACCCAGCAGGCCAATGGCATCCAGGCCGAACCCCACAGTGCCGTCGGTAAAACCGGATTGATAATTGAGCATGAAGGCCTGCCCCCACTCTTCGGTCTTCGAAGGAGCAGCGGCCCCATCGCGGTTATCATTGTTGAAGTAGAAGTTGCGCAAGTTCAAATTGGCTTTGCTGTCTTTAATGAAATCAGCAGAGGCGAACGGACTCATGGCAATACTCAGGCCGCCGGTCAAAAAACTTAATACTTGAAGCGTGGCTTTCATCAGGACGAACTCCAGCGCAGAACCTATGTTCCGGGCACATTAAAAGGACAGCGGGAAGCACTCAGCCAATCAGGCGATTGACCAATGCGTTAACTAATCATCAAGAAAGATCTGAACCGTGCGCAGAGAATGATATGGGTTAAAACCTCCGAAGAACTTCGTCAAAAAACGCCTTGAAAAATCTCTGTGCCATCAGTCGATCAATCCATGTGCGTCGTAAAACGGATACGGTCCGGGATACTCACCAAACACGGCGTTATGGGTCACCAGCCCCTGCTGCGCTTGCCAGCGATGCAGCAAATACCCGGCCGGTTCCAGATTGAAATGCGCCGGGGCGGTTTGCTGTAGATCCAGCACGATTTGATGTGAGGTACCGGGACACACACAACTCAGGCTGCCACCGAAACGCCGCTGCATCGGTCGGTGTAAATGTCCGCATAGCAAGCGTTCCACCTGCGGGTGACGGGCGATGATCTGCTCAAGCGCCGACGCGTTGATGAACGGCTCGCGGTCCATATGACCAATACCGCTGATAAATGGCGGGTGATGCAGAATCAATAACGTCGGTGCATCGGGACGACGAGCCAGTTGCTCATCGAGCCAGTGCAACTGGCTGTCCAGCAACTGACCGCCATGAGCGCCGGGGATCGTCGTGTCCAGACCGATCAGGCGCACCGGGTGCTCTTCAACCACCCAATCCAGTGGTGCGCCGGCAGACATCGGCAGGTAGGCATGATCGGCAAATGCCGCCAGCAAATGCTCGCGATTGTCGTGGTTGCCAGGCACGAGGTAGCAAGGCATTGCCAGGCGCGCCAGTTCGGGATGCAGCACGGCATATTCATCAGGTCGACCGAAGTCCACCAGGTCGCCACTGATCACCACGATGTCGGGACGCGGATGGAGGCGATTCAAATGATCGACAGCACGCCGCAACGCGCCGAGGGTATCGACGACGCCGTAAGTCAGCCTTTGACCGGCTTTAAGGTGCAGATCGCTGATCTGCGCAATGAGAAACGGACGATTCAAGATAAGTTCTCTGAAAACTAAAGATCACGAATGCAGGGTAAACAGCATTTGCGGCTCGATGGCCAAGGCAATCAGCGTGCCGGGGGCGAGGATGACGCCATCGGCGCTGTCCACCAACAATGGCTGTGAAGCACCCACATCCACCAGCAAGCGGCTGTGTGCACCCTGGAAAAACTGCCCCACCAGACGCCCGCGCAGATGACCCTGGTTGTCCGTCACCCGCAAATGCTCAGGGCGGCAGTACACGGTGGCGGGCAGACTCGCGCCACTCCACGGCAACTCGCCACCACTGACTCTCAAGCCATGGGACGTACGCTCGGTCACAGAAAAAGCATTGAGGTTGCCAACGAAACTGGCCACGAAAGCGTTGGCCGGCTGCTGATAGATTTCCCGCGGGCAAGCCAATTGCGCGACGCGGCCGTGCTCCATGACCAGGATGCGATCCCCCAACGCCATGGCTTCTCCCTGGTCGTGGGTGACGAACACCGCGGTGATTCCCAAACCACGTAGCAACTGATCCAGCTCGCTGCGCAAGCGCTCACGCAACTGCGCATCCAGCGCAGCCAAGGGTTCGTCGAGCAGTAACACCCGCGGCCGAGGTGCCAGTGCTCGGGCCAAGGCGACACGTTGGCGTTGACCGCCGGACAACTCGTGAATGCTGCGCTTGCCATGTTCTTGCAGACCGACCAATTCCAGCAATTCCGAACAACGCTTGTTGCGTTCGGCGGCGGTAAGACCGCGAATCTTCAGGCCGTAAACAATGTTGCCGGCCACATCCAGGTTCGGAAACAACGCATAGTTCTGGAACACCATGCCCACGTCGCGGCGCTCGATGGGCAGGCGTGTGACATCGCTGTCGCCAAAGAATATCTGCCCCACGTCCGGGCGTTCCAGACCGGCGATCAGGCGCAAGGTGGTGGTTTTACCGCAACCGGACGGGCCGAGAATCGCCAAGGTTTCCCCAGCCTCGATGGTCAGGTTTAAATCATGCACAGCAACGGTGCCGTCAGAGAACGCCTTGCGGCAACCCTCAAGGCGAATGGTGGTTCCGGTCATCGGCTCTTTCCTCGGGAAATACGGGCGCTGATGGCCTGCAGCGCAATGAGCAGCGGCACGATCATCAACAGGAATATGAGGGTGTAGGCGCTGGCGACTTCCAGCCTGGCCGAGGCATAACTGTCGGCCAAGCCCACCGGCAATGTTTTGGTCATCGGGGTATGGAGCATCCAGGTCAGGTTGAACTCACCCAACGACAGGGTGACAACCATCAACACCCCGGCGAGAATCCCGGCCCGGCAGTTGGGCACCACCACACTGAAGAAACGCTGGATCGGCCCGGCGCCAAGACTGGCCGCTGCGTCTTCCAGCGTTGGCAGGTGCTGACGTTGCATCACAGCCATCACCGGGCGAACCAGAAATGGCAGGGTGAACAGCACATGGCCGACGAGAATGAATAACCAGCTGCTGCGAAACCCACCGAACTGACCATAGGTGAGCAGCAAGGCCAAGGCGCTGGCCAGGCCTGGCATCGCCACGGGCAACACCATCAGTTCTTCGAACGCGCGGCTGAAGCGATTGTTCATCCGCACCAACGCGTAAGCCGCCGGTACGCCAATCACGCAGACACACAGAGCACAGGCCACCGCCAGTTGCAGGGATAGCCAGACAGTCGGCGAATAGGTTTGCCAAACCTGTATCAACCAGTCGAATGTGAATCCGCTGGACAGGCCTGCGAAGTAATTGCGCGTCAGCCCCGCCAGCAGCGACATCAGCACGGGCACCAACATAAAGGCACAGACCAGCAAGGTAAAAACCAGTTGCCCGACAAACAGCGTTGAGCGTTTCACAATACAGTCCCCGATTGTTTGACCAGCCGCCGGGTCAGCAGCAGCGCGGCCCAGGTCACCACACCCAACACCACCGACAGCGCAGCCGCCACAGCGAAGTTGGCGTAATTGGTGAACACGTTGTAGATCGCCACAGGGGTCACGTTCAGCCGAGTGCCCAAGGTAAAGGCCGTACCGAATGCGCCCATGGAGGTCGCGAAACAGATCGCCCCACATGAGACCAATGCCGGCGCCAGGCCGGGCACAATGACATCGCAGACCACTCGCCAATGACCCGCCCCCAGTGAATGGGCGGCTTCTTCCAGGCTACGATCCAGGCTTTCGCAAGCGGCCATCACCGTGAGAATCACCCGCGGAATCGAGAAGTACAGATAGCCGATGAACAACCCCGTCAGCGAGTAGGCAAAAATCCAGCGCTCCCCCACCAGCTCAAGGCCGAGTGTGGCGAACAGCCCCTGACGACCGGACAGCAGAATCACCAGAAAGCCGACCACCACGCCGGGAAACGCCAGCGGAAAGGTCAATAAGGCGACCAGTGCCGAGCGGCCGAAGAAGCGCTGGCGAGCCAGAAACACGCCACTGATACCGCCCACCAACAGCGCCGCAAGGGTCACCACGAGAGCAAGAATGCAGGTCTGCGCCAGACTGCCCAGGTATTGCGCGCTGCCAAGCACTTGCCAGTAACCGCTGTCGCTGCTGTCGCGGCTTTGCCCACCCAGCACTATCAGATGCGCCAGCGGCAATAACCAGAATGCGAACAGCACAGCTGCTGCTGGCGCTAGTGCCCAGGCAGCTGTCGGTCGCAAGCGCGGCACGATGGACCAACCCGACCGGACTTCCCGGGCTTTTACTACCGAAGCCGTCACTTACTTGACCTCACTCAGATAACGCGCCGAGAAGGCTTCCTGCACCGCCGCCATGTGTTCGTAATCAACTACGCCGGCCCGTGCATACTCGCTGTCCGGCAGGAACTGCGCGGCGACGTCGGCAGGCATCTTCACCGCACGTACTGGTCGCAGGTACGCCTTAGCCCACAGCGCCTGACCTTGATCGGACAGGACGAAATCCAACACCTTCTCGGCGTTGGCACGATGCGGGGCGTTGGCGACCATGCTCATCACGTAAGGCACGCTGATGCTGCCTTCTTTGGGGATCACGAACGCTACGTTAGCGTTGTCCTTGTAACGCGCCCGATAGGCGTTGAAGTCGTAATCGACCAAAATTGGCAACTCGCCGGACAGTACCCGCGCGTAAGCCGTCTGCTTGGGCACAATGGGCGAGTTTTTCGCCAGTTTCCGGAAGTAATCGATGGCGGGGGCGAAGTTATCCAGGGTGCCACCCATTGCCTGATTGATGGCCACGGCAGATACGTAACCCACGAAAGCGCTGGACGGATCAAGATAACCAACCATGCCTTTGTATTCGGGCTTGAGGAGATCGGCCCAGCTTTGCGGAACCGGCAAACCACCCAGTGCATCGACGTTAACCATGATGCCAAGGGTGCCGGAGTGAATCGCAAACCAATGACCTTCCGGATCTTTCAGACCGACTGGAATCTGATCCCAACCCTTGGGCTTATAAGTTCCAGTCACGCCTTTTTTTTGCGCCTGTAAACCGAACGTCACGCCGTAATACACCACGTCGGCCACCGGAGCGGCCTGTTCGGCCACTAGTTGCGCGAGTGACTGGCCGGAGTTCTTGTTGTCCAGTGGGACCTGCACACCGGTGGTGTCGGCAATCGCCTTGAGCTGCACCCCCCAGTCCGCCCACTCCGGCGGGCAGTTGTAGCAAATCGCCGTTTCGGCGGCTTGTGCCAGGCTGGTCACACCGCATAGCAGCAACGCCGCCAGGGTTTTACTGAATCGGATCATCAAACATCTCCTCGTAGGGCTGAGTACTTTCGCCCGACCGGATATGGCAGGGCAGGCAATGGGAAACCGGTGCGGCGCCAGCGATCTGCGCCAACAGTTGATCGATCACGGTGCAAGCCAGCGCCGCGATGGGTTGAACGACGCTGCACAGCGTCGGGTGCATTTGAGTACCAAGGGAAATACCGTCAAAGCCAATGACCGAGAGCTGCCGGGGCACGTTCCAGCCGTTGCGCCGCAGTTCCGCGATCAGACTGATCGCCAGCAAGTCGTTGGAACAGACCAGCGCACTGGGTGCCTGCGGGCTGCGCAATAAGGGCTCGATGACGGCGAAGTCTGCCTGGGTATGGGCAGGCATTTCGATCACCGGCAGGCTGTCGAGGCCGGCCTCACGCATAGCGTCGAGATAACCGGCGTAACGCAGTCGAGAGCGGTCTGACTGCAAGGCTGGACCGGCAACCATGCCGATCTGCGAGTGTCCCGTTTCCAGCAGATAACGGGTGGCGAGCGCCATGCCGGCGCGATTATCCACCGACACAGCGCTGTAGTCAGGATTGTCGGGCTGGTGATAGGCCAGCACAAAAGGCGTGTCTTCGTTGGCAAGGTTTTGCAGCACGCGACTGCTCTGGGCATCAGTCACGGTAAGGACCAGACCATCGACCCTTTGGCGCAACAAATCCTCGACCACCGCGCTTTCGCGCTCGCTGTTGTAGTCGGTAGTTGCCAGCAACAGGTTGTAACCGTGCAAGCGTGCGGCCTGCTCCATCGCCTGAAATTGCTCGGCGAACACAGGGTTAAGCAGATTGGGCACCACCACGCCGATCAGGTTGGTGGTTTGCAAGCGTAGTTGGCGGCCGAGGCGATTAGGCCGAAAACCTAGCTGACGCGCGGCGGCGAATACTTGCTCTCGGGTCGCCGGACGCACAACTTCGGGGGAGGCAAAGGTTCGCGCGGCGGTCGCCCGCGAAACACCTGCCAGCCGTGCAACCTCTTTCAAATCTGTCATGTTCACTCGCTTGAGATCGATCTCATTGGCGATGACATTACTCGGGAAACATGGCACTCCTGCGATGAACAAATGACGTTTTGATGTCAGACGCTCACCCGTTATCCTGCGCATCCCGCCAAGAAAAAAGGTCTACCGTGGCGTGGAATCGACCTGCACGCCAAGCCCGGGCAGCTCATCGTGTTGAGCGATCCGAACAATCCCCAGTGCACACGTGAAGAAGTGTTGCTCATGGAAGCGGCTCAGAAAGTGGACGCGGCACTCAAGCCCATGTCCGACGAAGAAGCGAGCTTCATGGTCCGCTATCGGAGCCAGATAGAATCCGTTCTTTCGCAAGGCTCTACATCAATCGGTGTTGGAGAATCGATCTTCGCCAAGAACCTTGAAGACCTGAAAACGTCGCTAAAGCAAATCGAAACGCGGCATCAGAAAAGAAAACAGATCAGTCCCCATTGTTCTAAAGAAATGACCATTCATCTTGAAGTTCCACTCACCTGTCAGATATGACAGGTGACAGCCGCTGTGTTTCAAGCCTTCAATCATCCCGTGTATTCATGCCTGAACAGAAATGTTCGCCATGCACAACTAATGATTGCCTGACAGTGGACCGGGTTTACTCCTGGGCCCGTTCGAAGCTTGAGATCGAGGCGCAGCATCATGCAAATGGAATGGACGTGGATGAGGTCGTGGCTGCTGGTATTGCTACTGTTCAATAGCTTGGGTGAAGCCGCAACCGGCCCGGAAATCGCACAGTTGCTCAACAAGCGCTATCAAAACGTGCAAACAGAGTGTGCGGGCGGCAACCCGGCGTATTTTTGCAGCGGCGTCATGTTGCATGGCAGCACTCCGATGATCGAGTTCTGGAAACACGATGATGTGGCCGCGCAATTGGGGGCGGAAAGTTTTGTCTATCTGCGTGCCGATTTGGGTACGCAGACATTGTCGTCAGCCAACGGCATGGTGTTCAGTGATTCATTCACGGCCATCGGCAAGGATCAGCCACTAGACGTTCTTTGCGCCTATCCTTTCGCGTTTGAACCTGTTGAGAGCCGTGCTGGTTTCGGTTGCGGCCTGTCAGCGGCAAGTCGACAGGCCGCCGACGCGAGCTCTTGCGCAAGCGAGGGAGTGAGTGATTCAGCGAGTTGGCTGGCGCACTTCGAGCAACAAGGCCGACAACCCACAAAGCAATGCTCGTTGAGCAGCCTCAATCCCATGCTATTCAAGGCCAGCCTGCTGGCGCATCAAGGCATCGACAGCGATTGGTCGGCCAGACCTACCCAGTTGCAGATACGTAACTGGGACGAAAGCACACCCCAAAAAATTCCGATGCAGGCGCTTTTTTACGATGCGAATAAATCAGGTTCGTTGTTCGCGGCACAGAAAGATCAGTATGACTACTTTGCAACTACCGGGAATTGGCTGCCAATTCTGCGAATGGATTTGGCTCAGGCAGAGCGTGCGGTATTCGGATTCAATCAGCAGGATCAGTTGTACATCGGTTATCAAGTGGCCGATAAGCTGAATGCACGTTATGCCGATACTACGCCTGCTTGTCGTGGTAACACGCCCGCCTACGACTGCAATGGCGTGTTGATCAGAGTGACAAGTGCTTCACCTAACTACCATGCGTGGAACCCAAGCCTCGGATCGGTAGAGCGGAATGGCGTGGCATTTTCCTATGTGCGTGAGGATGTCGGCACCAAGAGTTTTTTGTATTCGAAAAGCCAAGGTTTGATCCTCAAGGAAATGGCGGCACCCACAGGTTTTCCCCTTACCGTACGATGCGCCTATCCGTTTGATGCCGCTACCGATACTCGAAGCGACAGTTGTAACGAGTATATGGCGTTACCCATTAGCAAGCCCTGTTTGGAGCAAGGTGTTATCGATATCGCAACATGGCGCGTTTACTACGATCAGTTGAATGGGGTTTATGGGCACCATTGTAGTTTCGGTCCAAATCAATCCGAATTTGCGATGAGTGTTGATGTTAGATCTCACCTTCCTGATCCTGGTATGCGCAGGCTTCATAACGAGGTCGTCATCGGCGCATGGCCCCAGAACATTCCGCGACAGCTCCCCATTCAAGCCTTTTTCTATACAAATGAAACGGCGTTAACGAGCGCTCGCTTTTTTCAGCGCGATTATTTTCAGCAGACGGGGCAGTTCATGCCCATTGTCCGGGTGGACTTGAGCGCGTCTGATGGCCGCATCTTTGTTTATGATCCTCAGGCCCAAATTGCTCAAAGTCCGATACTGCAAGTGCCACACGCGCCAGATGTCAGCGCGAGTGTGAACCTGGCCGCTCTTGATGCCAAATCAGGTGTACAGGTGAGCGTTGCCTATCCCGGTATGAATAAGGAGCAAAGCATTCAGTTGATAATGTCCGGCACTCCGGGAGTCGGCTCCCCTACGATTCCACCCATGCAGGGCGCGGAGAGTGGGAGTGTGGAGTTTTCGATTGATTCTGAGGCCATTGCTGCCAACGTCGGCAACGCAGCTAAAACCTTCATACTCAAGTACGAAGTCACGGAGGCCGGCAGTAAAACCTCGTCGGGCACGCTGACTGTAAACCTCTTGCCGTTACCTGCCGCGGAGTTGGATAAACTCAGCATCGTACAGGCTGATGGCGATGAGCTGGATCTCAGCGACGTCACGGAGGGCGGTACTTTGCGTGCGGGGATCTGGGCATTCATGAAGGCTGGTCAGCCTGTTTGGCTGGAATTGAAAGGCAAGACTGCCACGGATAAAGAGCACAATCGTCAGGTTTGGAATGTCCCGGGCGCGTCGGTAAATCAGAAATGGATAAATGACGGGGAATATTTTCAGGATGTGCCATACAGCTATCTCAAAGAGCTGGGAAACGATAGCGTGCTTGAGCTGCATTACAAGTTGGCTTTGACCATGAGCCAAGTCAAGGCGGACGCTATCGACGGGCCGGTGAAACGGTACAGGATCAAATCGGTGGGTGCTGTGAAAGCCTCTGTTTCCCGAACAAGGACCTATATAAAAATTCCCGGTACCGCATCGCGGCATCCTTAATAACGTCGTCGCTATTTGGCTCTGAAGGCGCATCCGGACATTCACCGCTCCATCGCGTCACCGTCATGTCTTTGAGCTGCTCACCCAGTGATCGAGCAGGGTGAAAAACGAATACAAGAGAAATGACCGTTGGTCGTAAACATCCGAATACCTGTCAGATCTGACAGGTGACGCTTCCTGCGGTCCACGATTGAATCACTCCGTCAAAACAATCTCACGAAACGGAGTTACTGATATGTCTACATCCAAGTCCAATGCCACCGCACCCGTGATCGTTTCTATCAGGGATTCCAAGGGTGAAGTACCTCAAAACGGAAAAACCTCTGATACCAGTGTGACAGTCGCAGGTCACTCGGAACCAGGGACGAACGTCAAAGTGTTCGATGGAACAATGTTGAAAGGTACTGTCCCTGCTGACACAGCAGGCCATTGGTTACTGGTTTTAAGTGAGCTTGCTCTGGGTGCACACATGATTGCGGCCGTTGCTGACGGTCCTTGGTCAGCTTCCAGAACATTTTCAGTGGTTCAACAGTAGAAAACAGATTCAATGGTTGTGAGTGAAGATCGGGAGATTTGAGGCGCGAGGTCCTCAAGGATCCCGATCTGTTCCTGATACATCGTGCCTGACGTATTTGAGCGGGCTAGGGGGTTTCCGGGCGACTGAGCAACGTTTCAAGCCGAGCCAAAGGGGCCGCTCTTGTCCCCGATCAAAAACCTGCACCCCCACCTTCAACAACCGCCCATTCTCCGCCCCCCAATCACCTGCTCACACCGCAACAACAACCGCCCCTGATCACACTCCATCGCCTTGAACCCCATCGGCAACCGCCCCTCCAGCCGCAATTCCGCCATCCGACTCTGCGCCGCAATCATCGCAATCGAGCGATCCCGCAAGATCCCGCTGCTCTGCGTCATCAACCCCGCCACGCGCACGGCGGCGGACATGGCCACGGCGATGATCGCCAGCGCGACGAGCACTTCAATCAGGGTGAATCCGGCTTGCGGAGAGGGGGTGCGCATCGGGGGCTCGGGCTGTTGGGCAGCCCTTGACGCTAACGCCCGTGCTTGACGGCTTGACGACGGAAACTCCCGAGGATTTTCAACATCCCTGACATATCTTCTTGCAACACTGCGCGTCGAATCGAATCAAGCCAGGGAATGACGAGATGGATATCGCGCAATTCAAACAACCCGGTCGACCGAGCCGGATGCCCCGTGGGCAGCAGGGTTTCACGCTGATCGAGATCATGGTGGTCGTGGTGATTCTCGGGATTCTGGCGGCGATGGTGGTGCCCAAGGTGCTCGACCGGCCGGATCAGGCGCGGGCCACGGCGGCGAAGCAGGACATTGGCGGGTTGATGCAGGCGCTGAAGCTGTATCGCCTCGATCACGGCACTTACCCGAGCCAGAGCCAGGGCCTGAAAGTGTTGGTGGAGCGCCCAGCCGATGCGAAGAACACCAACTGGCGCTCATACCTGGAGCGCCTGCCGAATGACCCGTGGGGTCGTCCTTATCAATACCTCAATCCCGGTGCCAACGGCGAGATCGACATCTTTTCCCTCGGCGCCGACGGCCAGCCTGACGGCGAAGGCGTGAATGCCGACATCGGTTCCTGGCAGTTGTAAGGCCGGTCATGAACAGCCAATCGAACCAGCAGGGGATGGCGATCATCAGTGCGCTGCTGATCGCGGCGGTGGTCGCGGTGATCGCCGCCGGGATGCTGACGCGTCAGAGCGTTTCGACCCGGGCGCTGGAAGCCGAACAATTGCGCGTGCAGGGCCGTTGGGTGCTGCACGGCGGGTTGGAGATCAGCCGGCAATTGTTGTGGGATGCGCGGCAACGCGATCCGCTGACCCGACTCGATCAACCCTGGGCGCAGCAGTTGAACACTCAAGGTTTCGAAGGGCGGCTGGAGGATGAGCAGGGCAAGTTCAACCTGCGCAATCTGGTGGCCAACGAACGGATCGACGACGCCCAGGTTCAGGCCTTTGAGCGCCTGTGTGGGTTGATCGGTATCAGCGACGCGTTGAGTCGTCGCATCAGTCAGCGGGTGATCGGCTCGTATCCGCATCTGCTCAATGCACAACTGACGGATAAACCTGTGACGAAAAACACCTTCGACAGCGGCCGCAGCACGTCGCCGTCTGCCTCGCGCAAACCGCAATCGCCAACCTTGCCGATGCTGCGCAATCTTGAAGACCTGCGCAGTGTCGACGGGGTCAACGATGCGGTGCTGATGAAACTGGCGCCGTACCTGACGGTGATTCCGGCGACCACCTGGCTCAACGGCAACACCGCCACGGCGCCGGTGCTGGCAGCTTATGTGCCGGGGCTGTCGCTGGAGCGGGCGCAGGCACTGATCAATGAACGCGACGCCGGGCGCTGGTTCATCAATCGCGGGGATTTCGTCAATCGCCTGCGCTTGCCGCAACTGGAGATCACCAGCGTCAAGGTCGGGATCACCAGCGACTGGTTCCGTTTGCGTGGGCAGGCGCGGCGCGATCAGCGGCGGGTCAGCCTCGATGCGTTGCTGCATCGCAGCGAGGATCGTTTGCCCCAGGTGATCTGGTCGCGGGTGGGCGTATGAACCACTTGCGCGTAAGTTTGCCGCCACTGGCGGAACTCAATCTCGACAGTGAGCTGGACTGCGCGTGGCTGGACCGCCACGGCAAGGTCACTCGCCAGGATCGTCAACGGCTGCGCAAACTGCCGAAGCTGCCGCTGGTGTGTTTCCTGCACCCGACCGACAGCCTGCTGGCGAGCATCAACCTGCCGCCGTTGGCCACCAGCAAAACCGCCGCCGCCGTGCAGTGCGCCGCGCAGGCGCTGATGCTCAGCGACATCACCACGATGCACGTCGCCCATGGCCCGCGCGACGCTTCGGGGCAGGTGCAGATGGCCTGGTTGCCGCGCCGGGACTTGCAATACTTCGGGCAGTTGCTGCACGAGACCGGGTTGAACCTGAAAGGCCTGTACCCGGCGGCCTACAGCTTGCCGGTGATGGCCGGCGGCGTCGGGCAACTGCTCGGCGATCATTTGTTGTTGCGTCAGGGGCCGGACTCGGCGCAGGTGCAACCGTTGATCGATGAAGCGTGGTTGATGGAAATTGCCCTGCCTGCGCACTGGATCGGTGAGGGCGCGCCGCAGGCGGTGCAGTCGACATTGGCCGACGCACAACGCTGGTCCGGGCCATTACCGAGTTGGGGCCTGCACGGCGGCATTCAGCAACCCGGTGCCGAAGGTCGGGGCTGGGGACGGGCGGTGGGTTTGTCTGCGCTGGCGCTGGTGGTCTGGGTGATCGGTTTGAACCTGTACGCCGCCCGCGAGGCCGGGGCAGGGCAACAGATCAAGGCGCAGATGGCGCAGCGGGTGAAGCAGGCGTTCCCCGAGTTGCCGGTGATCCTCAATCCGCTGCAACAGGCCCGTCAGCAAATCGCAGCACGCCAGCAAGGCGCGCAGGACGCGCCGGGTCAGGATTTCAGTCGGCTGGTGTTGCAGGCCGGCAGCGGCATGCCGTTCATGGCGGGCACGGTGCAGCGTCTGGCGTTCGTCGACGGTGTGCTGCAACTGCGTCTGCTGCCTGAGGCCCGGCGCTCGGGTAACGACAAGGACTGGCAGGCGGCGCTGGCCCAGGCAGGAGTCAGTGTCAGCGCCGATGAGGACGGCTGGGTCTTGCGCCCGGCCGGCGAGGTGGCCGCTGTCGCTGACAACGACGACAGCAGCGGAGCCGAAGATGAATAGCCCAGCGCTGGCGAAATACCGCGCCGGTTGGCAGCGCTTGAATGCTCAGTTGCAGGCCCGTTGGCAGCCGTTGGCCGTGCGGGAAAAACGCATGGTCGGCGGCATGGCGGCGCTGTTGCTGGGGCTGTTTGTGTGGGTGGCGCTGATTCAGCCGCCGCTGAAGAAGATCGCCGCCTCGCAAGTCGAAACCCCGAAGCTGCGCGCCCAGGCCGAAGCGCTGGAAGTGCTGTTGCGCGACGTCAGCGTACGTCCAGACGGTCAGAACCTGGAGCAGTCGCTGCAACAGACCTTGCAGGCTGGCGGACTGGGCGGCCATTACCAACTGGCGGCCGCGTCTGCAGGGTGGCAGTTGACCTTCGACGCAGCCCCCGCCGACGCCGTCCTCGACTGGTTGTTGATCCAGCCCCGCCGTTTTTCACTGCAAGTGGTCGAGGCGCGCCTGCAACGCACAGACGACACCGCAACCGATGACACCGCCGGCACTCTGTCGGGCACCGTACGCATGGATCAGGCGCTGGGCGCTAAGGAAGCTTCATGAAGGGGTCAGGATCCAAACGCATGGCGTTGCCGATGCTGTTGATGGCATTGAGCGCGTGCAGCAACACCACGCCACCGAATCAACCGCCGCTGCTGGTGGACAGCGAACTCGGCCGGCCGCTGGCCAACACCCAGCGCAGCGGCGACGCGGTGCTCGACCGCGAGCGGGCGCAGGCTCAGGTCAGACCGGCGCCCAAGCCATTGCACAACATCACCGAGCGCGCCCGCAGCGGCGGTTCGGCGCGGGGCACGACGTTGCCGGCCAATCCGTTGGGCGATCAACCGGTGACGCTGAATTTTGTCGATGCCGATATTCAAGCGGTGGTGCGGGCGTTGTCGCGCTCCACCGGTCAGCAGTTTCTGGTGGATCCTCGGGTCAAGGGCAACCTGACGCTGGTCTCCGAAGGCCAGGTGCCGGCGCATCAGGCTTACGACATGCTGCTGGCGGCGCTGCGCATGCAGGGTTTCAGTGTGGTCGATGTCGGCGGTGTGGCGCAGGTGGTGCCGGAGGCTGACGCCAAGTTGCTCGGCGGGCCGATCTACAGCGCCGACAAACCGGCGGGCAACGGCATGCTCACCCGCACGTTCCGCCTGCAATACGAGAACGCGGTGAACCTGATCCCGGTGCTGCGCCCGATCGTGTCGCCGAACAATCCGATCAATGCCTATCCGGGCAACAACACCATCGTCGTCACCGACTACGCCGAGAACCTCACGCGGGTCGCGCAACTGATTCAAGGCATCGATACGCCGAGCGCCATCGACACCGACGTGGTACAGATCCAGAACGGCATCGCCGCCGACATCGCGCCGATGGTCGCCGACCTGCTCGACGCGCCGGGCAACGATCCAACGCAGAAAATCGCAGTGATCGGCGACCCGCGCTCCAACACCATCATCATCCGCGCCGGCAGCCCCGAGCGCACGGAGCTGGCGCGCAACCTGATCTACAAACTCGACAACGCCCAGAGCAACCCGAGCAACCTGCACGTGGTGTATCTGCGCAACGCCCAGGCCGGCAAACTGGCCCAGACCTTGCGCGGTTTGTTGACCGGCGAGAGCGACAGCGGCACCAGCGACAGTGCACGCTCAGTACTCAGTGCGATGGGCGGCTCCACCAACTCGGGCGGCGGGCAGAACGGCCAGAGCGGTACACAAACCAACGGCAGTACGTCGACCACCAACAACGGCAGCACCGGCGGAAGTTACGCTCAGGGCAGCAGCGCCACCAGCGGCAGCAGTAACGCGCAAAGCAGCGAACAGAACGTCGCGTTCAGCGCTGGCGGCGTGACCATTCAGGCGGATGCGACCACCAACACCTTGCTGATTTCCGCGCCGGAGCCGCTGTACCGCAACCTGCGCGAAGTCATCGATCTGCTCGACCAGCGCCGTGCGCAAGTGGTGATCGAAAGCCTGATCGTCGAAGTCGGCGAGGACGATGCCAGCGAATTCGGCGTGCAATGGCAGACCGGCAATCTGGCCGGCAACGGCGTGATCGGTGGGGCCAACCTTGGTGGCTCGGGGATCAACGTCAACGGCAAGACCAGTGTCGACGTGTTGCCCAAAGGTTTGAACCTTGGCTACGTCAACGGCACCGTCGACATCCCCGGGATCGGCAAGATCCTCGACCTGAAAGTGCTGGCCCGGGCGCTGAAGAGCAAGGGCGGCACCAACGTGCTGTCGACACCGAACCTGCTGACCCTGGACAACGAAGCGGCGAGCATTTTCGTCGGCCAGACCATCCCCTTTGTCAGCGGCAGCTACGTCACCGGTGGCGGTGGCAACAGCAACAACCCGTTTCAGACCGTGACCCGGGAAGAAGTCGGCTTGAAGCTCAACGTGAGGCCGCAGATTTCCGAGGGCGGCACGGTGAAGCTCGACATCTATCAGGAAGTCAGCAGCATCGACGAACGCGCTTCGGCGGCGGCCAACTCGGCGGGGATCGTCACCAGCAAACGCGCACTCGACACCAGCATCCTGTTGGATGACGGGCAGATCATGGTACTCGGCGGCCTGCTGCAGGACGGCTACAGCCAGAGCAATGACGCGGTGCCGTGGCTGTCGAGCATCCCGGGGATCGGCGCGCTGTTTCGCAACGAGCGTCGTTCGATCACCAAGACCAACCTGATGGTGTTCCTGCGCCCGTACATCATCCGCGACAGCGCGGCGGGGCGCAGCATCACGCTTAACCGCTACGACTTCATGCGCCGCGCCCAGGGCGGTCTGCAACCGGAGCGCAGCTGGGCGATGCCGGACATGCAGGCGCCGCAATTGCCCGCCACCGCCCAAGGCGTGCCGGCACCGGTGTCCGGCCCGCGCGCGACGATCAAAGCGGTGCCGTTGCAATGAGCGCATTGCCTTATGCCTGGGCCAAGGCGCAGCGGATTCTGCTGCGCGACGGCGTGCTGACGGTGTGCCCGTCGACGCCGGGCTGGTCGATCAGCGAGGTGCGTCGGCAGTTCGGCGCGGCCAGGCTTGAGCGGGTGCGCGATGACGAACTCGACGGCCTGCTGGCCATGGCCTACGCCGACACCGGCAGCGCGGCGGCTGTGGTCGGTGCGGCGGAAAACGAAGTCGACCTCGACCGCCTGATGCAGGACATGCCGGAAATCACTGACCTGCTCGACACCCAGGACGGCGCGCCGGTGATCCGCATGATCAATGTCTTGCTCACCCAGGCAGCGCGGGACGAGGCCAGCGACATTCATATCGAACCGTTCGAAACCCATTCGGTGGTGCGCTACCGGGTCGACGGCACCCTGCGCGACGTGGTCTCGCCGCGCAAGGCCTTGCACGGTGCACTGGTGTCGCGGATCAAGATCATGGCCCAGCTCGACATCGCCGAAAAACGCCTGCCGCAGGACGGGCGCATTGCGCTGCGCGTAGCGGGGCGACCGATCGACATTCGTGTTTCCACCGTGCCCACCGGCCATGGCGAGCGGGTGGTGATGCGTTTGCTCGACAAGCAGGCCGGGCGCCTGCATCTGGAGACCCTGGGCATGGACGCGCAGGTGCTGGCCAAACTCGATCACCTGATCCGCCAGCCCCACGGCATCGTGCTGGTCACCGGCCCGACCGGCAGCGGCAAGACCACCAGTCTCTACGCGGCGCTGGCGCGGCTGGATGCGAGCACCAGCAACATCCTCACCGTGGAGGACCCGGTGGAATACGATCTGCCGGGCATCAGCCAGATTCAGGTCAACGCCAAGATCGACATGACCTTCGCCCTCGCGTTGCGCGCCATTCTGCGGCAGGACCCGGACATCATCATGATCGGCGAGATCCGCGATTTGGAAACCGCGCAGATTGCGGTGCAGGCTTCGCTGACCGGTCACCTGGTGCTGGCGACGTTGCATACCAACGATGCGGTGTCGGCGGTCAACCGCTTGGTCGACATGGGCGTCGAGCCGTTTCTGCTGGCTTCGTCGATGCTCGGTGTGTTGGCTCAGCGCTTGGTACGACGGTTGTGCAATCAGTGCAAACAAGAAGACCCGGCGATGCCCGGCACCTGGCGCCCGGTCGGTTGCGCGGCGTGCAATCACACCGGTTACAGCGGCCGGACCGGCATTCATGAATTGTTCTGCATCGATGACGACATCCGCACGCTGATCCACCAAGGGGCAGGGGAACAGGCGTTGCGTGCGGCGGCGAGCAAGGCCGGGATGTTCAGCCTGCGCGAGGACGGCGAACGCTGGATTCGCAGCGGTACCACGGCGCCGGAAGAAATCCTTCGTGTGACACGGGACGCCTGATGAATCGCTATCGTTTTGAAGCCGCCGATGCCAGCGGCAAGATCGAATCCGGGCATCTGGAGGCGGACAGTCAGGGCGCCGCGTTTGGCGTGCTGCGCAGTCGTGGCCTGACGGCGTTGTCGGTGGAGAGGGAAAGCAACGTCTCCCAACATGGCGGCGGTGGGTTGTTCAGCGCCAAGCTGTCGGATAACGATCTGGCATGGACCACCCGGCAACTGTCGAGCCTGCTGGGTGCCAGTCTGCCGCTGGAAGCGGCGCTGAGCGCCACGGTCGAACAGGCCGAGAAAAAGCACATCGCTCACACCCTCAGCGCCGTACGCGCCGACGTGCGCAGCGGCATGCGCCTGGCCGAAGCGCTGGCGGCGCGGCCTCGGGATTTTCCGGAGATTTACCGGGCGTTGATTGCGGCGGGCGAGGAGTCCGGGGATCTGGCGCAGGTGATGGAGCGGCTGGCGGATTACATCGAGGAACGCAACAACCTGCGCGGCAAGATTCTCACCGCGTTCATCTATCCGGGTGTGGTCGGGCTGGTGTCGATTGGTATCGTGATTTTCCTGCTCAGCTATGTGGTGCCGCAGGTGGTCAGCGCGTTTTCCCAGGCCCGGCAGGATCTGCCGGGCCTGACGCTGGCGATGCTCAATGCCAGTGATTTCATCCGCGCCTGGGGTTGGTTGTGTGCAGGGGTCATGGCCGCTGCGTTCTGGAGTTGGCGCTTGTATCTGCGCAATCCGGCGGCGCGTTTGAGCTGGCATCATCGGGTGTTGAAGCTGCCGCTGATCGGGCGGTTTGTGCTGGGGTTGAACACCGCACGGTTCGCCTCGACGCTGGCGATTCTCGGTGGCGCCGGCGTGCCGTTGTTGCGGGCGCTGGAAGCGGCGCGGCAGACCTTGTCGAATGATCGTCTGAGCCTGAGCGTCAATGAGGCCACCGCCAAGGTGCGAGAGGGCGTCAACCTGGCGGCAGCGCTGAAAGTGGAGAATGTGTTTCCGCCGGTGCTGATTCACCTGATCGCCAGCGGTGAGAAAACCGGCGCACTGCCGCCGATGCTCGAGCGTGCAGCGCAAACCTTGTCCCGTGATATCGAGCGCCGGGCGATGGGTATGACCGCGTTGCTGGAGCCGCTGATGATCGTGGTGATGGGCGGGGTGGTGCTGGTGATCGTGATGGCGGTGCTGGTGCCGATCATCGAGATCAACCAACTCGTGCAGTAGTTTTTTTATCGGCGCCAGCTCTCACCCGAGCGCCAAAAACAGCATCCTCGGGTTCTCCTTTCTGTCATCTGCAACGGCCCTTCAAGGGCTGTGGCCGATTCCCCCGAAAAGCTTGCCGCAGACACTCCGCACAACGGCGCAAACACCCGAGAAAATCCCTCGAAAATCAGCCTGCACCTCCCGAGGTTTTTTCCTTTATCTGTCACCGGAAACTGCGAATTTCTCAGTGCGACTTAACCACGGACCCCGCTTGCGAAGGTCGGCGGTGAGTCTTCCCAGTGTCATGCAAGTCCCCTGAAAACCTGTGTTCACAACCAACGTTGAAAAGGAGATTCTTCATGTTCAAGCGCACTCTGATCGCAGCTTCCCTGACCGTCGCTGCCCTGGCTTCCGCCCAGGCCATGGCCGCCAACGTAACCGGTGGTGGCGCGACTCTGCCTGCCGCTCTGTACAAAGGCTCTAGCAACAGCATCCTGCCAGCCAACTTCAGCTACGTCGGTACCGGTAGCGGCACCGGCAAGACCGCTTTCCTGACCAACAACTCGGCGCTGTTCAGCACCACCGGTTCGGTGCATTTCGCCGGCAGCGACTCGATCCTCAGCGCTTCGGAAATCAGCACCTACAACACCAACTTCGGTGCTTCGTACGGCCCGCTGATCCAACTGCCGTCGGTCGCCACTTCGGTTGCCATCCCATACAAAAAAGCCGGCCAGACGGCTCTGAACCTGACCAGCGCCCAGCTCTGCAATGTGTTCTCCGGTACTGCGACCACTTGGGGCCAATTGCTGGGCAACTCTGATGCCACGCCGATCCGCGTTGTGTATCGCAGCACTGCCAGCGGCACTTCGGAAATCCTCACCCGTCACCTGAACAACGTTTGCCCGGGCAAGTTCTCGGTCAACACCACGTTCGCCAACTCGTTGCTGCCAGCCGGTACTGCGCTGCCATCGACTTTCGTCGGTGTTGCCAACACCGCTGACGTCGCTGTTGCCGTGAACGCCGTTGACGGCTCCATCGGTTATGTCGGCCCGGACGGCGTGAACGCCAGCAGCAACGCCGTGGTTTCTCGCGTCAACGGCGTACAGCCGACGCCGGCCAACGTCACGACCGCGCTGTCTTCGGTCGCACTGCCAACCGCACCAGCCAACCCGGCGCAATGGGCTCCAGTGGTTGCCAACCCAACCAGCGGTTACCCGATCGCTGCCTACACCAACTTCATCTTCGGCCAGTGCTACAAGGACGCCTCCGTGGCGGCTGACGTCAAAGCCTTCCTGACCACTCACTACAGCGTGCCGGGCAATGCCGCCGCAACCATTGCTCACGGCTTCAGCGTGGTTCCGACCAACTGGAAAAATGCTGTGACCGCCAACTTCATCACCAACTCCACCGGCAACAACCTGAACATCAACAACGCCAGCGTTTGCAACGGCATCGGCCGTCCTCTGTAAGGTTTCATCCGCAGTCCGCCGTTCGAATGGCAGCCCCTTCCGGGGCTGCCATTTTTTTTGCCTGCGGGCGCCGTTACTCGCAAAACATGAAGTTTGTGTGACATCCGTTCGGTCGCGGCACCCGCCAACCGCCTATGTCGTAACAGCAGGTTGTTGCCGACCTGTGGCCATCAAAAGGATCTCGTAGTGATGCTTGCTCGCCCATCCCGCCGCCTTACCGACGTTCAATCTTCCCGACGTGATGCCGTGGACCCGGCGCTGTGGTTGCTCAAGCCTCTGGCGCAGGCCGTGGCGTTGTGCCTGGTGGCGGGCAGCGCGCACGCGCAGACAGCGTTCAGCTCGGGCTGGTTTGCCGCCAAGGGCGCCGCACAGCAATCCGCCGCACGTCCGGGTTCCGGCGCGGCTGGTCTGCCGGGGATGACGCCGCCTCTGGCGCAGCAACAGAAGGCCAGCCAGCAATTGCAGCGTTCGTTGCAGACACTCAATAACACCGTGGCGGCGATTGCTGCGCAGCAGGCCGCTCAGGCTGCCGGACGCGCCGTGGCATCCGGTACCGTCCAATGGGTTCCGGACGGTCTGGGCGAAGGGGGCTTGAAGGTCGACAACAGCCTCACCCAGGGTTGGCAGAACGCCAAGGGGCCGCAGCAGACCCAGGTCGATGGCAAGACCCATGTGCGGATCGAGCAGACCGCCGACAAGGCGATCCTCAACTGGGAAACCTTCAACGTCGGACGCAACACCACGGTCGAGTTCGCCCAGCAGTCGAACTGGGCGGTGCTCAATCGGGTCAACGACCCCAACGCGCGGGCAAGCCAGATCCAGGGCCAGATCAAGGGTGACGGCACGGTGATGCTGATCAACCGCAACGGCATCGTGTTCAGTGGCACCAGCCAGGTCAATGTGCGCAACCTGGTGGCGGCGGCAGCCAATATCACCGATATCCAGTTCCGGGATCGCGGTCTGTACTTCGACAGCAGCGGCAGTCAGCCGACCTTCACTGAAGCCGCCGGCAAGGTCCTGGTGGAGCGCGGTGCATCGATTCAGACGCATGCTCCCGCCACATCCACCGATGCCGGCGGCTATGCGTTGCTGCTGGGCAGCGAGGTGCAGAACGACGGCCACATCGGCACCGCCAAGGGGCAGATCGTCCTCGGCGCTGGCGATCGTTTCTATATCCGCAAAGGCTCGGGCACCGAGGGCAATGGTTTTTCCACCACCTTCGGCAACGAAGTCGTCCCGGGCTTCAAGGCCGACAGCAGCGCCGGCAAGGTCAGCAACAACGGTTTGATCCAGGCGGCCACCGGTGACATCACCCTGACCGGCCACGATGTACAGCAAAACGGTGTGCTGCTGGCCAGCACCTCCGTGTCGACCCGCGGCACCCTCCACTTGCTCAATCCGGCCACTGATACCGGCGGCCGCGTGACGCTGGGGCAGGGCAGTGCCACGGCGATCCTGCTCGACAGCAGCGACCTGACGGCGCTGGACAGCCAGCACAAAGCCGCGCTGACCGGTGTCAACGCCAACAACAGGGTGCGTGGCGACCAGTCGCGCATCGATATCCAGAGTGGCGGCAGTGTCGAGTTCCAGAACGGTTCGATCACTCTGGCCACCGGCGGGCAGGTCGCTGTCACGGCGGGGCTTCGCAGCCTGGTACGCAACGGTGCGCTGATCGATGTGTCGGGGGCCATTGGCGTGAAGGTCGCCATGGAATCCAACAACATCAAGATCAACGTGCAGGGCAACGAGCAGCGCGATTCGTCGGTCAACCGCGAGAAGGGCGCGCTCAACAGCAATGATGTGTGGGTCGATGTGCGCGAACTGGTGTACGTGCCGGCCGGCACCAACGGCTATGCAACCGACCGCTGGTACACCGCCGGCGGACTGCTGGAAGTCGGCGGCTATCTGGGCACCCAGGGCCACGGTATTGGTGAGTGGATGGCGCAGGGGGGCATGGTCAGTTTTGCCGGCAACGATGTGGTGACCGAAAAAGGCTCGTTGATCAACTTGTCCGGTGGCACCCTGGATGTGCAAAGCGGAGAAATCCGCCAGAGCTGGCTGCGCGGTGCCGATGGCCGTCTGTACGAAGTCTCGCGGGCACCGGGGGATATTCTCTACACCGGGTTGTACAAGGGTTACGAAGACAGCAGCGAGCGCTGGGGCCAGACCGACTATTACTTCAACCCGCTGATTGCCCCGCCCCGTCGCCAGGAATCGGGTTACACCGTGGGCCGCGATGCCGGACAACTGGTGATCGCGACCCGCAATGCGCTGCTCGACGGGCAGATGCTCGGGGAGGTCTATCAGGGCGAACGCCAGACCCGGACGCCGCGTGCGGTACTCGACGGTTATGAGCAGAGCCAGACCGCACTGGCGCGGCGTGGACAACTGATCGTCGGCAGTTACGACCCGGCCTATGTCGCGTCGGCCGGGGGCTTGTTGTACGGCCTCAATCCATTGCTCGATCAAGTGCAGATCGGTGCTGACAAACCCATCGATGACGGTGTTCCGGATGTGCTCTCGGCGGTGTCCGGGAACCGCGAGGGCAAGCTGTTCCTCGATGCCGATCAGCTCAATGGATGGCACCTGGGTGCATTGAAGGTTGCGGCCCGGGACCGTATCGACGTCAATCAGGCGCTGACGGTCGACACCGGAGGCGACATCACCCTGTATGGCCCGGATGTGCAGGTCAGTGCCGATCTGATCGCCCGGGGCGGCAGCCTGCACTTGGGCAACGTGCTCAATCAGTTGCAGACCAACGCCACGACCGATACCCGGATCACCGCGCCTGCGGGCCATCCGACCCGAGTGGCCGTGGCCAAGGGCGTGCAACTCGATACCCGTGGCGTGTGGAGCAACCTGTCCACCAACCCGGATGACGCTGCGGGCCTGGCCTACTTGAACGGTGGTCTGATTTCGATCCGCAGCAGCGGCGATATCGATGTCCAGGCCGGCAGTCTGCTGGACGTTTCGTCCGGCGGCGCGGTGCTGGCCAACGGCAAGACCCGGGACGGCAAGGGTGGCAGCCTGACGCTGGAGTCCAGCGCCAACACTGTTGCGGACGCGGCGACACTGCGTCTTGACGGCGACGTGCGCGGCTACGGTGTGAGCGGTGGCGGCACGCTGCTGGTACAAGCCGGCAAGGTGCTGATCGGCAAGACGGACGAAAAACTCGCCGATTCGACCCTGCAGTTGTCACCGAGCCTGTTCGAGAAAGGGTTTTCGGCTTACAACATCATCGGTCTGAACGGGCTGAGCGTGGTCGATGACACACGGATCGACGTCACGATGCCGGTCTATCGTTTCGGTGCTCAGGCGTCGGACCGGGTCAGCGGCGTCGATCCAGGCACGGCGCTGGAGTTGTGGACGCCGGCGCTGTTCCAGGAAAACCCGACCAAGGCTGAGTTGACTCAGCGCGGCGGCGCCAGCCTGTCGTTGCAGGCCGGATCGAGCAATCCCAATCTGCTCGATCCGGTCAAGTCCACGCTGGTTGTCGGCACCGGCTCACGGATTAGCGTCGATCCTGGCCAACGAATCGGCTTGCGCGGGCCCGGACAGATCACCGTTGACGGTGAGCTGAATGCCTGGGGTGGTACGATCGATATTCGCCAGCAGCAGTTCGGTTCGGTGGACCCTGCCGACAGCCAGCAAGAAGCTGCGCGACAGGCGCACAACCGTTCTATCTGGATCGGCGAGCACGCCGTACTGGATGTGGCCGCGCGTGCCGCTACGGCGGTGGATGCACTGGGGCGCGTCTACGGTCTGGTCGGCAAGGGTGGCAGCATCGTCATCGGCGGTGAGCTCGATGCGAAGAAAGCCACTGCCACCTCTGCCGATGCTTACGTCATCGTGCGCAATGGCGCCCGCCTGGACGCTTCCGGTGCCGCGGCGGTGCTGGATATCGCCGGGCAGGGGCCGACGGCGGTCGCCACCGATGGCGGAAGGATTTCCCTGAGTTCCTACAACGGCCTGTTCATCGACGGCCGGTTGCGGGCCGCTGCCGGTGGCACCGGCGCCGCCGGCGGTCGACTGGACATTGCCCTGGAAACCCCGTTGTACCGCATCGGTGAAGCCGCTGACGAGGTGCGTCTGCCCCGGGAAATCGTGATCGGCCAGGGGGCGGTGGAATCGCCGTTGGCGGCCGGCCTGAAACCGGGAGACGCGGCACCGGGTCTGGTCTATGGACGCACACGATTGAGTGCCGACACCTTGATGAGCGGCGGTTTCGATAATCTCGGGCTGCTGAGCAACGGACTGATTTCATTCGACGGCGATGTCGACCTGCATTTCAACCAGAGCCTGAGCCTGTATGCCGGTGCCTTGTCTCTGGCCGAACACGCGAAAGACAATGCCCGGATCAACCTTTTCGCACCTTCTCTGCGCCTGTTGGGGCCTGGGGTCTATTACGGCTCCAACGCGTTCATTCGTCCAAGGGTCATGAACGCACCGACCCCGAATCTGTCGGCAGCGCAGTTCAGTGCGTCGGCCAACCTGCTGGATATCGGCAACAGCCTTTCGTTTGGCACTCTGGGTTCGATCGTGCAACTCAATGCGCCGGCGGTGCAGGTCGGTCGCCGAGGTTTTGCGCAGGTGTCGCTTGCCAGCCAGGGCGACATGCGTTTTCTGGCCTCGGCCACACAACCGCTGACCGAGCTGTGGGCGGCGGGCGATCTGAATTTGAGTGCGGCACAGATCTATCCGGTGTCCGGTGCCAGGGCCAGGGTCAGGGCCGGTTTCCAGCAGGAAACGGCGCCTTCCGACGGCACGTTGCGGATCCTCGCGCAGGGCGCGGCGCCCAGCGCATTGCCGTATTCGGTGTTCGGCGAACTGACGCTGGCCGCCAGCCGTATCGAGCAGGGCGGTGTACTGCGTGCGCCGCTGGGCCTGATCACGCTGGGCGAGAGCACCAGGTCGGTGCTGACCCGCGAAATCCATCTGCTGCCCGGCAGCCTTACGTCCGTCAGCGGCGCCGGGTTGGTCATGCCTTACGGTGGCACCACTGACGGCATCGACTACCGCTACAACGCCAGCTCCGTGCTGTTGAAAGGCATCGCCGGCCTCTCGGCCGGGGTGACCCTGCAGTCTCAATACGTGGATGTGGCACAAGGTGCAGTGATCGATCTTTCCGGCGGTGGCGATCTGCGCGGTGCCGGGTTCATTTCGGGTCGCGGCGGCTCCACCGATGCGCGCTATAACCCGCTGGTGCGTAACGCCAGCGACGGCACGTTCAGCCTGCCGGGGCTGGCGAGCAACCCGGTCTACGCGATTGTGCCGGGTGATCAAAGCCTTTATGCACCAGTGCTCGCGGAAGCGGGGGCGGTCGATCCCCGTGTCGGCCAACGCATCACCCTCGGCGTCGGCGTGCCGGGCCTGGCGGCCGGAACCTATACCTTGCTGCCATCGACGTTCGCGCTGTTGCCCGGTGCGTTCCGGGTCGAGGTCAATGGTCAGGTCGTGGCGGCGCCGGGAAGCGGCACATTGCCGATGCGCAACGGCTCATGGGCTGCCAGCGGCCGGATGTCGATTGCCAATACCGGACTGCGCGACAGCGTTGACAGTGCGATCATCCTGACGTCGGCCGATGTCCTGCGCCGTTATTCGCAATACAACGAAACCGGCTTTACCGCGTTCATCAAGAGCGATGCCGCACGTCGGGGGGTACCACGGGCATTGGCGCCGATGGATGGAAAAACCCTCGATCTGCGCTTTGAAAACGGTGCAGATCGAGAGGTGGCGCTGGACTTCAACGGCCAGGTGCTGTTCAAGCCTGCTGAGGGCGGCGTGACGGGAACCGCTGTCATTCGCGCCTCGGGCGGTGCCCTCGAAGTGCTGGGAGCGGGCCGGCCACGCACGAAGGATTTCAGCGGCGTTTCGCTGTATGCCGACAGTCTCAATAACCTGGAGGCCGGACGCCTGGCCATCGGTGCCGTGCCGACAGTGGATTATGGCTCTGGCGGCAATATCGTTTCTTTCGGCAGCAGCAATTCCAACCACATCGTCCTGCGTGAAGGCGCGGTGCTGTCCGCACCGGAGGTACTGCTGCGAACCCAGAAGACTGACGCAGGCATCACCCTGGAGGCGGGGGCAGGCATCAACACACTGGGTCGCGGTGACGTGCCTTACGACGCCACCGCCGGATTTGTCTATCAACCCGGGGCTGGCAGCGTGTTGCTGGTGTCCAACGGCCAGACCACGATGCTGGCGCCGGCGAAGGCGGTCGGAACCGATGGCGCGGGCAGCATCCGCATCGGCACCTGCGCAGTCGAGACGTGCACGGCGGCGACATCGCTGTATTCCCGAGGCAGCATCACCGCGGCCACCGACAATCGCTTCGAACTGGCGGATTCAGTGGGTTTCGGCACCCGACACCTGAGCCTGGCGGTCGGCGCGGTCAACGTCGGGAACGCTCAGGCACTGTCCGACAGTGCGGGACGTGTACCGGTCGGCCTGACACTCAGCCAGCGTGTGCTCGACCGTCTGCTTCAGGGCGATACCCGGTTGGGTGCGCCGGCACTGGAATCCCTCGGCCTGACGGCTCGGGACTCGTTCAATTTCTTTGGCAGCGTGACGCTCGATACGCTCGACCCACAGACGGGCAGCAGCAAGCTACAGAACCTGGTGCTGACGACGCCGGCGATCTACGGCCTGGGAGAGGCTGCGGATGTGGCAACTCTGCGCACCGCCAGTCTGATCTGGAACGGTGCGCCCCAGGCGCCGGGTGCGGTGGTCAGTGGCGGCGCCGGGACTGGTCGCGGCGCGCTGGATATCCAGGCCCAACGTATCGAATTCGGCTACGGCCCGAACCCGCAACCGAGCGGGCTGGACCAGAACAATCGTTTGGCACTGGGCTTCGCCAACGTGAATCTGACGGCCAGCGAACGCATTACCGCCAACCACAAAGGCAGCCTCGCGGTGTACCGGGAACAGGGCGCTTACGATCCACTGAAGGGATACGCTTACACCGGCGGCAACCTCAATCTGCGCACACCGCTGTTGACCGGTGAAGCGGCTTCGGTCAACTCGCTCAAGGCCGGCGACAGCCTGACCCTGAAGGGCGCCGGTGCTAGCGCAGTGGCCAATGCATTGGGCGCGCAACTGACACTCGATGCCCATGACGTGGTGCTCGAGAGCCGTATCGCGCTGGCCAGCGGCAAGCTGGTAGTCAAGGCGGAAAATGACCTGACGCTGACCGCCGACGCACAACTGGATCTGGCCGGACGTACCTTGCCGTTCAACGATGTGAAGAAATACAGCTGGGGCGGCGACGTGTCGCTCTTCAGCCACAGCGGCAATATTCGCCAGGCGGCTGGCTCGCGGATCGATCTGTCGGCGCAGAACAATCAGGCCGGCCATCTCAGTGCGGTCGCCTTGGCCGAGAATGCGGGCGTGGTTGATCTGCAGGGAGAGATCCTCGGCGCCAGCAGCGGTTATTACGATGCTGGCGGCACGCTGGTGCCGTACAAGGCCGCCGGTGTGGATCTGCGCGCCCGCCATCTGGGAGGTGATCTGAACGGGCAATTCGCGGCGCTCAACCAGCGTCTGAACGCCGGGCACGTGTTCGGCAGCCGCAGTTTCCAGTTCAAAGAGGGCAGCCTGCTGATCGGCGACGGCCTCAAGGCCGGTGAAATCAATGTCTCGGTGGACAATGGCAGCCTTTCGGTTGCCGGTCTGATCGATGCCAGTGGCGAGCGGGTCGGCAGCATCCGGCTGTCCGGCAAGAACGGTCTGACACTCGCCGGCAATGCCGTGCTGGACGCCCATGGCCGGATTCTGCGGGTCGACAGCTACGGCAAGATCATCGACGCACCGAACCGCGCCGTGGTTGAGCTCAATTCCGGCGAAGGATTGTTGACATTGGCCTCTGGCACCCGGTTCGACTTGCGTCACGGCACCGATGCGACCGTTGGCAAACTGCCGGGGCAGAACGACGGGGTGGCGCGCGGCACGCTGGAACTCAATGCGCCGCGCCTGGGCGTTGGCGACATTGCCATCGATGCCAGCGGAGCGCTGAGCATTCAGGGGGCACGCTCCATCGGCCTCAACGGTATGCGTCGTTATACCGATGCCCGTGACGGCGCCGATCCGGCGGCCAGTGGCCGCCCTTATCAAGTGATCGATCAGGCGCTGTTCGATCGCATCGATGGCGACAGCAGCACATTCATCAGTGCCGCGCTGAGCAACAGCGACTTGCTGCAACGCAAACTGGCGGGGCTGAACAACGCGACCTATGCCGACGTGTTCCATTTGCGTCCCGGGGTCGAGATTGCCAGCCAAACCGCCGATGGCGATCTGGTGGTGGAAGGCGATATCGACCTGTCGCGCTACCGATATGCCAGCCTCAATCGGCACTCACAGAAAACCTTGGTCTATGGTTCCGGCGAGTCCGGCAGCCTGGTGATGCGTGCCGGTGGCAATCTCGATATCTACGGCAGCCTCAACGATGGCTTCGCACCACCGCCGGAAACGGTCGACGATGCCGGTTGGAAGCTGTTACCGGGCGTGCAGCCGTTCGGCGGTGACCTGATCGTGCCGGGCACCGGCGTAACGCTGGCCGAGGGCACGCGGTTCCCGGCGGGCACCACGCTCAATTACGACTTGCCGATACAAGCCGTGACCCTGGTCAGCGGCACGTTGCTGCCGACGCAGGCGACGCTGGCTGGCCCCTATTCGCTCAATGCCGGCACGGTGTTGTCCGGCGCGGTGCATGACGCATCGGGCAATCTGCTGTACGCCGCCGGTACGCTGCTCAGCGACAGCGTGATCCTGCCTGCCGGCAGTCGTTTGGGGGCCGGTACCCGATTGAACGGTGCGGTTGCGTTGCAGGCCATGCTCTGGCCCAAGGGCGTGCCGTTGCCGGGTACGGTCGGTGCGGACAATCAGACGGCGGGTGTGACATTGAGCGGTGCACTGGCGCTGCAGCGCGGTTCGCTGATTCCGTCCATGACCGATGTCGTACTGGCCACCGGCACCGCATTCATCGAGCTGCGCGGCTATTCCGGCACCACGCAGCAAGGCAGCAACTGGGCCGTGGCGAGCATGCTGCCATCGGGCAGTACGTCCTGGTCGATGCGGGTGGTGGCCGGGTCTGACCTGGAGGCCGCCGACAGCCGTGCAGTGAAGCCGTTGACCCGTGAAGGCAACCTGCGCCTGGCCGATACCCATTACGGTTTGACTGTGGTGGAGAAAAAACTCGACACCACCTGGGCCGAGGGCAACCCGATGGGGTATCCGGCCGGGGAGGTCGTGAGCGATGACGAACTGTACCTGTGTGACATCCTGCCGGGTGCCTGCATCGCGCCCGCCAGGTTCCTGTGGGCGGTGGACAACATCGCCGGCATGCCGCCGGGAACACCGGTCACGGATGACGAGCTGTTCTGGTGCGATGCCGACCCCAACTCCTGCACACCGAACAAGGGCGGTATCACCGTTTCACCGCACACCCAGATGTTCAGCGTGTTGCGCACCGGCACCGGCGATCTGGACCTGATGGCCGCCGGTGACCTGAGCATGGATTCGCCTTTTGGCGTCTACACCGCGGGCACTCAGTCCCGGGATATCGATCCACGCTTCAATCAGCGCCGGGGTGCCCTCACGGATAACGGTTCAGTGCTCGGCAGCAAAGGCGCCGATTATGAGAAGTGGGTCAATGGCGGCAGCGACAGTCTTTATCAGGCCTGGTACCCGGAGCTGGGCGGTAACCTGACGATCAGTGCGGGTGGGTCGGTCTCGGGGGATACCCTGGGGCGTCGCGGATTCATTCGGGATGCGAACCTGCGCGAACAGGTTTCCAGTGTCTCCGTGGGTAACTGGTTGTGGCGGCAGGGGACGGGCAACAACGACGTGCCGACTGCCTGGTGGATCAACTTCGGCAGCTATGCCACGCAGCCACTGCCCGACCCGGACTTTGACACCGGCCCCTATCTAGTTGGGTTCACCGGATTCGGCGCACTGGGCGGCGGCAACGTCAGCCTGCGCGCCGGAGGCGATGGCGGCATGCTCAAGCCGTTGGGTGACAGCAGCCTGAATCCACGCAGCCAAGGGCTGATCGTGGCGGTGGGCAGCACCGGCAGGGTGGGCAGCGACGGCAGCCTGCAACTGACCGGTGGCGGCGACATGGACATTCGGATCGGCGGCACGTTGAACCCGTCATTACAGGCACGGGCAGGGGAAAGCGGTACGGGAGCACCGAATCATGATCTGCAGGGGGCATTGATCAACCTGCGCGGTGCGGCGCAACTGTCGGGCGGTGCGCTGGGCGGTATCAATCTGCAATACGGTGCCTACACTTCCCTCCAGGACCCTCGTGAAACCCGGGCCTTCGATCCGTTCACCTCGACCCTTGGCAGCGCGTCCGGTGGCCTGGTGCTGATCCCGGGCGACTCCGGCATGCGCCTGACTACCCGTGGCGATCTGGTGCTTGGCGGTGCGGTCGACCCGGCAAGGGTGCGCCTGCAGAACTCCACACCGTTCACCGATACCAATGGCGTTGCCCATGACGGTGGCGGATTGGCCGGTTTCTCGTTGTGGACCGATCACACGGCCATCGATCTGTTCTCGGCGGGGGGTAACCTGACACCTGGCACACAGCTGGGTGAAACCGACACCCAGGGCCCATTGGCCAGCCGCAACACCTCGCCCACTGACGGACGTTTCGTGTACCCGTCGATTCTGCGCGCGGTAGCGGGGCAGGGCTCCATCTATGCCGGCCCTTCGGCCACTTACCGGGCAAGCGGGTTTTCCGCCGCGACGGCTTACTCGATCGTGCTGGCCCCTTCCCGCGCCGGGCAACTGGAGTTGCTGGCCGCAAACTCGATCTACGCCGGCGGCTACGCGATCAACCAGTCTGGCGCCAGTCTGTCCGCCATCGCCACGCCGTTCGCGCCGTCGTTTACCGGTTATGCGCAATACGGTTCCAGCAGGCCGGTCACAAGCAACTACAACAGCGACGGCATTGCTCCGAGCCTGAACGTGCGTTATCCGTTGTTTGCATTCGGTGCCGACAGTTACTCGGGAACCAGCGGCGTTCAGGCACCCGCCCGCTTCTACGCCATGACCGGCGATCTGGTGGGCATTCGCAGCGGCGAAACCTTGCGTTTCGGCACCTCGCTGCGCACCTGGTACGAAAGCGCTTCGCCTGTCTGGATGCTGTCCGGGCGCGATATCGTGGCGTCCGGCACCCACCTGGGCCAACCGGCAACGGCACCGTCGGAAATCGGCTGGAACAACGAAACCATTTCATCGTCAGGCAACCTGCTGATTCACACCAACCTGCATGATGTTTCGCGGATCTCCGCCGGTCGCGACATCCTGTACAGCAGCTTCGATATCGCGGGGCCGGGGCTTCTGGAGATCAACGCCGGGCGCAATATCCTGATGGAGGATCGCGCCGGCATCACCAGCATCGGACCGGTAGCCGCAGGCGATCATCGTTCGGGTGCAAGCATTGTGATGCAGGCCGGCGCCGGCGCTCAGGGGCCGGATTACTCACGGTTCATCGCCCGTTATCTGAGCCCGCAGAACGTCGCCGACCCGAACGCACCGCTCAACGGCCAACCGGGCAAAGTGGTCAAGACCTATCTCGAGGAGTTGCAGAGCTGGCTGACCCTCGGCTACGGCTTCAGCGGCAACGCAGAGCAGGCGCAGTCCTTCTTCGCTGCACTGCCAGGTACCGAGCAGGCGATCTTCGCCCGTCAGGTGTACTTCGCCGAACTACGTGCCGCAGGCCTGGAATACAACGACGCCGATGGTCCACGCAAAGGCAGTTACCTGCGCGGCCGCAACGCAATCGCTGCGTTGTTCCCGACTGCCGATGTGGCCGGTAACGCGATCCGTTATGACGGCGATATCACGCTCTACGGTGGCGCCGGGGTCAAGACGCTGTTCGGTGGTGATATCCAGATGCTCACGCCGGGCGGTGGTCAGGTGTTCGGCATCGAGGGCGCGGCGCCGCCATCGACGGCGGGGATCATCACTCAGGGTTCGGGCAACATTCAGCTCTATTCACAGGGCAGCATTCTGCTCGGACAGAGCCGAATCATGACCACGTTTGGCGGCTCGATCATTGGCTGGTCCGCCGAAGGCGACATCAACGCCGGTCGCGGTTCGAAAACCACCGTGGTCTACACCCCGCCAAAGCGTGTGTACGACACCTGGGGCAACGTGACCCTGTCGCCATCGGTGCCGAGCACCGGCGCCGGTATCGCCACGCTCAACCCGATTGCCGAAGTGAAGCCGGGGGACATCGACCTGATCGCGCCGCTGGGCACCATCGATGCCGGCGAAGCGGGGATTCGCGTGTCGGGCAACGTCAACATCGCTGCGCTGACAGTGGTCAATGCCGCGAACATTTCGGTGCAGGGCAAGGCGACCGGCGTGCCGGTTGTGGCGGCGGTCAACACCGGGGCGATCACCTCGGCCAGCTCCGCCGCGTCATCCGCGACCCAGGCAGCGGAAGATGTCGCTCGTCAGCAACAAGCTGCGTCACGCCAGAATCAGGCTTCGGTGTTCACCGTACAGGTGCTCAGCTTCGGCAACGAACAACTGGCCCCGACCCGCGACGGCGCCAGCCGCGCACCAACACCGGGCTACAACCCCGACAGCCCGGTGCAGGTGCTGGGCGCCGGGGTGCTGGACGAACAGGCGAAACAACAACTGACCGAGGAGGAGCGGGGACAGCTGACGTTGTAAAAGGACTCTCGTGCTGTACGCTTCGGGCGGCCGTTTGGCCGCCCTTTTTTTGCGGTTCTTTTACTTAAAATGCATACGGAATACTCACCTTCGCCCACAACATATCCCCCTCCGGCCGGTTCTCCACGTCGAACTCCCTGGCCCAGCGGATCTCCGCACTGGCGTACTTGAGAAAGGTGAAATGCAGCGCCGGGCCGATGGCGAACACCTGGCCGCGTACGCCATCATCAACGTCCTGGCCGGCGAACTGTACGGTGTGGCCGAACTGTTTGTCGTCGGTGGTCTGCTTGAGGTAATAGCCGTTGATGCCGAGCATCAGGTCGTCGGTGATCTTGTAACTGGCCGAGTAATCGAAGTGGAAGATTTGCCCGGATTTGTAGTCGGTGTCCTTGTTCTTCTCGTTGAAGCTGTAGGTGGTCTTCATCGAGATTTCGGTCTTGTCTGTCGGCAGCCAGGTGAAGGAGAACAGCGGTTTGTAGGTGTAGAAATTGTTGCTGGTGTTGGCCAGGCGATCGACGCTGTACTCACCGGTGGGCACGGTGATTTCCACGGCGGCGCCGAGGGTCAGGTTCTTGCCCATGTCCCACAGGATGATCGGGGCGATGGTGGTATCGCCCATGCCCTCGCGGGTGTCGCTCAGGCCGAACACCGAGACTTCCTGCTTGAGCCAAGGCTGGGCGATGTAACCGGCCAGACGTCCACCGAACACCCGCACCGGGCTCAGGTAGTCGATGCGCGGGATGACGGCGGTGGATTCGATCTCGACGTTTGGCACTTTGCCGCCGAGTGAGCTGATATTGAGCTTCGTCGACTTGTAGTGGTTGTAGTAGAGGTTGAAGGCGACCATGTTCTCCGGAAGGCTGTCGACTTCCAGCGGCAGCATGAAGAATCCGTCGGTGCCGGGGCCGATGTTGTCGACGCCGGCTTCGGTGGCCAGGGCCGGCAGGGCGGTGGCGCCGCCAAGCAGGCTCAGCGCCAGTCGCACAGGGAATGTCGCGCGGTTCGGGGTCATGTCCGTCCTCATTATTATTGTGTTTGGGCGCAACGCCGGCACGCAGGACGTCCGGCCACTATAGAAATAAGCCCTTGGCGCACGACGGGGCAGGGTATTGGCGGACACGGAAGGGGACTTCTGCGGACAGTCCGCCAACCCTGTGCTAACTTCTTTCGACATAACCGGTTACAAAAATAACAATTCAGCGTGATCCGGAATGTCAGCCCCCATGAACGCAAAACTCCAAGACCCCACCTTCGATCTGGCGCTGGTGTCGCCATTTCTGCTGCAGACCCTGGCTGAAGTCGCCGCGAACAAGGGCATAGAGCCGCAAAGCCTGTGCCGTGGCCTGGGTTTTACTTTCGAGGATCTGCAGGACCCTTCGCAGCGCATTTCCTATCGCCAGGCCGTGGCCATGATCCAGCGTGCGCTGAAGGCCTTGCCCAATCAGGGATTGGGCCTGTGGGTCGGTGCGCAGAACGTGCTGGGCACACTCGGATTGCTCGGGCATGTGCTGTCGCTGTGCAAGAACCTGCGCGATGCGTTCGATCTGGGGATTCGTCATCAGCACACCTCCGGCGGGATCGTGGTGATCAGCGTGGATGTCATGGGTGAGCAGGTGCACGTCGACGTGGAATGCCGCTTGCCGTTCGCTGAGGTGCAGATATTTGCCGTCGAAGAGTTTTACGCCAGCCTGCTGGTTTACGGCCGGGCACTGGTGGGCGAGACGTTCCAACCGATTGCCGTGGAGTTCGTCCACGCGGCGCCGGATTACGTCGATGAATACCGGCGGCTGCTGGGGCCGGACGTGCGCTTCGGCTGCCTGCACAACCGCATGCTGATCGACGTGAAGTGGCTGGATGTGAATTTGCCCAATCATCATTCGCTGGCGCTGCGTCAGGCGGTCAAGTTGCTGGAGCTGGAGGCGGCGCAGGTTCATCAGAAACTTGATCTGATCCAGGCTGTGGAGCGGGCGATTGCCCGGGACTTGAGCCGGGGCAGCCACATCGAAAAGATTGCTGGTGACCTGAACATGAGCAGCCGCACCTTGCGCCGGCGCCTGACCGAGCACTCATTGACGTTTGAGGCGCTGCTGGAGCAGGTGCGCCAGGCGCGCACGATGAGTCTGCTGGCCAATCCGGACATGCCGATCGAGCGCATTACCGAGGAAGTCGGCTATAGCGATGTGCGCAGTTTTCGTCGGGCGTTCAAGCGTTGGACGGGGAAGAGTCCGAGTGCGTGGCGCAGTGCTTCGATTTGATCGGAAATCGCTGGCCTCACCAAAACGCCGCCCTCACCCCAGCCCTCTCCCGGAGGGAGAGGGGGCCGACCGAGTTGTCTTGTGCGATACATCGACCTGAAAGTTCTGTGTCGATTATGGATTCCCAGGCGTTTTTTCAGGTCGCAATCCATCTTCAATATTCCCGGATCGGCTCCCTCTCCCTCCGGGAGAGGGCTGGGGTGAGGGGGCTTTTGAATCTATCCAACCCATTTCAATCCCACACAAACCCTCCGCCTACAGTTAAACTCCGCGCTCTTTCCAAGGAGTCGACATGAGTTACTACCAGCCGGGCATCCTCGCCACCCCTGTACCGCCGCAAGCACGTCACCTGTTTTTCGCCCTCGATTCGGTTGAAGCATTGCCGCAGGCGATCGACAACCTGCTGAACCTGGTGGACGGCAAGTCGGCGGTGGTCGGTTTCGGTGAATCCCTGGCCAAGGCCCTGAATGTGAACATCGATGGCCTGCGCAGCTTCCCGGCGCTGACCGGCGTTGGCGTGGAAAACCCGTCGACCCAGCACGCCCTGTGGGTGTGGCTGCACGGCGTCGACCGTGGCGAGCTGCTCAACCGCAGCACTGCGCTTGAGGCCGCCCTGGCCCCGGCGTTGCGCCTGGTGCAGATGCAGGAAGCCTTCCGCCACAAGGACGGCCATGACCTCACCGGTTATGAAGACGGCACCGAAAACCCCCACGACGAAGCCGCCATCGCCGCCGCACTGCAAAGTGAAGGCGCCGACGGTCTGGTCGGTGGCAGTTTTGCCGCGATCCAGCAGTGGCAGCACGACCTCAAGGGTTTCCATGCACTGTCCGCCGAGGACAAGGACAACATCATGGGCCGTCGCCTGAGCGACAACGAAGAGATCGACGATGCCCCGGTGTCCGCCCACGTCAAACGCACCGCCCAGGAAAGCTTCGCTCCGGAAGCCTTCGTCGTGCGTCGTTCGATGCCGTGGATCGAAGGCGACCGCGCCGGCCTGATGTTCCTCGCGTTCGGTTTCTCCCTCGACGCCTTTGAAGCGCAACTGCGCCGCATGAGCGGTCTGGAAGACGGCATCACCGACGGTCTGTACCGCATCAGCCGGCCGATCACCGGCGGCTACTACTGGTGCCCGCCGCTGCAAAACGGCCACCTCGATCTGCGCGCACTGCGTATCGTCTAAGACCCAAGCAATGGCGAGGCTCAAGGAATGGCGATGAACGTGGTGCGCTGGGGCATGATCGGTTGCGGCAGCGTCGCTGAACGCAAGAGCGGGCCGGCCTTCTACAAGGCCCCCGGCTCGGCGTTGGTGGCGGTGATGGGGCGACGCCTCGAAGCGGTGACCGATTACGCCTCGCGCCACGGCATCGCCCGGACTTACACCGACGTCGATGCCCTGATCAACGATCCCGAGGTGGACGCGGTGTACATCGCCACGCCCCCCGACAGCCATCACGCCTACAGCCTGAAAGTTGCCGCCGCCGGCAAGCATTGCTGCGTGGAAAAACCCATGGCGCTCAACGTCGGGCAAAGCCGCGAAATGCAGCAGGTGTTTACCGACGCCGGTTTGCATCTGTTCGTTTCCTATTACCGCCGTTCGCTGCCGCGTTTCCAGCAGGTTCGGCAATGGTTGCAACAAGGGCGCATCGGTGAGGTGCGGCACCTGAGCTGGACGCTGACCAAGGCGCCATCGCCCAAGGATCTGGACGGCAGCGACAACTGGCGCACCGATCCGACGGTGGCCGGTGGCGGCTATTTCGCGGATCTGGCCAGCCATGGTTTCGACCTGTTCCAGTACCTGCTTGGCGACATCGTTGAAGTCGCCGGTTTCACGGCGCGTCAGGCCGGGTTGTACGCGGCGGAAGACGCGGTCAGTGCGAGTTGGCGATTCGCATCCGGCGCGTTGGGCATGGGCTGCTGGAGCTTTGTCGCGGACCGGCGCGAGGATCGGGTCGAGATCATCGGGAGTAAGGGGCGGATCGGCTTTTCGGTGTTCGACGAGCATCCGGTCGAGCTGCACGCCGATGAGGAGATCAGCCTGGAAATCCCCCATCACGAACACATCCAGTGGCACCACGTACTGGGCATGAACGCGCAGATTCGCGGTGAGTCGCAGCATCCGGCCGTTGCCGCAGAGGCCCTGAAGACCGATTGGGTCATGGATCAAATCCTCAAGCGCCACTGAACTTTCAAGCTTCACACCTTTCCTTGTGGGAGCGAGCCTGCTCGCGATAGCGGACTGTCAGCCGATGAAAGTGTTGACTGACCCGACGCTATCGCGAGCAGGCTCGCTCCCACAGTATTTTGTGCGCATCTAACCTTATGCTCATTCGGTATTTCTCAAGCTTGTCATAACGTCTCTATGATCACGTCATAACTCGTTATAACAAGTGATCCCGTGATGACCGATAACGTTCTCTCCCTGGGCAGCGTCCCGCTGCACACCCAACTGCGCGACGTATTGCGCGCCCGCATTCTCGACGGCGAATACCCGCAAGACAGCCAGATGCCGTCCGAAAGCGAGCTCGGCACGCTGTTCAAGGTCAGCCGCATCACCGTGCGCCAGGCCCTGGGCGATCTGCAGAAAGAAGGGCTGATCTTCAAGATCCACGGCAAAGGCACCTTCGTCGCCAAACCCAAGACCTTTCAAAACGTCAGCACCCTGCAAGGCCTCGCCGAGTCCATGACCGGCCGCGGCTACGAGGTGATCAACCGCCTGCGCAGCTTCAAATTCATCGCCGCCGACAAACTGGTTGCCGAGCGTTTGCAGGTCGCCGAAGGCGAAATCGTCGCGCAGATCAAACGTGTACGCCTGATCAACCGCGAACCGATCTCGCTGGAAATCACCTACCTGCCCAAAGCCGTCGGCGAGCGGCTGGAGAAGGCCGATCTGGTGACCCGCGACATCTTCCTGATCCTCGAAAACGACTGCGGTATCGCCCTCGGCCACGCGGATCTGGCCATCGACGCGGTGCTGGCCGACAGCGACCTGACCCAGGCGCTGAACGTCGAGGCCGGCTCGCCGATCATGCGTATCGAACGTCTGACCCACGACGCCCACGGCCGGCCGCTGGACTTCGAACACCTTTACTACCGTGGCGATGCGTTCCAGTACCGCCTGCGGATCGACCGGCAAAAAGGGGCCTGACCATGACCCGCAACACCTTAGAGCAGGAATACGACATCGTCGTGATCGGCGGCGGCACGGCTGGCCCGATGGCGGCGATCAAGGCCAAGGAAAAGAACAAGGACCTGCGCGTGCTGCTGGTCGACAAGGCCAACGTCAAGCGCAGCGGCGCGATCAGCATGGGCATGGACGGCCTGAACAACGCGATCATTCCCGGCCACTCCACACCCGAGCAGTACACCAAGGAAATCACCATCGCCAACGACGGCATCGTCAATCAGGCAGCGGTGTACGCCTACGCGACGCACAGTTTCGAAACCATCGAACAGCTCGACCGTTGGGGCGTGAAGTTCGAGAAGGACGAAACCGGCGATTACGCGGTGAAGAAAGTCCACCACATGGGCGCCTACGTGCTGCCGATGCCGGAAGGGCACGACATCAAGAAAGTCCTGTATCGCCAGTTGAAGCGTGCGCGGGTGAGCATCACCAACCGACTGGTCTGCACCCGTTTGCTGACCGACGAGGAGGGCGCCGTCAACGGCGTGATGGGGTTTGACTGCCGCACCGCCGACTTCCATGTGATCAAGGCCAAGGCTGTGATTCTCGCTTGCGGCGCGGCCGGGCGACTCGGTCTGCCGTCCTCGGGTTACCTGATGGGCACCTACGAAAACCCGACCAACGCCGGCGACGGTTACGCAATGGCGTATCACGCCGGGGCTGAACTGGCGAACCTCGAGTGCTTCCAGATCAACCCGCTGATCAAGGACTACAACGGCCCGGCCTGCGCCTACGTCACCGGTCCGTTGGGTGGCTACACCGCCAACAACAAGGGTGAACGCTTCATCGAGTGCGACTACTGGAGCGGGCAGATGATGTGGGAATTCCACCAGGAACTGGAAAGCGGCAACGGCCCGGTGTTCCTCAAGCTCGATCACCTGGCCGAGGAAACCATCCAGAACATCGAGGAAATCCTGCACAGCAACGAACGCCCGAGTCGCGGCCAGTTTCACGCCAATCGCGGCACTGACTACCGCACGCAGATGGTCGAGATGCACATCTCCGAAATCGGTTTTTGCAGCGGTCATTCGGCGTCCGGCGTGTGGGTGAACGAGCGGGCCGAGACCTCGGTGAAAGGTTTGTACTCGGCCGGTGACATGGCCGCCGTACCGCACAACTACATGCTTGGCGCGTTCACCTACGGCTGGTTTGCGGGCAACAACGCGGCGGAGTTTGTCGCCGGGCGCGAGTTCTCCGCGTTGGATGCCGAGCAGATCGCGAAGGAGAAGGCCCGGGTCTACGCACCGCTGGATCGCGAACACGGCCTGCCGCCGGCGCAGGTCGAGTACAAGCTGCGGCGCTTCGTCAACGATTACCTGCAGCCGCCGAAAGTGACCAAGAAGATGGAAATCGGCCTGCAACGCTTCAGCGACATCGAGCGCGATCTCAACGAGATGAAGGCCAACAACGCCCACGAACTGATGCGCGCCATGGAAACCAGCGTGATCCGCGACTGCGCCGAAATGGCTGCCCGCGCCTCGCTGTTCCGCGCCGAAAGCCGCTGGGGCCTGTACCACTATCGCGTCGATCACCCGCAACGGGACGACCGCGAATGGTTCTGCCACTGCCACCTGAAGAAGGGCGAGGACGGGCGCATGATCAGTTTCAAGAAAGCCGTCGAGCCTTACATCATCCCCCTCGATGCCGAGGAAATGCAGGCCTACGACCGTTTGCGGGTTGGCGCTTTCGCCGCTTGAGGCATCACTAGAGAGAGTCCGAACCATGGCCTATCAAGCCCAGGAAATTTTCTTCCGCTCCAATGCCCCCGTCACCGTGGACGAGGACAAATGCATCGCCGAAAAGGGCTGCACCGTGTGCGTCGACGTCTGCCCGATGGACCTGCTGGCGATCAACCCGGCCACCCAAAAGGCCTACATGGCGTTCGATGAATGCTGGTACTGCATGCCGTGCGAAAAGGACTGCCCGACCGGTGCCGTCAAAGTCGACATCCCTTACTTACTGCGTTGAAACACAGTTCCCCTGTGGGAGCGAGCCTGCTCGCGATGAGGCTGGCACAGCTTGCATCTCCATGAACTGAACTGACGCCATCGCGAGCAGGCTCGCTCCCACATGGGATTTGTGGGAACCCCAAAAGCCATCCGTAAACCCCGGACGCTGGATTCACCAAACACCCCTCGTTTCCCACCGCGCCCTGATCGCGGCGGAGACGAACATCCTATAAATGATTCGAGGGGATTCAACCATGTTGCGTGCAGCAATCGCCGGTCTGGTACTGGCTTCGTTCACCCTGTCGGCCTCGGCCGAAACCATCCGCATCGCCATCGGCACCCAGGACACCACCATCAACTGCGCCGCCGGCGGGCTGTTGATTCGCGAGCTGGGCCTGCTCGACAAATACCTGCCTCACGACGGCGCCTACAAAGACGCCAAATACGACGTGCAGTGGAAGAACTTCACCAGCGGCGCACCGCTGACCAACGAGATGGTCGCCGGCAAACTCGACTTCGGCGCCATGGCCGACTTCCCCGGTGCGTTCAACGGCGTGGCGTTCGAAACCGCCGGCAAACACAGCCTGTTCATCAGCGTGCTGTCGGGCAGCATCAAGGGCAGCGGCAACGGCATCGTGGTGCCGAGCGCGTCGGGCGTGCAGTCACTGAGTGAACTCAAGGGCAAGACCATTTCCGTGCCGTTCGCCTCCACCGCCCACGGCATGTTGCTGCGTGCCGTTGCAGAGCAGGGTTGGGATCCGTTGAAGGATGTGAACATCATCGCCCAGCCGCCGGAGGTCGCAGGTTCCGCGTTGCAGGCCGGCAAGATCGACGCTCACGCCGACTTCGTGCCGTTCGCCGAACTGTTCCCGAGCCGTGGCTTCGCCCGCAAGATCTACGACGGCGCCCAGGCCAATGCGCCGACCTTCCACGGTGCGCTGGTGGATCAGGCCTACGCGAAGCAGTACCCGGAAATCGTCGTCGCCTACCTGCGTGCAAGCATCGAGGCCAGTCAACTGTTGGCCGCTGAACCTGAGAAGTACAGCGAGCTGATTGCCAAGGTCACTGGCGTCGATGCCGAGGTCAATTACCTGTTCCACGGCCCGCTCGGCGTGCAGACCCGCGACCTGAGCTGGAAACCGGAATACCGCCAGGCCGTCGGCACGGCCATCGACACGCTGAAGTTGCTGAAGAAAGCCGATCGCGGGCTCGACCTGAACACCTTTATCGACGATCAGTACATCCGTGCGGCGTTCAAGGCTTCCGGTCTGGATTACACCGAGCAACTGGCCAATTACGCGCAGACGCCGTTGAAGTCTGTCGATGCGGTGACTGGAAAAACCATCAGCGACTTCAGTCATGTTGCGGAAATCTGGGTGCGGGGGGAGGACAAGGTCCGGCGCTATGCCTCGGCTGAAGAGGCGTTCACGGCGCTGGCCGGCCTGAAATCGGAAGGCAAGAACATCCGTGCGGTATATGCCCAGGCGAGTGACAGCGGGATCAAGTTGCTGGCGGAGCAGGCTTGGTTTGCCAGTGATGCGAAGGGACGGCTCAGCGCGTTTTTGTTGAAGGGGCAGGCGCAGCAATTTGCCACGGCGCAGGGTGGGAAGGTGTTTGACTTCACCGACGCCACCGCACAGGCCGTCGCCACCCGCTAATTGAAGATCAAGAGCACCCCCTCACCCTAACCCTCTCCCGGAGGGAGAGGGGACTGACGGAGTTGTTCTGGAGAGTTACGCCGACCTGAAATATCGAGCCGAACTCAGGTTTTGAAACGCTTGAAGATCGGCTCCCTTTCCCCTCGCCCCCTTGGGGAGAGGGCTGGGGTGAGGGGTAATCTCAGCCACAACACAGCTCCACAATTGGAAACCCGATCCATGAAGTCACCCACCCTACGCTGGACATCGAGAGCCGCCTCATTACTCCTCTGCCTGCTCTTCTGGCAACTGGCCGCCAGCCACCACTGGAACCTCGGCCTCGTCACCTTCGCCAACGTCCCGACCCCGCTGGCCGTGATCGAAGCCGCCCTCGGCCTGGGCGACTCCGGCAAGCTCATCCAGCACCTGATCGCCAGCCTCGGCCGGGTGTTCGCCGGCTACCTCGCGGCGCTGGTGATCGGCATCGCCCTGGGCCTGGCCATCGGCCGGTCGAAATGGGCCGAAGACCTGCTGCTGCCGCCACTGGAAGTGCTGCGCCCGATCCCCGCCGTGGCGTGGATTCCACTGGCGATCCTGATGTTCCCGTCGTCGGAATTGTCGATGGTGTTCATCACCTTCACCGGCGCGCTGTTCCCGATCCTGCTCAACACTGTGCACGGCGTCGAAGGCGTCGACCCGCGCCTGATCGCCTCGGCCAAAAGCCTCGGGGCGGGGCGTCGGGCGATCCTGCTGGAAGTGATCCTGCCGGGTGCTGCACCGAGCATCATCACTGGGCTGGCGATCGGCATGGGCACCTCGTGGTTCTGTCTGGTGACCGCCGAAATGATCTCCGGCCAGTTCGGCATCGGTTACTACACCTGGGAGTCCTACACCATTCAGAACTACGCCGACATCGTGGTCGGCATGTTGCTGATCGGCGTGTTGGGCATGGGCAGCAGCCTGCTGATCAAACGCCTGGGCGGACTATTCACGCCCTGGCACCGACCACGAGGAAAAGCCTGATGAGCGTGATGCAAACCCCGGAAGGGCGGATCGACATCCGCCAGTTGTCCATCGTCCTCGGCGAAGGCCGGCAAGCGTTCGAAGCGGTGCAGGGCCTGGACTGCCAGATCGAGCCGGGCCAGTTCGTGTGCATTCTCGGCCCGTCCGGTTGCGGCAAATCGACCTTGCTCGGCGCGCTGGCCGGGCATCTGCAACCTCACCGGGGGCAGTTGAAAGTCGACGGCGCCGAAGTGTCCGGCCCGTCACCGCAACGCGGCATGGTGTTCCAGCATCACACCTTGTTCCCGTGGCGCACGGTGCGCGACAACGTTGCCTTCGGCCTGAAAATGCGTGGCATCGGCAAGGCCGAGCGCCTTCGTGGCGCCGACGACATCCTCAAACTGGTCGGCCTCGAAGACTTCGCCGAGCGCTGGCCCGATCAGCTTTCCGGCGGCATGCAGCAACGGGTGGAAATCGCCCGGGTGCTGGTCAACCGGCCACGCCTGTTGCTGATGGACGAACCCTTCGGCGCACTGGACGCGCTGACCCGACTGAACATGCAGGAACTGCTGCTGGACATCTGGACGCGGATTCGCACCACCGTGGTGTTCGTCACCCATGACATCGACGAAGCGCTGTTCCTCGCCGATCGCTTGCTGGTGATGAGCGCGCGGCCGGGGCGGATCATCGAAGACTTGCGCCTGGATTTCCCACGCCCACGCACCACCGAACTGGTCACCAGCCACGCGTTCTCGCGCCTCAAGCGCCACTGCCTCGACCTGCTGCGCCACGACAACGACCGACCGCTGCCGCGCCTCAACCCGCTCGGTTTGCCTCCTGAAAACGCCTTGCCGAGATTTGCCCTGTGACCTCATTTTTTGCTGTGACCGATAACGACGACATTCTCGCCCTGCAACCGCGCCTGACCGCCGATGACGCCGGTGTGCGCCGGATTGCCCTGATCGACCTGGCCGACCTCGAAGAGCCGGACGGCTTGCTCTGGCTGGTCGAGCGACTGGCTGAAGACCCCGCCGAAGAAGTGCGTGCCGAAGCGGCGCGCCTATTGGAGGCCTGGGAAGACGAGCCGGTGGTTGAAGCGCTGTGCCAGGCGCTGACGGATCCGTCGCCCGCAGTGCAAGCCGCAGCGGCGCAGAGCCTGAGCCTGCTCAAGACCGAAGCGGCGGGCAGGGTGATTCTGCCGTGGACCGCCCATGCCGACACCGGCGTGCGGGTTGCTGCGTTCCGGGCCTTGCGCGAACTACGTTTCCCCGGCGCTGCGCCTGCCGCGATTCAGGCGTTGAACGATGCCGACGCCAGTGTCCGTCGCGAAGCCGTCGGCGTGCTCGGCTGGCTCAAGCAACTCGACGCACTGCCGGCCTTGGCCCGACTGGCGAGTGACGACCCGGACACCGAAGTACGCCGCGCCGCCACCGGCGCCCTGGGTCTGGCAAGTGACGCTGAAGTGCTGCCCGCGTTGCGTCAGGCCTTGCAGGACCACGCTTGGCAAGTACGCGAAGAAGCCGCGACCACCCTCGGCAAGGTCGGCCACACCGACGCCGGGCCGGCGCTGATCGAAGCCTTGGCCGACGACTACTGGCAAGTGCGCCTGCGCGCCACCCGCAGCCTCGGCCGTTTGCGTTACGTGCCGGCCCTCGACGCCTTGATCGAAACCCTCGGGCATCGCATCAGCAACCTGCGCAAGGAAGCGGCGCTGGCGCTGGGCGAGTTGAATGATCGCGGCGCCGTGGCAGCGTTGCAGGCCGCGCAGGACGACGGCGACCCGGAAGTGCGCAAAGCCGTGCGGATTGCCTTGAGTCAGCTGCAATGAATCCGCTGGCGGTCGGTAATTCTCAAAGTGAACACCGCTTGCGGTTGAGCTGGCCGGATGGCCGCGAGCAGTTGCTCGACCATGCCGAACTGCGCCGCCAGTGCCCGTGCTCGCAGTGCCGGGCGTTTCGCCTGCGGGGTTCGCCGCCAATGGTTGACCCGCGTGTGCGGGTCATCGAATTGAACGCTCAGGGCTACGGCCTGCAACTGGTGTTCAGCGATGGTCATCAACGCGGGATCTATCCATGGCAGTACCTGGCGCAACTCAAACCTTAGGCTCACCGCAATCAACCGGGGCTCAGAAAGACTTACTGACACTGGCCACGACCGTCGCAGGGGGATCGCGTGGCTGTTCAAGGGCAGCAGGCTCAGGGGGCCGATCTGTTGCTCCAGGCCGATGGTCCGCGCCGCGTTGACGGTGTAGGCGTAGAACGGTTTGAGCTGACTGGCGGTGCTTGTCAGGAAATTCTCGCAGGAGTACAAATGTACTCCATGACGACTCTGACTCCCCGCCGTACCGCCATCCTGACCTTTATCCGCGAACGCATCGCCGAACACGGTCAGCCCCCAAGCCTCGCTGAAATCAGCGAGGCTTTTGGTTTTGCCTCCCGCAGCGTGGCGCGCAAGCATGTGCTGGCGCTCACCGAAGCCGGGTTCATCGAGGTCAATCCGCATCAGGCCCGGGGCATTCGCCTGCTCGGGCAGCCGCCGCGGCCGGAACTGCTCGACGTGCCGGTGCTCGGCCGGGTAGCTGCCGGTGCCCCGATTGGCGCCGATGCCGACATCCACAATCGCCTGATGCTCGATCCCGCGCTGTTCTCCCGTACGCCCGACTACATGCTGCGGGTGCAGGGCGACTCGATGATCGAGGACGGCATTCTCGACGGCGATCTGGTCGGCGTGCGGCGCAACCCCGAGGCCCTCAACGGCCAGATCGTGGTGGCGCGGCTCGACGGCGAGGTCACCATCAAACGCTTCGAGCGGGTCGGCGATGAGGTTCGCCTGCTGCCGCGCAACCCGGCGTACCAGCCGATTGTGGTGCGTGACGATCAGGACCTGGCCATCGAAGGCGTGTTCTGCGGTCTGGTGAGGCAAGGCTGATGGGTGCCGTCGTTGCGCTGGATACGCTGTTCAATGGCGGCCAGGTCTGGAAGGGCCGGCCTGCGCCACCGACCGCCAGCCCGCAACCCACCGGGCACGCCGCGCTGGACGCGGCCTTGCCCAGTGGCGGCTGGCCGGAAGCGGCGCTGAGCGAGATCCTCCTGGCCGGGCCCGGTGTCGGCGAGCTGCAACTGGTGTGGCCGACCCTGGCGCGGCTGTCGGCGGCGGGCGAGCGCATCGTGCTGGTGGCGCCACCGTTCGTGCCGTACCCGCAGGCCTGGGCCAATGCCGGGGTCGATCTGCGTCAGTTGTCGGTGATCCGGGCCAGCGAACGCGATGCCTTGTGGGCGGCGGAACAATGCCTGCGCTCGGGCAGTTGCGGCGCGGTGCTGTGCTGGCCGCACAAGGCCGATGACCGCGCCTTGCGCCGTTTGCAGGTGGCGGCGGAAACCGGCCAGACCCTGGCGTTCGCGTGGCGGCCCTTGAGCGAAGCGGTCAACCCGTCGCCAGCCGCGTTGCGCATCGCCATTGATGCGCGCCCGGCGCAATTGCGCGTGCTCAAGTGCCGGGGCGGTCTGGCGCGCAGCGCACCGATTGCCTTCACCGTGGGGCATTGAGGTCGCCATGCGCTGGGTTTGCATTCTGTTCCCACAATTGGCCCTCGACGCCGTGCTGCGTCAACGGCCCGATCCCGAGCAACCGTTGGCGCTGCTCAGCGGCCCGGCCCAGCGCCGGCTGCTGCAAGCGGTCAACCCGGCAGCGCGGGCATTGGGCTTGCGTCCGGGTCAGTCGATGACCGCCGCGCAAGCCATGAGCAAAGGGTTCGCCACCGTCGATTACGATTCGGCCGAGGTCGAGCACTGGCAGCAGTTTCTCGCCGCCTGGGCCTATCGTTTCAGCGCCCAGGTCAGCGTCCATTACCCGCGCACCGTGGTGTTCGAGATCGAATCGAGCCTTGGGCTGTTCGGTTCCTGGGCGCAGTTCGAGGCGCGATTGCGCACGGAACTGACGGAACTGGGCTTTCGGCACCGCATCGTTGCCGCGCCCAACCCGGTGGCGGCGCGGGTGTTGGCCAACGCCTACGACGGATTGGTGGTGCCCGACGGTGAAGCCCTGCGCCATCACCTCGGGCAACTGCCGGTCGACCGCGTCGGGCTTGAGCCGAGCGTGGCCACGGCGCTGTCGCGCATGGGCCTGCGTAACCTCCATCAGGTGCAGAGCCTGCCGCGTCAGGCCCTGGCTCGGCGTTTCGAGGCGCCGATGCTCAAGCATCTGGATACGCTGTTCGGCGCACGACCGCTGGCGCTGGCGTTCTACCTGCCGCCGGATCGTTTCGATGTGCGCATCGAACTCAACTTCGACGTGCAGTCCCATCAGGCGCTGCTGTTCCCGTTGCGCCGCCTGACATCCGATCTGGCGGCGTTTTTGTGCGGGCGCGACAGCGGCGTGCAGCGCTTCGATCTGCACCTTGAACACGCCGGGTTGCCGGACACGCTGATCAAGGTCGGCCTGCTCAGCGCCGAGCGGGATCCGGCGATGCTCTTTGAACTGGCCCGTGGCCGACTGGAGCAGGTGCAGGTCGAAGCCCCGGTGCGCGGTTTTCGTCTGCGCGCCGAAGATTTGCCGAGTTTCGTGCCGCAGTTTCAGGAACTGTTCGACGAGCGCCCGCAGCAGACCTTGCCCTGGGAGCAATTGCGCGAACGCCTGCGTGCGCGGCTGGGGGATGAGGCGGTGCAGGGCCTGCGCTTTCAGGCCGATCATCGCCCGGAGTGCGCGTGGCAGAACGCCGATGACAAACAGCGTTGCCCTGCATTGCCGGGCGTGCAGCGTCCGGGCTGGTTGCTGGGCGAGCCGCAGTCGGTGCCCGAAGGTTCGGCACGCATCCTCATGGGGCCGGAACGCATCGAGTCCGGCTGGTGGGACGGTGATGATGTGCGCCGCGACTATTACCTGATCCAGAACCGCGCTGGCCAGCAAGGCTGGGCGTACCGGGCAGTGGGTGAGGGCGGCCCGTTGTGGCTGCAGGGCTGGTTCGCGTGAATCTGGGTTATGCCGAGCTGCACTGCCTGTCGAACTTCAGTTTTCAGCGTGGTGCTTCGAGTGCGCTGGAGCTGTTCCAGCGGGCGAAAAAACATGGCTATCAGGCGCTGGCGATCACCGATGAATGCACCCTGGCCGGGATCGTCCGTGCCTGGCAGGCGGCAAAATCTGTGGAGCTGCCGCTGATTATCGGCAGTGAGATGCGCATCGAAAACGGCCCGAAACTGGTGTTGCTGGTCGAAAACATCGAGGGTTATCAAACGCTGTGCGGCTTGATCACCCAGGCTCGACGGCGCACCCAGAAAGGCCAGTATCAAGTGCTGCGCGAAGACTTCAGCGAGCCGCTGCCGGGGCTATTGGTGCTGTGGGTGCCGGAGGCGGTCGATGACATGAAAGAGGGCCGTTGGCTGAAGCAGACCTTCGGTGAACGCCTGTGGCTGGCGGTGCAGTTGCATCGCGGGCAGAACGATCAGCAGCGGTTGACCGCGTTGCTGAGCCTGGCGGATGAACTGCAGATCCCCGCCGTGGCCAGTGGTGATGTGCACATGCACGCCCGTGGCCGGCGAGCCTTGCAGGACACCATGACTGCGATCCGTCACCACGTCCCGGTGGCCGAAGCCGGATTGCGCCTGCACCCCAACGGCGAACGGCATTTGCGCTGCCTCGATGTGTTGCGCGAGTTGTATCCGCAGACCTTGCTGGAAGAGTCCGTGAAACTGGCCCGCCGCTGCACGTTCGATCTGGGCGAGTTGCGCTATCAATACCCCAAAGAACTGGTGCCTGAAGAGCACAACGCCAGCTCCTGGCTGCGCCACCTGACCGAGCAAGGCATCGCCTGGCGTTGGCCGAAAGGCGCACAGCCCAAGGTGCTCAAGCAGATCGATGATGAACTGGAGCTGATCGCCGAACTCGGCTACGAAAGCTACTTCCTCACCGTACACGACGTGGTGCGCTTCGCCCGGGAGCAGAAGATTCTCTGCCAGGGCCGGGGCTCGGCGGCCAACTCGGCGGTGTGTTTTGCCCTGGGCATCACCGAAATCGACCCGGATCGCACCACGCTGCTGTTCGAGCGCTTCATGTCGAGGGAGCGCAACGAGCCGCCGGACATCGACGTGGATTTCGAGCACGAACGCCGGGAAGAAGTCCTGCAATACGTGTTTCGTCGTTATGGCCGTCGTCGTGCGGCACTGACGGCGGTGGTCAGCACCTATCACGCATCCGGCGCGATCCGCGACGTGGCCAAGGCGCTGGGCTTGCCGCCGGACCAGATCAATGCGCTGGCCGATTGCTGCGGCCACTGGAGCGATGAAACGCCGCCCGTGGAACGCCTGCGCGAAAACGGCTTCGACCCGGACAGCCCGATCCTGCACCGGGTACTGAGCCTGACCGGGCAACTGATCGGTTTTCCCCGGCATCTGTCGCAGCACCCCGGTGGTTTCGTGATTTCCGAGCAACCGCTGGACACCCTGGTGCCGGTGGAAAACGCCGCCATGGCCGACCGCACGATCATCCAGTGGGACAAGGACGATCTCGACGCGGTCGGGCTGCTCAAGGTGGATATCCTCGCCCTCGGCATGCTCAGCGCGATTCGCCGTTGCTTCGACCTGCTGCGCCGTCATCGCCATCAGGACCTGAGCCTGGCCACCATCCCGCCTGACGATCGCCCGACCTACGACATGATCAGCCGCGCCGACACCATCGGCGTGTTCCAGATCGAGTCCCGGGCACAGATGTCGATGCTGCCGCGCCTGCGCCCGCAAACCTTCTACGACCTGGTGATCGAAGTGGCCATTGTCCGGCCGGGGCCGATCCAGGGCGGGATGGTGCATCCGTACCTGCGCCGCCGGAACAAGGAAGAAAAGGAAACCTATCCGTCCCCGGAGCTGGAGGTGGTGCTCAAGCGCACCCTCGGCGTGCCGCTGTTTCAGGAACAGGTGATGCAGATCGCCATCGTCGCCGCCGACTACAGCCCCGGCGAGGCCGACCAGTTGCGCCGCTCCATGGCCGCGTGGAAACGCCACGGCGGGCTGGAACCGCACAAGGAACGGCTGGCGGCCGGCATGAAGAAAAACGGCTACAGCCCGGAATTCGCCGCGCAGATCTTCGAGCAGATCAAGGGCTTCGGCAGTTATGGTTTTCCCGAGTCCCACGCCGCCAGTTTTGCCTTGCTGACCTATGCCAGTTGCTGGCTCAAGTGCCATGAACCGGCGGCATTCGCCTGTGCGCTGATCAACAGCTGGCCGATGGGTTTCTACAGCCCGGACCAGATTCTTCAGGATGCGCGCCGGCATCATTTGCAGATCCGCCCGGTGGACGTGCGCGCCAGCGACTGGGATTGCAGTCTGGAGCCGATTGCCGGCGAGCAACCGGCGATCCGCATGGGCCTGCGGATGATCAAGGGTTTTCGCGAGGAAGATGCGCGCAGCATTGAAAGCGCTCGGACGAGGGGCGCGTTTGCCGATGTCGCCGACCTGGGCGAACGGGCCGGGCTCGACAGTCGGGCCCAGGCATTGCTGGCGGATGCCGGGGCGTTGCGCGGCCTGGTCGGTCACCGCCATCGTGCGCGCTGGGAGGTGGCCGGGGTGCAGAAACAGCTCGGGTTGTTTGCCGGATTGCCGAGTCAGGAAGAACCGGATGTGCGGCTGCCCACGCCGAGTGTCAGCGAAGACCTGTTCACCGATTACGCCACGCTGGGCACCACGCTGGGGCCGCATCCGCTGACGCTGTTGCGCGACGAATTGCGGGCGCGGCGCTGTCGCAGTTCCCGGGAATTACTGGAGGTCGAGCACGGGCGACCGGTCAGCGTGGCAGGGCTGGTGACCGGCCGCCAGCGTCCGGGCACTGCCAGCGGCGTGACTTTCGTGACCCTGGAAGACGAGTTCGGCAACGTCAATGTGGTGGTCTGGCGCGATCTCGCCGAGCGCCAGCGTCAGGTGCTGGTCGGTTCGCAGTTGCTCAAGGTTGACGGCCGCTGGGAGCGCGAAGGCGAGGTGCGGCACCTGATCGCCGGACGCCTGAGTGATCTGACTCCGCTGCTCAACGGCATCCGTGTACAGAGCCGCGACTTCCACTGATCAGCGCTGCGGCCAGAACCGTTCGCCACCCCCCGGTGCCTCCGTCCACGCCTGCAACGTGCGGGTTGGCAGATCGAAATAATCCCGGGTTCGCGCATAACCATGCCCGCCCATGCGACCGATCGCATCGAGCCCCAGTTGATTGATGTACAGGGTTTTCGGATCGATCAACTCGTCGCGCACATGGGCCATCAACACCTCGCCAAAAATGATCTCCCGTGACTGGCCGATGTTCAGCGCCATCAATCGCCGACATTCCAGCGCCACCGGTGCTGCGGACGCTCATAAATGTCGGTCGGGGTGCCGATCTGCAGGATCTTGCCGGCAGACATCACCGCGATCCGGTCGGACAGGGTCAACGCTTCTTCCTGAGCGTGGGTGACGAAGAAGACCCAGCATCTCGAGGCCGAAGGCGATATTCTGCGCGACACTCATGTGCGGAAACAGCGCGTAACTCTGGAACACCGTGTTGACCCTACGCTTGAACGGCGGCAGGTGGTTCACGGTTTCGCCCGCCAGCCGGATCGCCAGGGTCATCAGAATACCGCTTGGATACGTTGCGCACTTCAATGGCTAATGATTGACCCGCAATGGTGCAATCCTCTAATTATTGTATGCAATATCTGAATGCAATTTAGAGATGCCCGGATTAATCTGCTGGCGCAACCCCCCATTTACCTGACTGAGTCGTTCGTCGGGCAGCGTTGCCAGCATTGAAGGAGTTTTCAAATGACCGAGAAAAAAACGGAAACCACGGTCCACCGCGTCTACCAAGGGGTTTACGAGGCGATCAGCAAGCGTTCGCTGCGTCCGGGGATGAAGCTGGGCGAGGCGTCGCTGGCGGAATTGTTCAATGTCAGCCGCACGTCGGTTCGCGCGGCACTCAAGCAACTGGAGGCCGACGGACTGGTTACCACCGAGCCTAATAAAGGTGCGTCGGTATCGTTGCCCAGTGATGAAGAAATCCGTTCGCTGTTCGAAACCCGGCGCCTGATCGAGATCGGCATCGTCACCGAGCTGTGCCGGCGCAAGGATTGCGCCGCGATGCAGGACCTGCGCGAACACCTGCTGCTGGAAGATGAGGCCCACGCGGCCGGAGACCACGAACGGCTGATTCACCTGCTCGGCGAGTTCCACCTCAAACTGGCCCGCAGCCTGAACAACCCGGTGCTGCTCGACTGGTTCCAGAAGCTGATTTCCCGCGCTTCGCTGTACGCCGCCGCGCTGGACGACGACAGCCACCAAGCCTGTCGCGACGATGAGCATCTGCGCCTGATCGAGTACATCGAGGCCGGTAATCAGAGCGCGGCCATCGAGCTGACCTGCATGCACCTGGACGGCATCCAGAAGGCGATTCTCGACGTCGCTGCGAAGATGAAGAGCGGCTACCACCCGCTCAAACACCTGATCGAAGTCTGAGTCTTGGCCGGGTCCGAAATCGGCTATACCTCTAATGAAACCAATGAGGCCTCTCGATGCTCGAAACACACGGGCGTGGCGTCAGAGGGCGTTGCGAAATCGGTCGAAAACCACAGGACATTGAGTCAATCGATGCAGTTTTTATCCGATAGTCACGGTTGTGACGGCTGGCAGGGCGAGATGGCCGGGCGAATCCGTGCGTTCGACTGGAGCGGGACCGATCTGGGCCCTCTCGAATCCTGGCCGGCCAGCCTGTGCAGCACGGTGCAGTTGATGCTCGCTTCTCCGTTGCCGATGGTCATGCTCTGGGGCCGTGCCGGCTACATGATCTACAACGATGCCTACTCGCGGTTCGCCGGCGGCCGCCACCCGTACCTGCTCGGCGTGCCGGTGGAGCTGGGCTGGCCGGAGGTCGCCGACTTCAATCGGCATGTGGTCGACACCTGCCTGGCAGGCGGCACCCTGGAGTACCGTAACAAGGTGCTGGTGCTGTTGCGCGATGGCGTGCCCGAGGATGTCTGGCTCGACCTTTATTACAGCCCGGTGGCCAACGATGCCGGGGTTCCGGCCGGCGTCATGGCGATGGTGGTGGAGACTACCGAGCTGGTGCTGTCCGAACGTCTGCGTCAGGCTGCCGAAGACGCCTACCGCGCCGACAATGAACGGGTTCGGCTGGCGCTGAATGCCGGGGCGCTGCTCGGCTCGTTTGTCTGGGACGTCAGAAACAACGTGCTGTCGGCCGACGAGCGATTCGCCCGGACATTTTCCTACCCGCCTGATCAAGACCTGACCAACCTGCCGCAGCATATCGCCGAAGCGCACATTCACCCGGACGATCGCAATTGGGTACGGGAGTGCGTGGAGAATTCGGTACGTACCGGCGAGCCCTACAACGCCGAATACCGAGTGGTGCGTGCCGATGGCAGTTGTCTGTGGGTACTCGCCAGCGGCGCCTGCGAATTTGACGAGCAGGGCCGGCCGTTCCGTTTCCCCGGCGTGCTGATCGACATTCACGAGCGCAAGACCGCCGAAGAATCCCTGCTCAAGTTCACCCGCAACCTCGAACAGCGTGTGGCGGATGAAGTCGAGGCGCGCCTCACCGCCGAAGAGCAATTGCGTCAGTCGCAGAAACTCGAAGCCATCGGCGGCCTCACGGGCGGCGTGGCCCACGACTTCAACAACCTGTTGCAAGTGATCGCCGGCAACCTGCACCTGCTGGCCCGCCATGAACCGGACAATGCCAACGTGCAACGCCGGGTCAGCGCCTCGCTGGCGGCGGTGGAACGCGGGGCCAAGCTGTCCTCGCAACTGCTGGCGTTTGCCCGGCGCCAGCCGCTGTCGCCGGCAGTGTGCGATCCACGGCAGATCTTCGAAGGTGTCGGCGAATTGCTGCAACGGGCACTGGGGGAAACCATTCAGATTGATGTGCAACTGCCCGAGGAACCGTGGCACATCAACGTCGACCGCAATCAACTGGAAAACGCCATTCTCAATCTGGCGATCAACGCCCGGGATGCCATGAAAGGCGAGGGCACCATCGTGCTCGGCGCCGCCAATACGTCACTGGATCGGACGTTCTGCGCCGGCAAGGGCATCGCGCCGGGGGATTTTGTGCGGGTTTCGGTCAGTGACAGCGGCGTCGGCATCGCCCCGCACATGCTGGAGCAGGTCTTCGAACCGTTCTTCACCACCAAGGCTGACGGCCAGGGCACGGGCCTGGGCTTGAGCATGGTGTTCGGTTTCGTCAAACAGAGCGGCGGGCATGTCGAGATCGACAGCCACGTCGGCGAGGGCACGCGGGTGCAGTTGTATTTTCCGCGCAGCTTGCGACCGATGCTCGATGAAACGCCAGGCGCGCAACGTCAGCAGGCGGGCGGCAACGAGACCATTCTGGTGGTCGAAGACAACGAAGCGGTGCGCACCTCCGCTGTCGAACTGTTGCGCGAGGAAGGTTACCGGGTGCTGATCGCCGGCAATGGCGACACGGCCATGCAAATGCTGCTGGAGGGGGCCCGGGTCGACCTGATCTTTACCGACGTGGTCATGCCCGGGCTGATCAAAAGTTCCGATCTCGCCGCCTGGGCCAAGGTGCAAATGCCGCCGGTGGCCGTGCTGTTCACCTCCGGCCACACCCGCGACATCATCTCGCGCAATCACCAGCTCAGCCCGGACACCCATTTGCTCGGCAAGCCCTACGGGCCCGAGGCGTTGTTGCAGATGATCCGTGCGGTGCTGAGTGCCTGAGCCATTTCTCTTCAGACCAAGGTTGGCCGATGACTTCCAAGCGCAGCTCCAGTTCCGCCGCCGGCATGGTCCGGGTGCGCGGTGCCCGCGAACACAATCTGCAGAACGTTGACGTCGATATTCCCCGGGATGCGCTGGTGGTGTTTACCGGGGTGTCCGGTTCGGGCAAGTCGTCGCTGGCGTTTTCGACCTTGTATGCCGAAGCGCAGCGCCGCTATTTCGAATCGGTGGCGCCCTACGCGCGGCGGTTGATCGATCAGGTCGGCGTACCGGACGTCGATTCCATTGAGGGCCTGCCGCCGGCCGTGGCCCTGCAGCAACAACGCGGCACGCCGAGCACGCGCTCGTCGGTGGGCAGCGTCACCACGCTGTCGAGCCTGATCCGCATGCTGTACTCCCGCGCCGGCAGTTACCCGGCGGGTCAGCCGATGCTGTACGCCGAGGACTTCTCGCCGAATACGCCACAAGGTGCCTGTCCGCAATGCCATGGACTGGGCCGGGTTTATGAAGTGACCGAAGCCTTGATGGTGCCGGATCCGAATCTGACCATCCGCCAGCGCGCCGTGGCCTCCTGGCCGTTGGCCTGGCAGGGTCAGAACCTGCGCGACATCCTGGTGACCATGGGCATCGACGTCGACATACCCTGGCGCAAGCTGCCGAAAAAGCAGCGCGACTGGATCCTCTTCACCGAGGAAACGCCAACGGTTCCGGTGTACGCCGGGCTGACGCCGGAAGAAACCCGCGTCGCCCTCGAACGCAAGATGGAGCCCAGTTATCAAGGCACGTTCACCGGTGCCCGGCGCTACATCCTGCACACCTTCACCCATTCGCAAAGTGCGCTGATGAAGAAGCGCGTGTCGCAATTCATGCTCGGCAGCCTGTGCCCGTTGTGCGATGGCAAGCGCCTCAAGCGCGAGGCGCTGTCGGTGACGTTTGCCGGCCATGACATCGGCGAGTTGTCGCGAATGCCGCTGCTGCAAGTCGCTGAGGTCTTGAAGCCGGTAGCTGACGCGAGCTGGCTGGAACAGGTCGATGAGCCCGGCGAAACCCTGACGCACAGCCAGACCCGCGAAGCCCGGCAACAGCGCGTAGCCCATGGTGCCAGCGGCCACACCCACGCACCGGACGTGCGCCACACCCCCAACCTGTCGCTGGAAAAACGCCTGGCGGCGCAGCGCATCGCCGAGGACCTGCTGGAGCGGGTCAGTACCCTGACCGATCTCGGCCTCGGTTATCTGGCGCTGGAGCGCAGCACGCCGACCCTGTCGTCAGGCGAGCTGCAACGCCTGCGACTGGCCACCCAACTGGGCTCGCAATTGTTCGGCGTGATCTATGTGCTCGACGAACCTTCCGCGGGCTTGCACCCGGCTGACGGCGAGGCGCTGTTCGAGGCGTTGCAGCGTCTGAAGGCCGACGGCAACAGCGTGTTTGTGGTCGAGCACGATCTGGACACCATGCGCCGCGCCGACTGGCTGATCGATGTCGGCCCGGCGGCGGGTGAAAAGGGCGGGCAGATTCTCTACAGCGGCCCGCCGCCGGGGCTGGCAGCGGTCGAGCAGTCGCAGACCCGCGCCTATCTGTTCGCCGAACAGCAACGCACCACACGCGCCGCGCGCAAACCGTCGGGCTGGCTGAAGCTCGACGGCGTTACCCGCAACAATCTCGATAACCTCAGCGCCGAATTTCCGCTGGGTTGTTTCACCTCGGTCACCGGCGTCTCCGGTTCCGGCAAATCGAGTCTGGTCAGCCAGGCGCTGCTGGAACTGGTCGGCGCGCAGCTCGGGCGCAGCGTCAGTGATGCCGAGCCGGAGGAACTCAATCTGGAAGACGATACCCCGACTGCCAGCACCGGCCAGGTCAGCGCCGGGCTGGAGTCGATCAAACGTCTGGTGCAGGTCGATCAGAAACCCATCGGCCGTACCCCACGTTCGAATCTGGCGACCTACACCGGGCTGTTCGACAACGTGCGCAAGTTGTTCGCCGCGACCGACGAGGCGAAAGCGGCGGGTTACGACGCCGGGCAGTTTTCCTTCAACGTTGCCAAGGGCCGTTGCCCGACTTGCGAGGGCGAGGGTTTTGTCAGTGTCGAGTTGCTGTTCATGCCCAGCGTTTACGCGCCGTGCCCGACCTGCCATGGCGCACGTTACAACCCCGACACGTTGGCCATCCTCTGGCAGGGCTTGAGCATCGCGCAGGTGCTGCAATTGACCGTGGACGAGGCGGTAACGGTGTTTGCCGAGCAACCGGCGATTCGTCGTTCACTGGAAGTGCTGCGCGATATCGGCCTTGGTTATCTGCGCCTCGGGCAACCGGCGACCGAATTGTCCGGGGGTGAGGCACAGCGGATCAAACTGGCCACCGAGCTGCAGCGCAATCAGCGCGGCGCAACGTTGTATGTGCTGGATGAACCCACCACCGGCCTGCACCCGCGAGACGTCGACCGCTTGCTGGAACAACTGGATACGCTGGTGTCGGCAGGGCACACGGTGATCGTGGTCGAGCATGAAATGCGCGTGGTGGCGCAGAGCGACTGGGTGATCGACATCGGCCCGGGCGCCGGAGACCAGGGCGGAAAGATCGTCGTGGCCGGGACACCGCAGAAAGTGGCGGCGAGCAAGAAGAGCCGGACTGCGCCGTTTCTCGCCCGTGCCTTGAACCGATAACTGCGTCGCCTGGGCGGGCCTCATCGCGGGCAAGCCCGCTCGCACAGAGTCTGATGTGTTCACGAAGTTGTGTACGGCACAAAAAACTGTGGGAGTGGGCTTGCCCGCGATGGCGGCGTATCAGGTGCCGTCGAGCGTGCGGCGTACCTTGTCCAGCAATTCGCTGATCTGGAACGGCTTGACCAGCATGTCCATGCCGGCCCCGAGGAACACTTGCCGGTTGATCGCGGTTTCTGCGTAACCGGTCATGAACAGGATCGGCAACGCTTCGCGCCAGTCCCGTGCAACGTCCGCCAGTTCGCGGCCGGTCATGCGTGGCAGACCGACGTCGGTCAGCAGGAGGTCGATCGACGAGTCGTTCTGCAAGCGCTCCAGCGCCGTTTCGATATCGGCGGCCTGGGTGCAGCGGTAACCGGCGTCTTCCAGCACTTCGGTGACGAACAGGCGTACCGTCGGCATGTCTTCGACGATCAACACATGTTCGCCCGAGCCTTGCGGATCAATGGTCACCGGGGCCAGATCGACAGCGGTCGGATCGCTGGTGGCCGGCAGCATGATCGTCACTTCGGTGCCACGTCGCGCCACGCTGCGGATGTGCGCATCGCCACCGGACTGACGGGCGAATCCGTAGATCGTCGACAGACCCAGCCCGGTGCCCTGGCCCAGCGGTTTGGTGGTGAAGAACGGCTCGAACACCTTGTCGATCACGTTGTGCTCGATGCCGGTACCGTCATCGCGCACCGATAGCGCCACATAGGAACCATCGGCGAGGTTCGGGTCGCCGTGGGAATACGCCGCGTAAGTGCTGACCCAGATATTGCCGCCCCGTGGCAATGCGTCCCGGGCATTGATCACCAGATTGAGCACTGCACTTTCGAGCTGGATCGGGTCGACCAGCGCGATGGCAGATTTGGTGGTCAATTCGAGCTTGAGGGCGATGCGTTCGCCGATGGTACGCACCAGCAATTCTTCGAGCGAGCGGACGTGCTTGTTGATGTCTACCGGACGGGTGTCGAGCGGTTGCTGACGGGCAAACGCCAGCAGACGATGGGTGAGCGAGGCCGCGCTCCTCGCCGAGCTCAGGGCCGCTTCGGCGTAGAACTGCACCTTGTCCGTCCGGGCATCGGCAACACGTTTCTGAATCAGCTCGAGGCTGGTGATGATCCCGGTCAGGAGGTTGTTGAAGTCATGGGCGATGCCGCCGGTGAGCTTGCCCAGCGCATCCATTTTCTGTACTTGCAGCAGTTGCGATTCAACGCGAACCCGGTCGGCGACTTCCTTGGCCAGTTGCGTGGTGGTGTCGTCCAGTTGCGCCAGGTGCGAACGTTCGCGGTGACGGTGCTCGGTGACGTCTTCGACGAACACCAGGCTCAGTTTGGGGGTCCGATAGGGCGAAATCTGCCATTCGGTCTCGCGTATCTCGCCCTGAACGCGCATGTTCAGCGTGCCTTTCCAGCGCTCGCCATCCACCAGTCGCAGGCGCAGTTCGTCGAGGATCGCGCCCTGATCCTCGGCGAAGCACTCGCTGAGGGTCTGCGGGTCGCGGTTGTCCTGGATCAGTTGGGAGAAGGCGTGGTTGCACTCGTGGACTTTCAGGTCGGCGTCGAGCACCGCGATGGGCGCGGAGATGTTGACGAAAATCTCCCGGAAACGCGCCTCGCTTTCGCGCAAGGCGTTCTCCGTGTCGCGCACCCGCAGCAGGGTGCGCAACGTTGCCAGCAGCACATCGGGATCGACCGGGTGAATCAGATAAGCATCGGCCCCGGCGTCGAGGCCGGTGATGATGTCGCCGGTCTGGATCGACGCGGCCGACACGTGGATCACCGGGATCAGGGCGGTGCCCGGGTCGGTGCGCAGTTTACGAACGATGTCGAACCCGCTCATGTCCGGCAGATTGACGTCGAGAATCAGCGCATCGAGCGACTGACTGGCGATCAGGGCCAGACCCTCACCGCCGGTGCCGGCCTCGAGCACTACGTAACCGTGGCGCTCCAGGCGTCGGCGCAGGGCGTAGCGGGTGGCGACGTTGTCATCGACGATCAACAGACGGATGTCATGTTTCATCGACGTTCTCCTGGGCAATCGCCAACGGAATGATCACGAAAAAGCTCGAACCCACGCCCGGTGTACTTTCGACACCCACCTCTCCACCGAGCAATTCGGCGAAGCGCTTGCACAGCGACAAGCCGAGACCGGTGCCGCGCAGGCGTTTTTGCAGCGGTGAGTCGACCTGCGAAAAGTCTTCGAACAGGGTGCCGTGCAATTCAGGGGCGATGCCGATGCCGGTGTCGCTGACCGCAAATCGCACTTTGTCCTGACCTTCCAGGCGTGCCGAGACCCGGACTTCGCCACGGGTGGTGAATTTCAGCGAGTTGGAAATGAAGTTGCGCAGGATCTGCGCCAGTTTCTTGTCATCGGTGTACAGGCGCGGCAAGCCCACCGGTTCTTCGAAAATCAGGTCCACCGCCGTGGCGTCGACAATCGGCCGGAACATCCCCCGCAGTGCGGCGAACAGATCGAACATGTCGAACCACGCCGGAGAAATGCTGATGCGACCGGCCTCGATCTTCGCCAGATCGAGCAGGTCGTCAACCATGTCGCTGAGCTCGCGGGCTGCGGTGCTGACGAAGGCCACCTGCTTGTGTTGCTCGGGGCTGAGCGGGCCGTCGAGCTCGTCGGCCAGCAGGCTGTTGATGCTCAGGATCGAGCCCAGCGGCGTGCGGAATTCGTGACTCATGTACGACAGGAAGCGGCTTTTCAGGTCAGAGGCCTGGCGCAGTTGTTCGGCCTGAGTGTCGAGTTCGGCGTAAAGGGCCAGCACGCCCTGATTGGTTTCGTCGAGCTCTTCACGCAGCGCTGCGGTTTCGCTCTGCAATCGTGCGATCAGTTCTGCCTGTTCGGCGTTGGTCAAGATCGGAGACTCAGTCATGGGCGGATTCCAGGGCAACGACCAGTACGGTGACATCGTCGCGCCCGCGGCAGAAGTCGCGGTGCAGGACGGTGGCAATCACGGCGGGATGGCGATGCACCAGACCGGGGTAATCCTGCAGGTTCCAGCGGGACTGCAAGCCGTCGCTATACATGATCAATAGATGTCCGTTCACGTGAGCATAGTCAAAAGGCTGGGCTTTTCGGTACTGGCCGCCGACGATGCCCGGATGCGAGGCCAGTCCGCGGGACTTGTCGGAGGCGATCAGACAGGCACCGATGTTGCCGACACCGGTGAACGCCAGACTGGCCCGATCGGCGTGAAACTGCGCGAATGCCACAGCGCCGCCACGGGTTCCGATCATCTCCCGGTGCATGTCTTCCATCAGGACCGTCGGCGCACCGAACGGATTCAGGGCAAAGGCTTTTTCTCCGGCCCGGGCCGCACACTCGGCGTCTTCGCCATGACCCAGACCGTCGACCACCAGAGCACTGACGTCAGCGCCGTGGAATGCCAGATGCCAGACATCACCGCAGGCCGGGTCGTTGTGCAGCGAGTGCTGGCTGACACCATACGGCATATCCACCTGCCGGTCGCTGCGCGGGTATAAACGAGCAAGCAGAACCGCGCCGCGATGGTCGGCAAAAACATCAAAGACATCGGCCTGGCGTGCCACGGCGCCCAGGCCGATGCCCTGAGTACCGCCGGTGGAAAAGCCATCGGCCATGCACGCATCCAGATCAAAGCCGTGCGCCCGGTCGACCGCGATCATCTCGATGCCGTCGTCACTCTGACGCGGCAACAGACGCAGGTGCAGTTCGCCGTGTCCGGCATGCTTGAGCACATTGCTCGCCAGCTCCGTGGCCACCAGCGCCACGCGGCCGGCATCGCTTTCGCCAAAACCGTGTTGCTCGGCCAGGCGCTGGGCCGTACGCCGGACATGGCCGATCTGGCTGCTGTCTTCGATCACCAACACCTGGGTCAATGACCCGCTGATGTTCATGTCCATCGGGTGATCGTTATGCGGGTGCCTTTGCCGGGCTCGGTGTCCAGTTCGAATTCGTCCACCAGTCGTTTGGCCCCGGTCAGGCCCAGGCCCAGACCGCTGCCGGAAGTCCAGCCATCGGTCATCGCCAGTTTGATGTCGGGAATGCCCGGGCCCTCATCGCGAAAGGTCAGGCGCAGGCCGACCTTGTGGTTGTCATCGAGGATCTGCCAGTCCATGTCGCCACCCCCTCCATACACCATGGTGTTGCGCGCCAGCTCGCTGACGGCGGTCACCAGTTTGGTCAGGTCGATCAGGCGCATGCCGCATTCGGTGGCCAGTTTGCGCGCCTGTTGCCGGGCCAGCACCACGTCCTGCTCGATGTTGATCGGTTGGGTACCGCTGCTGCGCACGGTCATTGCTGGCGTACTCGTTCCTGCAGCAGTTTCATGCCGCGCTCGACGTTCAGCGCGGTACTGACGCCGGGCAGGTACAGACCGAGCTCGACCAGGGTAATGGCGACCGCAGGCTGCATGCCGACGAGCATGGTTTCGGCATCCATGATTTTCGACAGGCCGGAGATGGTGCCGATCATCCGGCCGATAAACGAATCGACCATGTCCAGCGCCGAGATATCGATCAGCACCCCGCGCGCGGAGGTCTTGCTGATGCGCTCGGACAGGTCGTCTTGCAGGGTGAGGGCGAGCTGGTCGTGCATGTCGACCTGGATGGTCACCAGCAGGAAGTCACCCATCTGAAGAATCGGGATACGTTCCATTGTTCAGACCGTCTTGGTGAGGGTAATGCCCAGACGGGTCAAGGCCAGTTTCAGCGCATCGGCCAGATTGGCCTTGGTCACCACGCCTTGCAGGTCGAGGCCCAGGTGCACGATGGTCTGGGCTATCTGCGGACGTACGCCGCTGATGATGCAGTCGGCGCCCATCAGGCGGATCGCGGTGACGGTCTTGAGCAGGTGCTGGGCGACCAGCGTATCGACGGTCGGCACGCCGGTGATGTCGATGATGGCGATTTCCGAACCGGTGTCGACGATGCGTTGCAGCAGCGATTCCATGACGACCTGAGTGCGTTGCGAATCGAGGGTGCCGATCATCGGCAGCGCCAGTACGCCGTCCCACAATTTGACCACCGGCGTGGACAGCTCCAGCAGTTCTTCCTGCTGACGCTTGATCACCGCTTCACGGGACTTCTGGAACGTGCGGATCGTGTAAAGGCCGAAGGCATCGAACAGTTCGGAGATTTCCCAAAGCTGTTCGGCGAGCAGGGCGGGCTGGTCCTGATAATGGTTCTGCAGCAGGGCGAACAACGGGCCTTTGAGCGAGAAAATGAAATTGGCGGTTTGCTGCGAATCCTGACCGAGCAGGGCGCGGCTGTGGGAGAGCTTTTCGAGGAACTGGCGGATGGCCTCCCAACCGGGGGCGGCAATGTTGGTGCCGTTACCGTTTTCCAGACCACTGAGCACCAGTTGCAGGAATTCGCTGGTCTGTTGCTGTATGTCATGTTCCTTGAGGTTGCGGGTGGTGCCGCTGGCCTGCAATCCGTTGACCCATTCGCTCAACAGTTGTGTCTGTTTGTTCTTCATCGCATCGAGTGTGCTGTTCTGCAGTGCTGCCATGTGCGTTGTGCTCCATTGCGAATTGGGGCCGGCTCTTCGGAAAATGACCGGCGCGAAGTGAATGACCCTGGCCGTTCGAAATAGTTGTTCGTTTCTGTGAGGATATTTTTGATCCGGTGCAAGGAAAGCCCCGTTAACTCTAGTCGGCGTGGCCGGCAACGCCGATTTTTCGCACTTGTGGATGACCCAATAAAAAGAGGCCGCGTCCAGTGGAGGCGGCCTCTTTGCGTGTCTTGCGCTTATTTGGAGGGGTGTTTGGCCTGCAGTTCCTTGGCGGCTGCCAGGTGTTTTTCCAGGCCAGGCAGCATTTTCTGCGCGAAGCCCTTGAGCTCGGTGGCGCCCTTGACCTGGTCGTCGGTCACGGTGTTGGCCTCCTTCTTGAACAGCTCGATGGCTTCTTCGTGGGCTTTCACCTGATTGTTGGCGTAGGCGGCGTCGAAGGATTCATCGCGCATGTCGAGGATTTTTTCCTTGGCCTGTTTCACCAGGGTGGTGGAGTCCGGAACCTTGATGTCGTGGGCCTTGGCAATGGTAGCCAGCTCATCGTTGGCCTTGCCGTGGTCAGTGATCATCATGTTGGCGAATGCCTTGATGTCCGCCGACTGGCTCTTTTCCAGGGCGAGACGAGCGGCTTCGATCTCGGCGATGCCGCCAGCTGTCGCGTTATCGACAAAGTCGTTGTCGGTCGCGGCGAAGGCTGAGCCCATGCCGGTACTCAAGGCAACTGCCAGAAAGAGATGACGCAGTTTGAATCCGTCCATTGATGTTTCTCCACGCAGGTTTTTGTGAGCGTTATTCAATGGAGGGAATGTGCCGATCAAAGGTTTTATCGCATTTGTGCCCAAGGCGACGAACGGCCACCGCTGGTCTGACAGGTGGTCGACAGAAGGGTACAACCAAGGCCATTCTGATAACTGGCCAGCGCAATCGGTCGTGTTGGCTGCCGATCAACTGACGGAGGTGTTCCATGCCGGTGACCCATGATTTGTTACAGGACTTGAAACTCACAAAGGAAGAGATCCAGCAACGACGCACCGCGGATCCACATCTGGATGCACTGATCAACAAGTATTCCCAGGCGGACGCCGAAGTCGTCAAGGCCGAGACGGCGACCTCGGACGCCCCCAGCGATGACACACTGAAAAAACTCAAAGAGAAACGCCTGCAGGTCAAAGACAAGATCGTCGAGCAATTGCAGGCTCGATCCTGACCGTCAGTCGCGCCACCGGCCTTCGGTGGTGAAGCGACTGGAACGACAGCCCTGACTGGCACCTCGAATGTTCAGAGTCTTCACATAGCGACTCTCAGCGAGGTGCCTTATGAAAGATCCAAAATTTCCTAGTGAAGAGCAGGGCGCATTCGACCCGGTTCCCACGCATCCCGAGCCCAATAGCCCGGCGCACACTGTTCGTAATCCTGAAGAGGAACGCAAGAGCGAGGAAGTGCCGGAGGATGAGGATCCGGAAACTTTCGATAGATCCAATAACTGACAATCCGCTATCGCCAGCAGGCTGGCTCCCACATTTGGAATCCAATCCCCCTGTGGGAGCCAGCCTGCTGGCGATAGGGCCATTCGATTCACTACACAAGCCCGGTCCTCACTTCAAGGCTGCCTCCAACGGCATCCGCGCCATGTGCGTGGCTTTCAGCGAGCCGAAATACAACCAGTCGCCATACTCGCGAGCGGTGGTAATCGGCGAGTAATTGCCGTTGCTGGCATCCTGCAGATTGGCGATGACCTTGCCGTTCAGATCCAGCCCGAGGACAAAGCCGCGTTTCTCCACCGGTTTGGGCAGAACCATCATCGCCCGCACGATCATCTTGCGTACGAACGGATGCCCGGCGGTGCCATCGAGCAGCGGATTGCGCGGCGTGTACAGCGCCACCCAGAAGCGGTCCCGGCCATTGAACGCGAGGTTGTCCGGCAGCCCCGGCAGGTTGTCGATGAACAGATCGTGGGTGCCGGCGTTGGGGCCGGTCAGCCAATAGCGGCTGATGCGGTAGGCACCGGTTTCGTTGACCAGCACATAGGCGTCATCCGGGCCGAGGGTGACGCCGTTGGCGAACTCCAGCTTGTCGAGCAGAACGCTGGTCTTGCCGGTCTGGAAGTCGTAACGCAGCAAGCGACCGTCACCGCCATGCTCGATGATCGCCTCGCCGTCATGGCCGTAGCCCCAGCGACTGCTGGCATCGCTGAAGTAGGCGTAATGCCCGGACTTGTCGATGGCCACATCGTCGGTGAAGCCGAACTTCAGGCCGTTGGCTTCAGTGGTCAGCGCGGTCAGCCGTCCTTGGGCATCAAGGGACAGCAAGCCCTTGACCCCATCGGCAATCACCAGCAAGCCGTTGGGGTGTCGCGCCAGACCCAGCGGACGCCCGCCGGTATCGGCGAGCACCTGGCGCTGCTGGCCGTCGAGACTGGTGCGCAGCAGGCGCCCGTCATGCAGGCCGGTGATCAGAAAGTCATCCTCCAGCAGCAGCGCTTCGGGGCCTTCGATACCGCCCGGGCCGACCTGTTTCGCGCTTTTGAGGCGTTGGTTGTCCGCGTAGATCCCATCAGTCAATGATGGGGCGACTTGCGGCTTCCACGCCACAGGCTCGACGTTGGTCGGCATCAGCAACAGGAAGGCCAGAATCAAAATCACCAGCAGCAGGATCAGATGGCGCAGCTTCACACGTGAGCTCCTGCCAGTGCCAGATGTCGGGTGGCCATGTCGCGCAGGGCCAGCATCGAGGCCGCCGACTCGCGTTCGATGCGGCGTTTGAGCAACAGCCGATTGGCGATGCGCATGCCCAGACTGTCGAAGCGGTATTCCAGGGTGCGCACGAAGGCTGTGCCTTCGCCTGCGGCCGAGCATTCATAAGTCAGCCGCAGGGACAGTCCATGATCGCCCTGTGCCCGGGCACACCAGCGCCGTCCCGGCAGATACTCGGTGACCTCCCAGCTCAAATGGCCCTCGCGGCCGCCGGCATGAATGTCTTCCTCGAATCGCCCGCCGGCATGCAACGGGCCGGCGGGACCGTCGATTTTCAGCGAGGACGGATGCCACTCAGGCCAACGGCTCACCGTGGCGGCGTAGGCGAGTACGGCAATCGGGTCGCCGGTGATATCGATCGGATGCTGCATGCGGGTCATGGGCGTTCTCGAATCGGTGAGGGGGATGGGTTCCGGTTCCCGGTAGAGGGTGCCGAACAGGTAATCCATCAACGGCAGGACGATGTTGAAATTGCGCTCCTGCATGTGTTCACGCCGGTGATGCAATTCGTGCAGACGACGCATCTGGCGAATCCAGGGCAGGCGACTCAGCGGATGTTTTTCCGGCAAGTGTTCGCAGGCGTGGAACACCTCGTAGGTCAGGTAACCCAGTACCATGCAGCCACCGAACAGCCCGGCCACGTTGGCGTTGACCTGCGTAAACAGCCACCACAAGGGCAGGGTGATCACCAGTGTGTGCACCACGATCAGCCACGCCGGAAACAGGATCACCCGCCAGTCGCGGGCGCTGTCCCAGGTCATGTGGCCGGGGGTGAAGAAACTGTGATGGTCGCCGGCATGGCGGGCGTAGAACATCTTGGCGAAGGCTTTCTTGTGATGCCCGAGATGGCGGTGCACCACATATACGCCGAAGTTGAAGAACAGCAACGTCAGCGGCACCGTCAGCCATTCCAGCGGGTGAACCTGCTTCACGCTGCTCCAGAACGCGCCGATGGCCAGCATGCCGAACAGCAGCACGAACGCACCGTGCAGCCACGGGTTGTACAGCGGATGAATCGCCGCACGGTAGCGGCTGCGAAATGCCTCGGTGGTCTGCCTCACTGCGGTCACCTGCGGATATTGTCGTTATCCCGGCAGATTAGCCGATCCCGCCGTTTGTGCAGGGTGTACCTTGAGGTCACAACTGCCATGCTCCGGTGCATAGCGGTCGTCAGCTCAACGGGTTCCAGCGCTGCGACCAGTCGTCATCGGCCTTGATCACTTCGCGCAGCAGATCGAACGCCTGTTGCAGGATCGCCGAGTCGCGGTCGCGGGAGTACACGAGGTAGGTGGGATAGCCAAACTCCGGCGCTTTGGTGACAGTTTCCAGTGCGCCGCTTTCCAGGTAGGTGCGAACGACACGGGTACGGAAATAGCCGCTGCCGCCGTTCTCCAGAATGTATTGCAGTGCCAGCGGGCCGAGGTTGAAGCTCAGGGCCGCCTTGGCTTTTTCCGGCAGTGCGGCGTCGTGCTGGCGGCGGAAGTCTTCGCCCCAATCGATGTACACATAGGGGGCGGGGCGGTTGGGTGTCCGGACCAGAATCAGTTTCTCTTCCAGCACTTGCTCGACCTGCAGGCCCGGCCAGTATTCCGGTTGGTAGACGAGCGCGGCATCGAGCACGCCGAGTTCGAGCTGACGCAGCAGGTTCTCGCCGTCGCGGATGTCCATGCGCAGGGCATGGCTGGGGATTTTCTCGCGCAGTTCGGCGGCCCAGCTGAGCATCAACGGGTTGCACAGGCTGACCTCGCCACCGATGTGCAGCACGTTGTCGTAACCCTCGGGCAGCGGCAGGTCGCGGCGGGCGGCTTCCCAGGTCTGCACCAGTTGATTGGCGTAGACCACGAAGGCCTCGCCATTGGCGGTCAGACGCGCGCCGGCGCGGTTGCGCACGAACAGCGTGCTGCCCAACTGGCTTTCGAGCTTTTGTACGCGGGCGGTGATTGCCGTTTGCGTGACAAACAGCTTTTCTGCCGCCGCGGCGAGGCTGCCGTGGCGGACGATTTCCAGAAAGGTGCGGGCGAGGTCGATGTCCATGGGCGGGCCGGAGATTGAGGTGCCGGCATTGTAAGTCAAAAGCGCCCTCACCCTAGCCCTCTCCCGAGGGAGAGGGGACCGACCGAGTTGTCTTGCGCTATACATCGACCTGAAAGACCGAGTCGATTATGGATTCAAAGCAGATATTCCAAGTCGATGTATCTCGTCAATATCCCCGGATCAGTTCCCTCTCCTGGGGGAGAGGGCTAGGGTGAGGGGAAAAGCAGGCACCGCCGATCAACTGACCAGATCGGTCTCAACCACCCGCGCCCAATCCTCCACCAACCGCGCCGGCGTACAGCAAGTCTTGCGCTTGTACACGAAGTTGCGGCATTTCTCGGCAAACTGATTGCGGTTGTACAGCATGTCTTCCTGCATCTCTTGCAGCTCGCTTTCGCGGCACCGGCGAATCAACTCGTGATCGACCCGCAGCTTGCGCTCACGCACCGCTGCATACGTCGGATCGGTCAGTACCGAATTAGCCCGTTGCAGCAACCACAAACCAAACTCGTCCGGGCAGCGCGGGCCGATTTCCTGGACCATGCCCAGTTGCAACGCTTGAGCAGCGCTGACCGGCAGACAGGCCTGGGTCAATTGTTCGGCCATGGCCGGGCCGACGGCGCGGGGCAGGCTGTAGGTCCAGTATTCCGAGCCGTACAGGCCCATGCTCTTGTAATGCGGGTTGAGCACGATGTCAGCACGGGCGAACACGATGTCAGCCGCCAGGGCGAGCATCACACCGCCCGCGCCGGCATTGCCGGTGACGCCGCTGACCACCAGTTGCCGTGCGCTGAGTAATTCTTCGCACACATCATCGATGGCCTGGATATTGGCCCAGGCTTCGGCACCCGGATCTTCGGCGGCCTGAATCACGTTCAGGTGCACACCGTTGGAGAAACTGCCGCGTCCGCCCTTGATCAGCAGCACGTGCGTGTCGCGGGATTTGGCCCAGCGCAGGGCCTGGACCATGCGTTGGCACTGCTCGGTGCTCATGGCGCCGTTGTAGAACTCCAGGGTCAGCTCGCCGACCTGCCCGGATTCGCGGTAACGGATCGGTTGATACGCCTCATCGCTGAACGGAGCGTTGGCAATCGACCAGTCCAGCACCGGTACGTGCGCCAGTTGCCCGGCCAGCACATGCCGCGCCGGACGCTTGAAGGTTTCCTCGCCCGGTTGCGGTTTGCGTCGCAGCGAGCCGATCCACAGGCTGTGATCACCGGTGGCTACCAGCACGGCGTCGTCGTGTACCGCGAGGATCTCGCCGGGGATGCCGGTGCGTTGATCGAGGTGGGCGTCGTACACGTAATACTGCCCGCCGGCGAGGCTGGCGAGCACGCCGGGCTGGCCGTCCGCCGCGTCGATGCAGCGCTTGATGAAGCGCGAGCAGTCGTGCCAGCTGAAGGTGCGGTCATCCTGTTTCATGTTCGGTTGCAGACAGCCGCGAACCTTGGGATCGGCGTAATCCAGAGGCATCGGGACAAAGCCGTCGATGAATTTTTCCACCACTTCGCGGATGCAACGGATCGCTGCGTCGCTGACCCGGCCGTTGTACAGCTCGGATTTGCGCAGACCGGCCGGCAGGTTGAATTCGCAGGTGGCCCAGACCGGGCCGGCGTCCATTTCTTCCACCGCTTGAAGGGCGGTCACGCCCCAGGACGGCAGCTCGCGCATGATCGCCCAGTCCAGCGCGCTGGCGCCGCGATCGCCGACGATGCCGGGGTGAATGATCACCACGGGACGCTGCAGGTTGCTCCACAGCGCGTGGGGGACACGGTCCTTGAGGAACGGGCAGATCACCAGGTCAGCGCCGCTGTTTTCGATCTGTTCGCACACGGTGGTTTCGTCGGTGAACAGCACCACGCTGGGCGAATGGCCCGCCTGGCGCAGGTCCAGCCAGGCACGTTGGGTCAGACCATTGAACGCCGAAGACAAAAGAATGATGTTGAGTGATCGCATGATTGCTCTTCCTTGAAGGATCAGCCGCAGGCTCCCGGTGAGCCGTCCGTGGCTATCGATGGAGGCGCAAGGTTAGAGAGTGGCGTGGCGCGCGCCACTGATCGAGATCAACGTTGTGTCAGCCAATGTTGCCGGGGCGATAAAACGTCTTATGCTCAATGGTTTGCTTATCCTGTTTTTTTATTACTTCAAATGTCGGCGACGCTATTGCACAGTCGCAACCCTGATCAACGCCGGACGATCCCGGCGTATCCATGGATTTTCGCAGCGGGTGGAGCCCGTTTTCAGGGAGTAAGGCATGGGGAGTCACAACCCGCATTACCAGCTCATCGGGCAAATGTTCCAAAAGGACTACCGATGGTTGTGCGCCGCAGTCAGCCGTACCCTCGGCTGCCCGCACAGTGCACAGGACATTGCTTCGGAAACCTTTCTGCGAGTGCTGGCATTGCCCGATCCGCTGGCCATTCGCGAACCCCGTGCGCTGTTGACCACGATTGCCCGGCGTCTGGTCTATGAAGGCTGGCGCCGGCAGGATCTGGAGCGTGCCTATCTGCAAAGCCTGGCGCTGGCACCGGAGCCGGTGCATCCGTCGCCTGAGGAAAGGGAGTTGGTGATCGAAACGCTGCTGGCGGTGGATCGCTTGCTCAACGGCTTGTCGGCCAAGGCCAAGGCTGCGTTTCTCTACCATCAGCTCGATGGCCTGACCTACAGCGAAATCGGCGAACGCCTCGGCGTGTCCACCAGCCGTGTGCAGCAATACATGGTCGAGGCGTTCAAGCGTTGCTATCAGGCGATGCAGGCATGAGGCCGGACGAAACATTGATCGATGAAGCGGCGCAATGGATGGCGCTGTTGCAGTCGGGGGACGTCAGCCTTCAGGAACGTGCAGCGTTCGAAGCCTGGCGTGCGGCGGATCCACGGCATCAGCAGATCATCGAGCAGATGGGCGGCGGGCTGAACCTTTTGCGCCATGCGAACCTGCGGGGTTTGCCCCGTGAAAGTGTGCTGCACAGCCTGAATGCTCCCCCCAGCAGTCGTCGCCGATTCATCAGCGGTAGCCTGAGCGTACTCGCCGTCGCGGTGCTGGCCGGGTTGCTCGGGCGACGTTATGGCTGGTTGCCCGAGGCTGGCGAGTTGTCGACGGGTACAGGCGAGCGACGTCAATTCACTCTCGAGGACGGCAGCGCCCTGACGTTGAACGCCCGCAGCCGCGTGGTGCCGCGCTTCAACAGTCTCGAGCGTTTGCTGGACCTGCGCAGCGGTGAGCTGCTGATCGATGTGGCGAAAAATCTGCCCCGGCCGTTTGTCGTCGAAACCGGGCATGGGCGGATGCGTGCGCTCGGGACGAAATTCCTGGTGCAGCGTGCAGAGGATTCGACGCGGCTGGTGATGCTGCATTCGCAAGTCGAAGTGGTCACTGCCAGCGGTGCGCGGCAGGTGGTGGAGGCGGGCGAGAGTCTGTTGTTCAACGGCCGGGAAGTCCTCGCGCTGGAACGCAGCAAGGGGCAGGAAAGTGCCTGGGTTCAGGGCCGACTCGAAGTGCGCGACCGCCCCTTGAGCGAAGTCATCGACAGCCTGCGCCGCTACCGTCGCGGCATCCTGCACCTGAGCCCCGACGTTGCTGGTCTGCACCTCAGCGGTCTCTATTCGCTGGACGACAGCGACCGAACGTTGCAGTTGCTCGAACGCTCGCTGCCGATTCGCGTGACCTGGCACAACCCGTACTGGGTGAGCATCGAAGCACGGTTATAAAACCATAACTTCCCGGTCTATCCGTCCCCCTATAAAAAGCGCCGGCCCGCTGCTCATTCCCTGCAGACGCCTTCAACAGGGAAGCCCCTCGATGTTCTCATTCAAACAACAATCAACCCGCCTGACGCTGGCCGCCGCGCTGGCGATGGGCATCGCTCCTTGCGCCGTTCTGGCGCAAGACGCCGCTCAGGTGTTCAGTTTCGATATCGCCCCAGGTGCGCTCGACGAGGTACTGCTGGATATCTCGCGTCAGACCGGCGTGCCGATTTCCTTCAGCCAGAATCTGGTGCAGGGCAAGCGCAGCAGTGCGGTACGGGGTGCGTTGGGTGGCAGGCAAGCAGTTGAAAAGGCGTTATCCGGCAGCGGCCTGCAAGTCGAGCAGGGCACTCAGGGTTTGAGCATTCGTCAGGCCGAGGCGCCGAGCGCCGTGCCCGTGAAAGCCGCCGCCGAGCTGCCCGCCAGCAGCGCCGATTACCGCATGGAAAAAGTCACGGTCACCGGCTCGCGGATCGCCCGGGCGCAGTCCGACGGGGCGACGCCGGTCAACGTCATCACCCACGAAGAAATGGAAGCGCGGGGCTACAAGAACGTCTACGACGCGCTCGCCACGCAAACCCAGAACACCGGCATGACCCAGGGCGAAGACTACGGCAACACCTGGCAGCCGGCCGCCAGCGCCCTCAACCTGCGCGGCCTCGGCCCCAACCACACGCTGGTGCTGATCAACGGCCGGCGGGTCGCCGATTACCCGACGCCGTACGATGGCAAGGTCAACTTCACCAACCTTGCGAACATTCCGTCGGCGATCATCGACCGCATTGAAGTGCTCAGCAGCGGCGCCTCGGCGATCTACGGTTCGGATGCGATTGCCGGGGTGGTGAATATCATCCTCAAGGACAAGATGAATGGTGTCGATGTCAACCTCAAGGGCGGCACCAGTGAGCGCGGCGGCGGCGACAACCAGCGGTTGCAGATCAGCGGCGGCGGCAGTTGGGGCGACTTCGATGGCTTGTTCGGGCTTGAGCTGACCAACCGCGACCCGATCTGGGCCGATGATCGCGGCTTCATGCAGAGCGGGCCGCTGGCGGATGTCGGTTACCGTCGCGATCTGACCAACAACCGTTACCTGGGACCGGGCTGCGGCGCGTATCAGGGCACGTTCGACAACAAGCTGTTCAACAGCGCCGGGCGCTGCCGCACCGACCAGATGTACAACGATTACTGGACGATCCAGACGCAAAAGGAAAACTACGACGGCTACACCCGTGGCACCTGGCATTTCAGCGACAGCGGCCAGGTGTTCGCCGACCTGATGTACGGCCTCGATCACATCCAGAACAACACACGCGGCCCGAGCTTCACCTCGCCGGATTTCATCAACCAGAACAGCGGCAATCTGGAGCGCTGGTACCGGCGTTTCGGTGAAGAGGAAATCGGCGGGCGCACCAGCAACAACAGCAAGTGGCGCGACACCTCATGGACCGGCACGCTGGGGCTTTCGGACAAAATCGCCGACACCGGCTGGCACTATGATCTGGCGGTCAATCGCTCGGAATACAAAAGCGTGCGCACCACACGCTACACGCCGCTGTCGTCGATCCAGGATTTCTACCTCGGACCGCAGCTCGGTACCCGTGGCGGCTACCCGGTGTTCGCGCCGGATGCCTCGCGCCTCGACCGGCCACTGACAACCCAGGAGTGGGAGCAGTTTCGCGGCAATCTGACCCAGAGCAGCAAGTCGGTATCCACCAGTTATAACGCCTCGGTCAATGGCGATCTGTTTGACCTGCCGGCCGGCCCGGTGGGATTCGCCGGGGTGCTGGAGGCGGGCAAACAGGAATACCGCATCGACCCGGATGACAGCCTCAACGACGGCAGTTTCTACGGCGTGACCCCGGCACAAAGCTCCGGCGGCTCTCGCAAACGATACGCGGCCGGTGGCGAATTCAGCATTCCGGTCACCGACACGGTGCTGGCGACAGCCGCAGGGCGTTGGGACCAATACAAATTCAGCGGCCGCACCGAACAACAGAAAACCTACAACCTCGGCCTGGAATGGCGGCCGGTGACCAGCCTGCTGGTGCGCGGCAGCTACGGCACCAGTTTCCGCGCCCCGGACCTGAACTACATCTATCAGTCCGACAGCAACGGTTACTACCCGGCGCAGATCGACTATTACGGTTGCAGCCAGGGCGTGGAGGGCGCGTGTGATCGCGGGCGGGTCGATTACACCCAGAGCGGCACGGCGGATCTGCAATCCGAACGCGGCAAATCCTGGACCTACGGTTTCGTCTGGTCGCCGTCGCGCAACTTCGATTTCTCCACTGACTTCTGGCGGGTGGAGATCGATGACCTGCTGACCACCGTCGACGAAAACCGCCTGTTGCAGCAAGAGAACGAATGCCGCAATGGCATCCAGGACATCAACTCGGCGAACTGCCAATCGACTCTCGCTCGTGTCGATCGCAATCCCGGCAATGCCGCCATCGATCCCAACCAGTTGCAGCGGGTACGGGTGAATGCGATCAACGCGGCGAGCGAACGGGTCAGCGGCCTGGACTTCAAGAGCAACATTCGCTGGGGCGCCGGGCAGTACGGTGCGTTCAGTTCGGCGCTGGGCTACACCCTGGTGCTCTCGCATTACTACAAGGAATCGGACGAAGCCCCGACCCAGGATTGGCGCACCTCGCGCACCAACTACGACTGGCGCAGCAAGGTCAACGCCAGCCTGACCTGGGATTACCAGAAGGCCACAGCGACCCTGATGGGCATTCGCTATGGCTCGGTCACCAACGGCGCGGGCGACGGGCGTCTGTCACCGTGGACGGTGTTCAACGCCAGTGCGCGCTATCGCTTGAACGAGCGGGCAAGCGTCGGGCTGACCGTGAACAACGTGCTCAATCAGGTCAAGCATGACGACTCCGCAGGCTGGCCGTATTACCCGACCGGCAACTACGACCCGTACGGGCGACAGTGGTGGCTGGATGTGAGTTATCACTTTGGGGGATAAGCGGCCCTCCCTGGCGATTGCATGAAGCCTGTCATCACGCTGCTTTGGCATAACGTCAGCATTCAACGGTCTAAATCGGGCTCTATAAATCCCCGACACTCGTCGCACATCCCTGCATAAACCAAAACGCAGGGATGGCTGTTCATGATCCATTTTTCACCCGTTAAATCCCCTTTAAGCCTGGCCTTGCTGCTGGCAATCAACACGTTACCGGCCGTGGCTGCAGACAGCACGGCAACCGAGCCGACCACCCAATTGCAGCGGGTCGAAGTCACAGGTACCGCGATCCGCCGGGTCGATGCCGAAACCGCCGTACCGGTCACCATCCTGCGGGTCGAGGAGTTGCAGAAGCAGGGCGTGACCACCACTGAAGAGCTGGTCAACCGTATCTCGGCCAACCAGTCTTCCGTAGGTTCCGGGCGCTCGGTGGGGTCGAGCAGTGGCGGGGCGTCTTATGCGGACTTGCGCGGGATCGGCCCGAACAAGACCCTGGTGCTGCTCAACGGGCGACGCCTGAGCAACAACGCGACCAACGCCATCAATGGTTCCGGCGTCGACCTCAACACCATCCCGTTCGCCGCCATCGACCGGGTGGAAGTGCTGCGCGACGGCGCCTCGGCGCTGTACGGCACAGATGCCATCGGTGGGGTGATCAACTTCATCACCAAGACCAGCCTCACCGAAGGCCAGATCAGCACCAGCTACGACACGCCGACTCATTCCGGTGGCGGTGAAAGCCGAAACTTCAGCGGCAGCTGGGGTTTCGGTGATTTGCAGGACGATCGCTTCAACGTCTTCGGCGTCGTGAGCTACGACAAGCAGCAGCGCCTTGCGGCCGATGATCGCGCCTACACCTACAACTATCAGCCGGGGCGCGGTCTGGATTACACCTCGGGCACAGCGTCGCCCGCCAACTGGAGCCAGGGCAGCAACGCCACCAACCCATTGGCCGGTTCCGGTTGCAATGCGCCGGGGCTGCTGTCGCGCAACGGCATCTGCCGTCAGAGCCTGTGGAATTACCTGGATCTGGTGCCGGAAACCGAGAAGACCTCCGCGTTCGCCAAGGCCACTGGCAAGCTGTCGGACGATCACAACGTCAGCCTCGAATACTTTTGGGCGCGCAACGAGAACCGGACGCAGATCGGCCCTGGCACTTTGATGGGCAATCAGGTCAATCCCGGCACTGCGTTCTATCCGGGTAACGGCATCACGCCAGGGCCGAGCGGTTTCGCCCTCGACCCGACGCAGCCGGTGGACGTGAACTGGCGCGAAACGACGGTCGGCGCCCGTCAGCATGAGGATGACAACACCGGTCAGCGCCTGCTGTTGAGCTTCGACGGCACGCTGGTCGGGTGGGATTACAACCTCGGCGCGTCGTACAACCAGAACAAAGTGGTCAACACGATTCGCGGCGGATACGTGAACGACCGTGCCGTCAGCCAGGGGATCGCCAACGGCGTGATCAACCCGTTCGGTCCGCAGACGGCTGCCGGTTCAGCATTGCTGGCGGCCAACGCTGTGGACGGTGATTACGCAACCGCCGTGGGCCGGGTGAAGGCGATTGATGGCCGTGTCAGCCGCGAGATCGGTGACTGGTTTGGCGCCGGTCCTTCGGCGCTGGCGCTGGGTGGCGAGTACCGCAAGGAAGATTTCCATCAGGACTTCGCCGCATTTGCCGGGGATGTGCAGAGCCTTGGCGTCGACCCGAACGGCAGTGTGTCAGGGGATCGCAGCGTCTCGGCACAATATGCCGAGGTCAATGTGCCGGTGTTCGACAGCCTGGAATTGTCCGCCGCCGTGCGACACGACAAGTACAGCGATTTCGGCAGCACCACCAATCCGAAATACTCGTTCCGCTTCCAGCCGTTCAAGGAGCTGGTGGTGCGCGGCGCCTACAGCGAAGGATTCCGTGCGCCGTCGCTGTACGAACTCTACAACCCGAACTTCACCACCTTCACCAACGCCAATTACAACGACCCGCGCCTGTGTGCCGGTGGCAATCCGAGCAACGGCGGCATTGCCAACCGCGACTGCGCCCAGCAGTTCAACCGCACCACGGGCGGCAATACTGACCTTAGCCCGGAAACCGCGCGCAACGTCACCCTCGGTTTTGTTTATCAGCCGTTTGATCGCCTGACCACCGGGCTGGACTTCTGGTGGATCAGCATCGCCAATCAGATCGCCGAATTCCCCGAATCCGCGGTGTTCGAGAACCCGGAACTGTATCCGGAGCGTTTGATCCGCAAGCCTGACGGCTCTATCGATCACGTCGTCACCGGTCTGGCCAACCTCGGCAAGATCAAGACCAACGGCGTCGACGTCAGTTTCGACTATCGCCTGCCAAGCACGTCCTTCGGTGACTTCGGCATCGGCCTGCAAGGGACTTATGTCAGCCGTTATGAGTATCAGCAGCAGCTCAAGGGCGATTTCATCGACAAGCTCGGGGATTTTCGCGGGGGTGACTTCGCGTCGGCCGGCGCGGTGGCCCGCTGGCGTCACAGCCTGACCGGCAGCTGGAGCCATGGCCCGTTCGGCGCGAGCCTGACCAACCGCTACACCAGCGGTTACCACGACTCGGATCGCGAGACTCACGATTACGTCGGTTCGTACAACGTCTGGGACGTGGCCGGCACCTACACCTGGCGCAAGACTCTGGCGGTGACCCTCGGGGTGAAAAACCTGTTCGACCGCGAGCCGCCCTTCAGCAATCAGACCTACACGTTCCAGAGCGGCTACGACCCGAAATATGGCGACCCGTTTGGCCGCACGTTGTACACGCGGGTCAATTACAAGTTCTGAGAAAGGTTAGGTAAGGGCGGGTTTTAGTTATTTATCGTTCTAAATCTCGCCCTATAAAAAATGCCGGCCTGTTGCACATCACAGGTAGGCAGGAGGTGTGGTGACTGCTTTGGCCCTATCGCGAGCAGGCTCGCTCCCACAGGTGTTTTGTGTTCATTGCGAACCATTGTGGGAGCGAGCCTGCTCGCGATGGGGCCATCGGAGGCGCCCAATTATCAGGATCTTTCCGATGCTCTCCAGACTCATGCTTTTCAGCATCTTCGTGTTGTCGAGCCCGCTCATTTTCGCCGCGCCCCAACACGCCCTCACGGTCTACGGCGAAGCGCCGAAATACGCCGCGGATTTCCAGCACCTGGCTTACGCCAACCCCGACGCGCCCAAGGGTGGAACCTTGCGCCGCTCTTCGCTGGAGAGCGGTCCGTTCGATCACCTGATTCCCTACATCGACAAAGGCACAGGTGTCGCCGAAATCGATGGCTGGCTCTACGCGCCGCTGGCCTATCGCAGCAAGGACGAGCCTTACAGCGTCTACGGTGTGGTCGCGCAGAGGATGGAGCTGGACGCGGACCGGCGCTGGCTGCGCTTTTACCTCAACCCCAAGGCACGGTTCGAGGACGGCGCGCCGATCACCGCCGAAGACGTGCGTTACACCTTCGAGCTGTTCACCACTCAGGGCAGCCTCAAGTATCGCCAGCAGTTTCGTGATGTCGCCGAGGTGCAGGTCGAGTCGCCGACCCAGGTGCGTTTCATGTTCAAGAACAACGAGAGCCGAACCTTGCCGCTGGATCTGGCGACATTGCCGGTGTTGCCCGAGCATTGGTGGCGTACACGCAATTTCGCCGATGGCGCAGGCTTCGAGATTCCGCCGGGCAGCGGGCCGTACAGGGTCAGCGCGGTGGATGCCGGGCGCAGCGTGAAATTCCAGCGGGTCAAGGACTGGTGGGCCAGGGATCTGCCGATCACTCGCGGGCTTTATAACTTCGATCAATTGAGCGTGGAGTTCTTTGCCGACACTGACGTGTCACGACAAGTGCTCAAGGCCGGCGGCTTCGATTACAACCGCGAGTTCTCCGCCACCAGTTACACCATCGGTTATGCCGGCGCAGCGCTGGAGCAGGGCAAGTTGCTGCGCGAACACCTCGCACCCGGTGCTGCGCAAGGCGCCCAGGGGTTTGTGTTCAATCTGCAAAAACCGATGTTTCAGGATCGCCGGGTGCGGCAGGCAATTGCCATGCTCTGGGATTTCGAATGGAGCAACCGGCAGATGATGCGCAGCCTGTACCTGCGCCAGCGCAGTTACTTTTCCCATAGCGCGTTGTCGGCCACCGAGTTGCCGGATGCCGAAGAACTGAAAATCCTCGAACCGTGGCGCGGCAAGATCCCCGATGAGGTGTTCAGCCAGGTGTTCGAAGCGCCGCGCACTGATGGCAGTGGCAACATCCGTGCGCAACAGTTGCAGGCGCTGAAATTGCTGGAGGCCGCCGGCTGGAAACCCCGTGGCGATCAATTGGTGAATGCCGCCGGCGAGCCGCTGCAATTCACCTTTCTCAACGGCCAGAAAGGATTCGAACGCCTGCTGCTGCCGTTCAAGCGCAACCTGGCGCAGATCGGTATCGGCTTCGATATTCGTCAGGTCGACACCGCGCAATACACCAACCGCGTGCGCAGCCGCGACTACGACATGATTGTCGTCGGTTACCCGGTCAGTCAGGCGCCGGGGCGCGAGCTGTTCAACTATTTCGGTTCCGAGGGTGCCGATGATCCGGGCTCCAACAACTACATGGTGCTGCGCGACCCGGCGGTGGATGCGCTGCTCGAAGGCGTGGTGCAGGCCGACAATCGCGAAAGTCTTCTGCGCCACGCCCATGCTCTGGATCGGGTGTTGCAGTGGGGCTATTACTGGATTCCCAACTATTACCCACCGGGCATCTCCACGGTGTGGTGGAACCGTTTCGGTCGCCCGGCCATTGCGCCGCTGTACGACGCCGGACTCGACACCTGGTGGGAAATCAGCCCGACCGCGCTGACCTCGACGCAGATGCAGCAACAGCAAAAGGAGTACGCCCATGTGGGGTTATAGCCTGCGGCGTCTGCTGCTGATCGTGCCGACCTTGCTGGCAATTCTGCTGGTGAACTTCGTGATCGTGCAGGCTGCGCCCGGTGGCCCGGTCGAGCAGGCCATCGCTCGATTGCAGGGGATTGGTGTCGGTGCCGCGGTGGGTGCCAGTCATGTCGAAACCATTGGCGGTGAGTCCCGCGCCACCCGTGGCCTGGACCCGAAACTGGTGGCCGAGATCGAGCGCCAGTACGGGTTCGACAAAGGTGCCGGTGAGCGTCTGTGGCTGATGCTCAAGAGCTACGCGCAACTGGACTTCGGCAAGAGTTTTTTTCGAGGCGCGTCGGTGACCGAACTGATCTGGCAGAAGCTGCCGGTGACCCTGTCGCTGGGTTTGTGGGCGACGCTGATCACTTATCTGGTGTCGATTCCGCTGGGCATCCGCAAGGCGGTGCACAATGGCTCGGCGTTCGATGTCTGGAGCAGCGCGGCGATCATCATCGGCTATGCGATGCCGGGGTTTCTGTTTGCGCTGCTGCTGATCGTGGTGTTTGCCGGCGGTACGGCGCTGGACTGGTTTCCGGTACGCGGGCTGGTCTCGGACAACTTCGCCGAGCTGTCGCTGTGGGGCAAGGTGGCGGACTACTTCTGGCATCTGGTGCTGCCAGTCAGCGCGCTGGTAATCGGCGGATTCGCGACGCTGACGATCCTGACCAAAAACAGTTTTCTCAACGAGATCTCGCGGCTGTACGTGGTCACCGCCCGGGCCAAGGGCCTGAGTGAGCGGCAGGTGCTGTACGGGCATGTGTTTCGCAACGCGATGCTGTTGGTGGTGGCTGGATTGCCTCAGGCATTGGTCACGGTGTTTTTCGGTGGTTCGCTCTTGATCGAAGTGATTTTCTCCCTCGACGGCCTCGGCCGCCTGAGTTACGAAGCAGCGGTGTCGCGGGATTACCCGGTGGTGTTCGGTTCGCTGTTCATCTTCACTCTGTTCGGGCTCTTGATAAAACTGCTGGGCGACCTGTGTTACACGCTGGTCGATCCGCGTATCGACTTTTCCGCGAGGGCAGCCTGATGCTGACACTTTCTCCCATCGGGCAGCGCCGCTGGGCGCGGTTCAAGGCTCATCGGCGCGGCTGGTGGTCGTTGTGGCTGTTTCTCGCACTGTTCGGCCTGAGCCTGGGCGGCGAGCTGGTCGCCAACGACAAACCGTTGCTGGTGACGTATCAGGGCGAGTGGTATTTCCCGGCGTTCAAGCGCTACACCGAGCAGGATTTCGGTGGCGAGCTGCCGTTCCAGCCCGACTACCGCAGTGCCCAGGTGCGTGAACTGATCGAGGGGCAGGGCGGACGGATGTGGTTTGCGCCGATCCCGTTCGGTTTCGACACGGTCAATTACGACCTGACCCAACCGGCACCAAGCCCGCCTTCCGGCGAAAACTGGCTGGGCACCGACGATCAGGCGCGGGATGTGCTGGCACGGGTGATCTTTGGTACGCGGGTTTCGTTGCTGTTTGCCTTGTCATTGACCGCCGCGAGTGCGCTGATCGGTATCGCAGCCGGTGCCCTGCAAGGTTATTACGGCGCCTGGGTCGATCTGATCGGGCAGCGTTTGCTGGAGGTCTGGTCGGGGCTGCCGGTGTTGTATCTGCTGATCATTCTGTCCGGATTCGTCGAGCCGAATTTCTGGTGGTTGCTGGGGATCATGGCGCTGTTTTCCTGGCTGAGTCTGGTGGACGTGGTGCGCGCCGAGTTCCTGCGCAGCCGGGGCCTGGAGTACGTGAAGGCAGCGCGGGCGCTGGGCGTCGGCGATGCGCAGGTGATCGTGCGACACATTCTGCCCAATGCCATGAGTGCGACGTTGACGTACTTGCCGTTCATTCTGACCGGGGCAATTGCCACGTTGTCGGCGCTGGATTTTCTCGGCTTCGGCATGCCCGCCGGCAGTGCTTCGCTGGGCGAACTGATCGGTCAGGGAAAGAACAATCTGCAAGCGCCGTGGCTGGGCCTGACGGCGTTCTTTGCGCTCGCGCTGATTCTTTCATTGCTCGTCTTCATCGGCGAAGCCTGCCGTGATGCCTTCGACCCCAGGACTTGATATGCGTGAACATTTGATCGAAATACGCGACCTGCGAGTGGCGTTCAAAGGGCAGGAAGTGGTGCACGGCATCGACCTCGACATTTGCCCGGGAGAGTGCCTGGCGCTGGTGGGCGAGTCCGGTTCCGGCAAGTCGGTGACGGCCCACAGCATTCTGCAACTGCTGGACCCGAACATCACGCAGATCGACGGCAGCATTCGTTATGGCGGTGAAGAGTTGCTGGGTGTGCACGAGCGTTATTTGCGGCAACTGCGCGGCAACCGCATCGCGATGATTTTTCAGGAGCCGATGAGTTCGCTCAACCCGTTGCACAGCATCGAGCGGCAACTCGGCGAAAGCCTGGCGCTGCACAAAGGCCTGGCGGGCGCGGCGGCGCGCAAACGGATTCTGGAACTGTTGGAACTGGTCGGCATTCAACGTCCGCGCGAACGGCTGAAGGCGTATCCGCATCAGCTCTCCGGCGGGCAGCGGCAGCGGGTGATGATCGCCATGGCGCTGGCCTGCGAGCCGCAATTGCTGATCGCCGATGAGCCGACCACAGCCCTCGATGTCACGGTGCAACGCAAGATTCTGTTGCTGCTCAAGGAACTGCAACAGCGGTTGGGCATGGCACTGTTGATCATCAGTCACGACCTGAATCTGGTGCGCACCATCGCCCAGCGAGTGGCGGTGATGCGCGCGGGCGAAATCGTCGAACAGGCAAGCTGCGAGCAATTGTTCCGCGCACCGCAGCATCCCTACAGCATCGAGTTGCTCAACGCCGAACCTGGTGGCGCGGCACTGTGCCGTGATGCCGCGGAGGATTTGCTCGAGGTTCGTGATTTGAAGGTGCGTTTTCCACTGGGTGGCGGATGGCTGCGGGCCAAGGCGTATCTGCACGCGGTCAATGGCATCAACCTGAACCTGCAGCGGGGCAAGACGCTGGGCATTGTCGGTGAGTCCGGTTCGGGCAAGTCCACGCTGGGTCAGGCGATTCTGCGGCTGATCGACTCCCAGGGCAGCATCCGCTTCGCAGGCGAGGCGCTGGAGGGCTTGAGCGGCAAACAATTGCGGCCGTTGCGCAAGCGTCTGCAAGTGGTGTTTCAGGATCCGTTCGGCAGCCTCAGTCCGCGTTTGTGCGTGGAGCAGATCATCGCCGAGGGCTTGCAGGTGCACAGTGACTTGAACGTGCGGGAGCGCGAACAGGCCGTGATCGATGTCTTGCGCGACGTGGGCCTCGATCCGGCGACACGCCATCGCTATCCCCACGAGTTTTCCGGCGGGCAGCGGCAACGCATCGCTATCGCCCGGGCGCTGGTACTCAAGCCGGATCTGATCCTGCTGGACGAGCCGACCTCGGCGCTGGATCGCACGGTGCAGAAACAGATCGTCGCACTGTTGCGGCGATTGCAGGAGGAGCACGGCCTGACCTATCTGTTCATCAGTCATGACCTGGCGGTGGTGCGGGCACTGGCCCACGATCTGATCGTGATGAAGGACGGCGAGGTGGTGGAGCGAGGGGAAACGGACAAGTTGTTCGGCTCGGCGCGGCATCCGTATACACAGGAGTTGCTGGCAGCGTCGTTTGCCGGTTCGAGTGCCTGAAACGACAAATCCCGCCACAGGGGCGGGATTTGTTCGCAGTCTGGCTGCCGACTTACGCCGGGAACAGCTCGGACAGTTTCATCGACAGCATCATGTCGCCTTCAACGCGCAGCTTGCCGCCCATGAAGGCCTGCATGCCGTCGGTTTCACCGCTGACGATGCCTTTGAGGGTTTCGCTGTCCAGCACCAGCGTGCAGTTGGCGTCCGGGTTTTCGCCTTCCTGGATGTCGCAGGTGCCGTCTTTGACGATCAGGGCGTATTGCTTGTCTTCGTCAGTGATGTTGAAACCGAAGACCAGATCCAGACCGGCAGCGGCGGCTGGGTTGAACTTGGCTTGCATTGCTTTTACGGCATCAGCTACGGAGGTCATGGTTCGATCCTTTTTGGTTGATTGCAGCAGGGTCACAGTAATCCGGACTCAGCGAAACGTGATGAGTTCCGGGGCCTTCAGCAGTTGCAGATGTGCATGACTGTTGAAGGAAGCCAGCGCCACCTCGCGACCGCGAAACTTCAGCTGGTTGAGCGAGGTGTTGACGATTTGCCAGTTCAGTTCAAAGGCCTGTCGCGCAGGTATTTGAGTGATGAGGTGGAGCAGGGCGGTGATTGTGCCGCCGGAAGTGAACACCGCGATTTTCTGGGTGTTGTCGGCTTGTTCGAGTATTCGGTGCAGACCGGCCTGGACCCGCTCGACGAAACCCAGCCAGCTTTCCAGGCCGGGTGTGTCGTAGGTGCCGGCGAGCCAGCGCTCGATGATCAGCGCGAAAATGCGCTGGAATTCGCCACGGTTCTGTGCGGCGTTGCGCAGAATCTCCAGTGCTTCGGGTTCTTCGGGCAGCATGGCCGGCAGCAGGGCGCGGATCACGGCGTCGGCGTCGAATTCGTTGAAGGCTGAATCGATTTCCAGAACCGGAACCGGCAGGCCGACAGCCGCGAATTGTTCCAGCGCGCTGTTGGCCGTGTGCTGCTGACGACGCAGATCGCCCGACAGGCAGCGGTCGAAGCTGATTCCGAGTTCGGCCAGGTGACGGCCGAGGATTTCTGCCTGGCGAACACCGGTCGGCGACAGGACGTCATAGTCGTCTGCACCAAAGGAGGCCTGGCCATGTCGAATCAAGTAGATGCTGCCCACGTCCGCGTCATCCCGGTACGTTGAAGGTTGTGGCGAGGTTATGGGGATGACGGTGAGCTGTCAATGAAAAAACATACGCTTGTTTGAAATGCCCGTTCCAGCCTTGTTGCCAGAGGTTTCACGGCTGGCCGACCGGCCGGTGCATGGGTATGCTGGAGCCAATTCCCGCGTGTGTTTCACGACCGCGCATCGTTTGAAGGAGTCACTGTGGAGTTTTTGACTGAATACGCCAGTTTCCTGGCCAAGACCGTCACACTGGTCATCGCCATTTTGGTGGTGCTGGCGAGTTTTGCAGCGTTGCGCAGCAAGGGCCGGCGCAAAGCCGCGGGCCAGTTGCAGGTCAGCAAGCTCAACGATTTCTATAAAGGCTTGCGTGAACGCCTGGAGCAAAGCCTGCTCGACAAGGATCAGCTCAAGGCCCTGCGCAAGGGCGAGGCCAAATCCGAGAAGAAACAGAAGAAGAATCCCGAAAGCAAATCCCGGGTGTTCGTGCTGGATTTCGATGGTGACATCAAGGCGTCCGCCACCGAGAGCCTGCGCCATGAAATCACCGCGTTGCTGACGCTTGCCACACCCAAGGACGAAGTGGTCCTGCGTCTGGAAAGCGGTGGCGGTATGGTGCACAGCTACGGCCTGGCGTCGTCGCAACTGGCGCGTATCCGTGAAGCCGGCGTGCCGTTGACCGTGTGCATCGACAAGGTGGCGGCCAGCGGCGGCTACATGATGGCGTGCATTGGCGAGAAGATCATCAGCGCACCGTTCGCCATTCTTGGTTCCATCGGCGTGGTTGCGCAGTTGCCGAATGTCAATCGCCTGCTGAAAAAGCATGATATCGATTTTGAAGTGCTGACAGCCGGCGAATACAAACGCACCCTGACCGTGTTTGGCGAAAACACCGAGAAGGGCCGGGAGAAATTCCAGGAAGACCTGGACATCACCCATCAGTTGTTCAAGAACTTCGTTGCCCGTTATCGCCCGCAGCTGGCGATCGACGAAGTCGCCACCGGTGAAGTCTGGCTCGGCCTCGCGGCGCTGGACAAGCAACTTGTGGACGAACTCAAGACCAGTGACGAGTACCTGGCGGACCGGGCGAAAAAGTCCGAGGTCTATCACCTGCACTACGCCGAGCGCAAAAGCCTGCAGGAGCGCATCGGCATGGCGGCCAGCGGTTCGCTGGATCGTGTGTTGCTGAGCTGGTGGAGCCGGCTGACCCAGCAACGGTTCTGGTAAAGCGGGCATAAAAAACGCCGGTCGAATGACCGGCGTTTTTTTATGCCCCGGGGATTTACCGGCGACGGAACAGCGGCAGCGGTTCGTCAGTGGCGGCCTGATAGGTCACCGAGAAGTCCTTGAGGCTTTCAAGGGCGTCGTACGGGTCTTTGTCCGCGCGCAGGGCGAAGGCGTCGAAACCGCAGCGGCGCATGTAGAACAGCTGGTCGCGCAGCACGTCGCCAATCGCTCGCAGTTCGCCTTTGAAACCGTAACGGTCACGCAGCAGGCGGGCGTTGGAGTAGTTGCGGCCATCGGTGAACGCGGGGAAGTTCAGGGCAATGACCTGGAACTGGTCCACGTCGGCACCGATTTCCTCGGCTTCTTCGTCGGCGTCCAGCCACACACCCAGACCACCGTCGCGGGCCTTGAGCATGCGGCTGTGTTCACGCCACAGCTGCAGCGGGACGATCAGGTCGTCGCAGTTGCTGATCTCGTCGATGTTGAAATCCTTGGGCAGCAGGTGCCAGGTTTCGTCGACGACCTCGTTGTTCTTAATGATTCGCTGCATAGACGCGTTCCTTGAAGAGGTCGATGCCAATACGCTGGTAGGTGTCGATGAAGCGCTCGTCTTCGGTGCGCTGTTCCACGTACACGTCGATCAGTTTGGAGATCACGTCCGGCATGTCTTCCTGAGCGAAAGACGGGCCGAGGATCTTGCCCAGGCTCGCATCACGGCTGGCGCTGCCGCCGAGGGAGACCTGATAGAACTCTTCACCTTTCTTGTCCACCCCGAGGATACCGATGTGGCCGACGTGGTGGTGACCGCAGGCGTTCATGCAGCCGGAGATGTTCAGGTCCAGTTCACCGATGTCGAACAGGTAGTCCAGATCATCGAAACGGCGCTGGATCGATTCGGCGATCGGGATCGACTTGGCGTTGGCCAGGGAGCAGAAATCACCGCCAGGGCAGCAGATGATGTCGGTCAGCAGGCCGATGTTCGGCGTGGCGAAACCGCCTTCACGCAACTCGCCCCACAGGGTGAACAACTGGCTCTGCTCGACATCGGCCAGAATGATGTTCTGCTCGTGGGAGGTGCGCAGTTGACCGAAGCTGTAGCGGTCCGCCAGATCGGCGACGGCATCGAGCTGCTTGTCGGTGATGTCGCCCGGTGCAACGCCGGTCGGCTTCAGGGACAGGGTCACGGCCACGTAGCCCGGCTTCTTGTGCGCCAGAGTGTTGCGGGTGCGCCAGCGGGCGAAGCCCGGGTGTTCCTTGTCGAGGGCGGCCAGTTCGGCGTCATGATTGCTCAGCGCCTTGTAGTCCGGGTCGACGAAGTGTTTGGCGACGCGATGAACTTCGGCTTCGGTCAGCGTGGTCTGGCCGCCGCGCAGGTGTTCCATCTCGGCATCGACTTTCTGCGCGAAGACTTCTGGAGTCAGCGCTTTTACGAGGATCTTGATCCGCGCCTTGTATTTGTTGTCGCGACGGCCGTAGCGGTTGTAGACCCGCAGGATCGCGTCGAGGTAGCTCAACAGGTCCTGCCATGGCAGGAACTCGTTGATGAACGCGCCAACGACCGGAGTACGGCCCAGACCGCCACCGACCAGAACGCGGAAGCCCAGCTCGCCAGCGGCGTTGTGCACCGGTTCAAGTCCGATGTCGTGGACTTCGATGGCGGCACGGTCGGAGGTCGAGCCGTTGACGGCGATCTTGAATTTGCGCGGCAGGTAGGCGAATTCCGGGTGGAACGTGGTCCACTGACGAACGATTTCGCACCATGGCCGCGGGTCGATCAGCTCATCGAACGCCACACCGGCGAACTGGTCGGTGGTGACGTTGCGCAGGCAGTTACCGCTGGTCTGGATCGCGTGCATCTGCACGGTGGCCAGTTCCGCGAGGATGTCCGGGATGTCTTCGACTGCCGGCCAGTTGAACTGCACGTTCTGGCGGGTACTGATGTGGGCGTAGCCCTTGTCGTAGTCGCGGGCAATCTTCGCCATCATGCGCACCTGACGCGAGGTCAGTTGGCCGTAAGGCACCGCCACCCGCAGCATCGGCGCGAAACGCTGGATGTAAAGGCCATTTTGCAGGCGCAGGGGGCGGAATTCTTCTTCGCTCAGCTCACCTGCCAGATAGCGTCGGGTCTGATCACGGAACTGCTTGACGCGGTCCTCGATGATCCGCTGATCGTACTCGTCGTATACGTACATATAAGTCCTGTTCTCAGGCTTTGGGCTACTCGGAAAACGCTGCGTTTTCGCTTGCTGGAGTCCGATGGTGCCTCGGCAATTACGCGCGCACGGCCGCGCACTCCTTAATGGAGCCGGGGCAATATACCCGTTTGCAGTTATGCGCAAAAGTGATGTTTGAGTATATGTAAAGAACCAAATCGCCTAACAGGAACGAGTGTCAACTAACCCACATTTGTCGTGCGGACAATCATCGTCTTAACTGTGGTCGAGTCTTTCTGCAATCACCGATAAAACCGACAAGAGGCGATGCAATGAGCAATCCAACCAAGGCAAGGAAAAGCGATAGCAGTGTCGATGCGTGGGCCATTCTGTTCCTGATCATTCTGGTCGTGGGCACAGCGGTGTTCTGGGTCAGTCATCAATAAAACGACCTCTCCGGGCCCGTTTCCGACGATTGTCGGACAAAAAACGGGATCAGGCGCTAATGGCCGGCGATTGAATGGCTATAATGCGCGGCCATTTTTTCCGGGGCCCGGATGCTTCATGTTCAAGTTTCTCCACATCAGTCTGCTGTTGCTGAGCCTGGCCTTCGGGACCGGCGCGCGGGCGGAATCTGTGTTGTTTTTGAATCCGGGCTCCACCCATGAAGCGTTCTGGGTCAGCTATTCGCAATTCATGCAGGCTGCCGCCCGGGATCTGGGAGTCGACCTGCGCATTCTCTATTCAGAGCGCCAGCCCGAGCTGACCCTGGCCCAGGCGCGGACAGCCCTGCAGGGGCCCGATCGCCCCGATTACCTGATGTTCGCCAATGAGCAATACATCGCGCCACAGATCCTGCGCATGGCCAACCATAGCGGAGTGAAGCTGTTTATCGTCAATACCTCGCTGACCCCCAATCAGCAAGCGCTGGTCGGGGACCGGGCCGACCGGATCGGCAGCCTCGTGCCCAATGACGAGGAGGGCGGTTATCTGTTGATGAAGGAGTTGATTCGTCTGCATCCACCTGTCGCCCCCGGCAGCAGCATCGAATTGCTGGCGTTCTCCGGCCTGAAGATCACCCCCTCATCACAGTTGCGCGAGAAAGGCATGCAACGGGCGCTGGCCGAGCACCCTGAAGTCCGTTTGCGGCAACTGGTCTACGGCGGCTGGACGCAGCAGCGGGCCTATGAGCAGGCCCGTCAGTTGCTCGTTCGTTACCCCGGGATCTCATTGGTGTGGGCCGCGAACGACGAAATGGCCTTCGGTGCGATGCGAGCGGTCTCAGAAATCGGGAAAGTGCCTGGCAAAGACGTTCTGTTCAGCGCGGTCAATACGTCGCCCGCAGCGTTGCAGGCCTTGGTCGACGGGCGTTTGAGCGCCTTGCTCGGCGGCCATTTCACTCTCGGTGGCTGGGCGTTGGTAGAGGTGCACGATCATGCGCAGGGTGTCGACTTGAACCAGTACGGTGGTCGCGACCGGCAGATTCCCTTGTTGCAATTGATCGACAAGGAGCATGCCCGCCGAATGCTGGCCATGGGCGCGTTGCCGGACTACGGCGTGCACTTTCGCAAGCTCTCGGCGAAAGGCCGCCCGGCCTCGTACCGCTACCCGTTCGATTTTCAAACCCTGATGCACTGAGCCCGGTCAAGCGCCTGCCAGATGCACCACCAGTTGCACGATGCCAAACAGCGTCAGGGCGAACACTGCCGTGAACGCAATGCCCAGGAAGATGAAGTGGCTGGGCTTTCCATGGGTGAAGTCCCTTGCCCGGTTCTTGCCACTTTGCACCCCGAACGCCGCCGCCATGACGCTGTGCAGCATCTGCCAGAAGGTGGGTGGCTTGTTGTCGACTGGATCGTCCATAAATCCCTCGTCTGCCGTGTGTGTCAGACAAGCATAGTCAACCCATGAAAAAAGACCGCAGCCTGCGGGGCAGGCTGCGGTCTTTTGATCAGGCTTCTGCTTAGTTGTCGTAACCCAGGTTAGGCGCCAGCCAGCGCTCGGTCAGGCTCAGTTCCTGGCCTTTGCGCGAGGTGTAGCTCTGCACCTGATCCTTGTCGACCTTGCCCACGGCGAAGTATTGCGCCTGCGGATGGGCGAAGTACCAGCCGCTGACCGCTGCCGCCGGGAACATCGCGTAGTGCTCGGTCAGGAACACGCCGCTGCGGCCGGCGCGCATTTCCTGGGCCTCAGGGTCGAGCAGGGCGAACAGCGTGGCCTTCTCGGTGTGATCCGGACACGCCGGGTAGCCTGGGGCCGGGCGGATGCCGGAGTATTGCTCTTTGATCAGCGCCTCGTTGTCGAGGGCTTCATCCTTGGCGTAACCCCAGTGCTCTTTACGCACCTGCTGGTGCAGCCACTCGGCGCAGGCTTCAGCCAGACGGTCGGCCAGGGCTTTGACCATGATCGAGTTGTAGTCGTCGCCAGCGTCCTGATAGGCCTTGGCCACTTCTTCGGCGCCGATCCCGGCGGTGGTGATGAAACCACCGACGTAGTCGGTCACTTCGCTGTCCTTCGGCGCAACGAAGTCGGCCAGGGAGAAGTTCGGCTTGCCGTCGGTCTTGATGATCTGCTGGCGCAGGTGGTGCAGGCGGGCCAATGGCTTGCCGTCATCGCCGTACAGTTCGATATCGTCGTCGTGCACCTGATTGGCCGGCCAGAAGCCGAACACGGCACGGGCGCTGATCAGCTTCTCGTCGATCAGCTTGGTCAGCATCTCGCGGGCGTCCTTGTACAGCGAGGTGGCGGCTTCACCGACCACTTCGTCTTCGAGGATGCGCGGGAACTTGCCGGCCAGGTCCCAGGAGATGAAGAACGGCGTCCAGTCGATGTACTCGGCGAGAACGTTGAGGTCGATGTTGTCCAGCACACGGGTGCCGGTGAAGGTTGGTTTGACCGGCGTGTAAGAGGCCCAGTCGAACTGCGGTTTCTTGGCGATCGCGGCGGCATAGCTCAAGCGCTCGGTGCGGGCGCTGCGGTTGGCGGTGCGCTCGCGGACGTCGATGTACTCTTCGCGGGTCTTCTGGACGAAACCGGCTTTCAGTTCCTTGGACAGCAGCTGCGTCGCCACGCCCACGGCGCGGGAGGCGTCGGTGACATACACCACCGCGTCGTTGCTGTACTTGGGCTCGATCTTCACCGCCGTGTGCGCTTTGGAGGTAGTCGCGCCGCCGATCATCAGCGGAAGGTGGAAGTCCTGACGCTGCATCTCGCGGGCCACGTGGACCATCTCATCCAGCGACGGGGTGATCAGGCCGGACAGGCCGATGATGTCGCATTTCTGCTCCTTGGCCACCTGCAGGATCTTCTCTGCCGGCACCATCACGCCAAGGTCGACGATGTCGTAGCCGTTGCAACCCAGCACCACGCCGACGATGTTCTTGCCGATGTCGTGCACGTCACCTTTTACCGTGGCCATGAGGATCTTGCCCTTGGCTTCCGGCTTGTCGCCTTTTTCCAGTTCGATGAACGGGATCAGGTGGGCCACGGCCTGCTTCATCACGCGGGCGGATTTAACCACTTGCGGCAGGAACATTTTGCCGGCGCCGAACAGGTCGCCAACGATGTTCATGCCGGACATCAGCGGACCTTCGATCACTTCGATCGGGCGAGCGAACGACTGACGGGATTCTTCGGTGTCTTCGACGATGTGGGTGGTGATGCCCTTGACCAGCGCATGCTCCAGACGCTTGTTGACGTCCCAGCCGCGCCATTCTTCGGTCTCGGCTTCCTTGACGCTGCCGTCGCCCTTGTACTTGTCGGCGATGGCGAGGAGGGCGTCGGTGCCTTCCGGCGTCCGGTTGAGGATCACGTCTTCAACGGCATCGCGCAGTTCCTGCGGGATCTGGTCGTAGATTTCCAGCTGACCGGCGTTGACGATACCCATGGTCAGGCCGGCGCGGATCGCGTACAGCAGGAACACCGAGTGGATCGCTTCACGCACCGGGTTGTTGCCGCGGAACGAGAACGACACGTTGGACACGCCGCCGGAACTCAGGGCATACGGCAGCTCGTCACGGATGTAGGCACAGGCGTTGATGAAGTCCACAGCGTAGTTGTTGTGTTCTTCGATGCCGGTGGCCACGGCGAAGATGTTCGGGTCGAAGATGATGTCTTCCGGCGGGAAGCCGACTTCGTTGACCAGAATGTCGTAGGAGCGTTTGCAGATTTCTTTCTTGCGCGCTTCGGTATCGGCCTGGCCGGCTTCGTCGAACGCCATCACCACCACGGCGGCGCCGTAGCGCTTGCACAGTTTGGCGTGGTGGATGAACTGCTCGACGCCTTCTTTCATGCTGATCGAGTTGACGATGCCCTTGCCCTGAATGCACTTGAGGCCGGCTTCGATCACGTCCCATTTCGAGGAGTCGATCATGATCGGTACGCGGGAAATGTCCGGCTCGCCGGCAATCAGATTGAGGAAGGTCACCATGGCCTTCTTCGAATCGAGCATCCCTTCGTCCATGTTGATGTCGATCACCTGGGCACCGGCCTCGACCTGCTGCAGGGCGACTTCCAGGGCTTCGGTGTAGTTGTCTTCACGGATCAGGCGGGCGAATTTCGCGGAGCCGGTGATGTTGGTCCGCTCGCCGACGTTGACGAACAGCGAGCTGCGATCAATGGTGAACGGCTCCAGGCCCGACAGGCGGCAAGCCTTGGGAATGTCCGGAATCTGCCGTGGCGCGTAGCCGGCGACGGCTTTGGCGATGGCTTCGATGTGGCCCGGGGTGGTGCCGCAGCAACCGCCGACGATGTTGAGGAAACCGCTCTGGGCGAATTCTTCGATGACTTTGGCGGTGTCCACCGGCAGTTCGTCGTACTCGCCGAATTCGTTCGGCAGGCCGGCGTTCGGGTGGGCGGATACGTGGGTGCTGGCCTTGTCCGACAGCTCTTCCAGGTACGGACGCAGCTCGCGGGCGCCGAGGGCGCAGTTCAGGCCGACGGAAATCGGTTTGGCGTGAGCCACGGAGTTCCAGAACGCTTCGGTGGTCTGGCCCGACAGGGTACGGCCGGAGGCGTCGGTGATGGTGCCGGAAATCATGATCGGCAATTCGAAGCCCAGTTCTTCGAACACGCCTTGCACGGCGAAAATCGCGGCTTTGGCGTTGAGGGTGTCGAAGATGGTTTCGATCAGGATCAGGTCGGCGCCGCCCTCGATCAGGCCTTTGGTGGCCTCGGTGTAGTTTTCCACCAGCTCATCGAAGGTGACGTTGCGATAGCCCGGGTTGTTGACGTCCGGCGACAGCGAGCAGGTGCGGCTGGTCGGGCCGAGCACGCCGGCGACGAAACGCGGCTTGTCCGGGGTCTCGAGGGTTTTCGCGTCGGCGACCTTGCGCGCCAGACGGGCGCCCTCTACGTTGAGTTCGTAGACCAGTTCTTCCATGCCGTAGTCGGCCATGGAGATCTGGGTGGCGTTGAAGGTGTTGGTCTCGAGGATGTCGGCACCGGCATCCAGGTAGGCTTTCTCGATGCCGCCGATCACGTCGGGACGGGTAATGACCAGAAGGTCATTGTTGCCCTTGACGTCGCTCGGCCAGTCGGCGAAGCGTTTGCCGCGATAATCCTGCTCTTCGAGCTTGTAGCTCTGGATCATCGTGCCCATGCCGCCGTCGAGAATCAGGATGCGCTCTTTGAGAGCTTGCTTGAGAGCTTGAAGGCGGACGCTGCGATCGGACATTGGGGCTACTCGAAAAAGACCATGACTAAGGGGCCGGATCATAACAAACCTGCGCCGATTTAGAGCATGCGCGGCTTTTGCATGAATATCGCTCATGTTGGTACGGGCGTCATAACGGTAGAATCGCGGCGTTTTTCTTCAGGATCAGGATCAGGGACATGTCGTACCGCGTCATCAGCATTGCATTGCTGTTTTTAAGCTTTGGCGCGGCGGCGCAGAGTCCCGCTGTTTCTTCTTCTATCTCCTACACCCGAGACATCCAGCCGATCTTCACCGAGAAGTGCGTGGCCTGCCATGCGTGTTACGACTCTGCCTGTCAGTTGAACCTTGGCAGCGGCGAAGGCGCGGCCCGTGGCGCGAGCAAGATGCCGGTCTACGATGGCGAGCGCACCCAAGCTGCACCGACCACCCGGTTGTTCTATGACGCCTTCGGCAAACGCGCCTGGCAGCAAAAAGACTTTTATTCGGTGCTCGACGCCCAAGGCAGCCAGGCCGCTCTGATGGCACGCATGCTGGAGCTGGGACACAAAACGCCGCTGACACCCAACGCCAAACTGCCGGAAGAAATCGTGCTGGGCCTCAACCGCGAGAACCTTTGCGCGATGCCTGCCGAATTCGACGGCTATGCCGGCGCCCATCCGAAAGAAGGCATGCCGCTGGCGGTGACCGGCCTGACCGACCAGCAATACCAGACGCTGCAACGCTGGCTGGCGTCCGGCGCGCCGATCGATGAGCAAGGCCTGGCGCCTAGCGCTAAAGAGGCGCTGCAGATCGTCCAGTGGGAAAACCTGCTGAATCAGCCCGGCGCGCGTGAAAGTCTGGTCGGACGCTGGCTGTTCGAACACTGGTTCCTGGCGCACATCTACTTCAAGGACGGCGAGCCGGGGCATTTTTTCCAGTGGGTGCGTTCACGCACGCCGACCGGTCAGCCGATCGATCTGATTGCCACCCGTCGCCCGAACGACGATCCGGGCACCCAGGTGTATTACCGTCTGTGGCCGGTGCAGGGCGTGATCGTGCACAAGACCCACATCACCTATCCGCTGAGCGCGGCGAAGATGGCGCGGGTCAAGAGCCTGTTCTACAACGGCAACTGGCAGGTGCATGCGCTGCCGGGCTACGGACCGCAGAGCCGAGCCAATCCGTTCGCCACCTTCGAGGCGATTCCGGCGCAGGCGCGTTATCAGTTCATGCTCGATAACGCCGAATATTTCGTGCGCACGTTCATTCGCGGCCCGGTGTGCCGTGGGCAGATCGCAACCGACGTGATCCGCGACAACTTCTGGGCGCTGTTCCAGGCGCCGGAACATGACCTGTACATCACCGATCCGAACTATCGCGGCCAGGCCACGCCATTGCTGGCCATGCCGGGGCAGAACGACGATGTCGGCAGCGTCCTGAGTCTGTGGCACGACTACCGCAACAAGCGCAACAAGTACGAAGCCTTGCGCCGTGACAGCTACGCCGAACTGCCGGCGCCGAGCTGGTCGACCCTGTGGGCGGGCAACGACAACGCACTCTTGAGTATCTTCCGCCACTTCGACAGCGCTTCGGTGACCAAGGGCCTGATTGGTGAGGTGCCACAGACGATGTGGCTGTTCGACTATCCGTTGCTCGAACGCACCTATTACCAGTTGGCGGTGAATTTCGACGTGTTCGGCAACGTCTCTCATCAGGCGCAGACCCGCTTGTATTTCGACCTGATCCGCAACGGCGCCGAGCAGAACTTCCTGCGGCTGATGCCGGCCGATTCCCGCGAGGATTACCTCGACGATTGGTACCAGAGCAGCGGCCAGTTCAAGATGTGGCTCGATTACGAGTCTATCGACGACGACAAGCCGACCGCGCTGAAACTCGACGAGAAAGACCCGAAACACGATTTCGCCATGCAGCTGCTTGCCCGTTACGGTGACCTCAACGCACGGCCCGATCCGATCAACCGCTGCGTGGATGCCTACTGTTCGCGGCCGAACATCGACCCGGCGCTGCAAAACGCCGAGCAGGCGCTGAGCCGCCTGACGGCGCGTCCGGCGGCGGGGCTGAAGGTGATCGATCAATTGCCGGAAGCCACGATGCTGCGCATCGAAACCCGCAGCGGCCAGCGTGAGGTCTACAGCCTGCTGCGTAACCGGGCCCACAGCAACGTGGCGTTCCTGCTGGGCGAGTCGCTGCGCTATCAGCCGGGGCTCGACACCCTGACCATTTATCCGGGCGTGCTCAGCAGTTATCCGAATTTCATGTTCAACATCCCGGCAGATCAGGTGCCGGCGTTTGTCGATGCCATGGAAAGCGCCAAGGATGCGCCGCAGTTCGAGAAAATCGTCGAACGTTGGGGCATTCGCCGCAGTCATCCGCAGTTCTGGTTCTATTTCCACGATCTTAGCCAGTACATCCATGAAACCGACCCGGTGGAAGAGGGCGTGCTGGACATGAACCGGTACGAGAATCTTTGATCGTTTGAGCGATGGCGATTGTCCCAATCCTGTGAAGTAAGGGATCGGGAGCGCCATCGATGTTGATTTCAGTGCAGGCCCTGCGAGCGCTCGCCGCGTGGGCGGTGGTCTGCCATCACTTCATGCAGATTTTCTTCGACTTCGAGGCGCGCGGGCCGATAGGGCAGTTGTTCATCGACAAGGGTGCCGTGGGTGTCGATATCTTTTTCGTGATCAGCGGGCTGGTGATCTTCCTGTCCACTGAGGGCAGGTCGCTGCCGCCTGCGCGGTTTCTGCTGTATCGACTGTTCCGTATTGTCCCGGCGTATTGGCTCTACACCGTGCTGATGGCGCTGCTGGTGGTGTTTGCCCGGCCGCTGCTGCCGGATCAGACGGTGGACTGGCGTCATTTGCTGCTGTCGTTGCTGTTCATCCCGACCGAAAACCCCGGCGGCTACGGGATCTACCCAACCCTGAATGTCGGCTGGACGCTGAATTACGAAATGCTGTTCTACGTGTTGTTCGCCTGGGCACTGTTGTTTCGACTGCAAGTCCGTTTGCTGGTGGTCGCGGCGCTGCTGTTTGCGGTGTGCCAGACCTGGACCGGGTTTGGCTGGGTCAGCGAGTTTTATCGCTCGGATATCGTCTATGAATTTCTGCTCGGGATCGGTATCGGCATGCTGTATCGCAAGGGCTGGATCGCACAGGGCTTGTGGATGCCGCTGACGGGGATCGGCGCGGCGTTACTGGCGATCTATTATCTGCCGCCAGCGCCCAGGCTGCTGAACTGGGGGGCGCCGAGCGCGGTGCTGGTCATGGCGTGTATGGCGCTGGAGCGGCATGTTGAACGCAACCGAGTGCTCAAGCTGCTGGGCGACTGTTCCTACTCGGTTTATCTGATGCATGTTCTGGTGCTGTCTGCTGGCGGATTTGTGGCCCATCGCTTCGGGATCAACCCCTATTTGATGTTCATCCTGTGTGCCGTGGCGATTGGCGTGGGTTCCTGGCTGAGTTATCACTGGGTGGAAAAGCGCAGTTATCAATGGCTTAGAGCGCGTATCGACGGCAAACCTGCGGATTAGGCGATTGTGAACTATTCCTACGAAAATACTGGGACTTTGTGCCGCGCGCCGATTGGCGTAAACTCCGCCTCAAGCCTGCGAGGAGTTTCCATGACCGCTATTACCATTACCGACGCCGCCCACGATTACCTGGCCGATCTGCTGTCCAAGCAGAACACCCCGGGCATCGGCATCCGCGTTTTTATCACCCAGCCTGGCACCCAGTACGCCGAAACCTGCATTGCCTATTGCAAGCCGGGCGAAGAGAAACCTGAGGACACCGCGCTGGGGCTGAAAAGCTTCACTGCCTACATCGACTCGTTCAGCGAAGCGTTCCTCGATGATGCTGTCGTCGACTACGCCACCGACCGCATGGGCGGCCAGCTGACCATCAAGGCGCCGAACGCCAAAGTCCCGATGGTCAACGCCGACAGCCCGATCAACGAGCGCATCAACTATTACCTGCAAACCGAAATCAACCCGGGGCTGGCCAGCCACGGCGGTCAGGTCAGCCTGATTGATGTGGTTGAAGACGGCATTGCCGTGCTGCAGTTCGGCGGCGGTTGCCAGGGCTGCGGCCAGGCGGACGTGACCCTGAAGGAAGGCATCGAGCGCACCTTGCTCGAGCGCATTCCGGAGCTCAAGGGCGTTCGCGACGTGACCGACCACACGCAGAAAGAAAACGCCTACTACTAAGGTGTTCGCTGCGAGACAAAAAAAACGGCGCCCCGTGAGCGCCGTTTTTTTATGCGTGAGATTCAATGACGCCTTCGCGGGCAAGCCCGCTCCCACATTGGATCGCATTCCAAATGTGGGAGCGGGCTTGCTCGCGAAAGAGCCGTCATGGGCGGTAAAGATGCGCATGCCCCGCGCGATACAGTGAAGATTCACTGAAATGATCGCTGCCCAGCACCCGACCCACCAAAATCAATGCCGTACGCCGAAACCCTTTGGCCGCCACCTTCTCGGCAATGTCCTCCAGCGTCCCGACCACCCAGTCCTGATCCGGCCACGTCGCCCGGTGAATCACCGCGATCGGGCAATCCGCGCCGTAATGCGGCAGCAGTTCAGCCAGGATTTTCTCCAGATGATTGACCCCCAGATGTATTGCCATGGTCGCCCCGTGCTGCGCCAGATTGCCGAGTTCCTCGCCGACAGGCATCGCGGTCTTGTCCGCGTAGCGGGTCAGGATCACGCTTTGCGAGATGTCCGGCAGGGTCAGTTCGGCGCCCAACAGTGCGGCGCACGCGGCGGTGGCGGTTACGCCGGGGATGATCTCGAACGGAATATCCAGCTCGCGCAGATAACGAATCTGCTCGCCAATGGCGCCATACAGGCTCGGATCACCTGAATGCACCCGCGCCACATCCTGGCCGTTGGCGTGGGCTGTCTTGATCAGCTCGATGATCTGTTCCAGGTGCAGTTCGGCGCTGTTGACCACGGTTTCAGCACAATGACCTTCCAGCACCGCCGTCGGCACCAGCGAACCTGCGTAGATGATCACCGGGCAGCTGCGGATCAGCCGCTGGCCTTTGACAGTGATCAATTCCGGGTCGCCGGGGCCGGCGCCGATGAAGTAGACGGTCATCGTTGGATCCTGTGAAAGTCGGGCAGGTGGGGCTTCAGAAGCACTTCAGATGAAGAATGCTCATGATCGAAAGCGAGGATTATCGGGAATTTACGCCGCGCCGGCCAATGCGAGAGTTGCCTGAGCGTACTTTTGCCGGGAAATCAGCAGTTTCGCCGGTGCTTGAATCAGTTGTTCGGCGAGCGCCAGTGCAGCGCTTTCCGCCACGCCGTAGCAACCGGTGCGTTCGAAGGCGATCTGTGAATGGTGGCTCAAGCGTTGCTGATAACTGGCCAATTCCTCGCTGCTGAAATACAGCAACGGCAGCGCCAGTTGGGCGGCGAGTTCTTGCAGGCCGGGTTCATCGCGCTTGAGGTCGATGCTGGCCAGCGCCTTGACCTTCCCAAGGTCAATCCGATGCGCCTGCAAGGCCTGGTCAAGCAAGGCGCGCAGCGTGCTGGCCGGGCAGCCGCGCTGGCAGCCCAGGCCGACCACGAAGGTCGGCGCTGCGCTGTCATCGGTCATGCGTGGTACTGACCTTCGCTTTTACGGCGGAACAACCAGGCGCTGATCAGGCCCAGAGCCAGCCAGAACGCGACGTTGGTCAGCTGCGAAGCGATTTTGAACTGGGCTTCCAGTGCTTCCGGGGCGAGCATCGAGTGCACGTCCGGTTGCGGTGCGCCGATCACATGCGGCACGGCAAGGATCGCCACACCGAGGATCTTCAGCAGCCAGTTGCCGCCAAACGCGATCAACGCCAGGCCGACAGCGGTCGATGCGGCGGTGCCGATCCACCACATTTGGCGCGACGCCAGATCAGCTGCAGCAGTGCCCGGCAGTTCAGGCGGCAGGCCCATGGTCGGTGCAAGCACGAAAGTTGCGTAACCGGCCAGACCCCAGAGCAGACCTTGTGAGGTCTTGGTCGGCGCACGCAGGGTGTACAGACCGGCCAGCATCAGAGCGAAACCCACGGCGACGACCAGATTGCCACCGGTGGTGGACACCACACGCTGCCAGCCGTCTTCCGGTTCCCAGGCTTCGGCATCGTGGGTGTGAGCGGCGGTGCCGGCGGCGTGTTCGTGGACTTCGGCCACCGGTTCGGATTTCTCGTAGGTTTCGGCTTGAAGAATCAGTGGCGAAACCCAGAAGCTTTGCAGCAAGGTCAACAGCAGGGCGGCCAGAAGTCCGGTGAAACCTGCGGTCTGCGCAATACGCTTGATCATGTCGTCAGGTCTCAGTGGCACGGGAACGCAGCGCTGTGGCGGGTATCGTGCGCGGCGTTGTGCACCGCTTCAATGTGCGAGAAACCGGCGAAGTAGACCAGGCTTGCGCCCAGGATCGACGCGAAGATCGCAGCGGTCAGGCGTTGGCTCAGGGTGGTGGTGCTGGAGATTTTGTCCGTATTGCTGCCGGTGCTGCTGATGATCGACATGGCGCTTCCCTCTGGAGTGTCAGCGGGTGAATGGAGCGCATGAAAACCCCTGCGAGTCGGGCACGCAGAGGTTCGAACAGCGCCCGCCCACCGCGGGTTTGTTATGTTCAGTGACGCAAGATGCGTACTGTGTGTTGCGGGCCGGTCTCCGGGCTCACGAGGGGTTGGCGTCTGGCCGACCTGCAAGCGTCACCTTCCCATGCCCTTGGGCACAGTGGATCTGACGCTTCGCTCGCTTACCGTTGCGGGGGCAGCACCGGACTGACATGGCTTTAGAGTAAAGCACATGATTCACCGGTTTCCCGTTTCACCCTGTGAAGGGCACCCGTAACAAGTTGTGTAGGAGACCATGGGTTGGGGAATATAGTCAATTTTTGGGCAGATCCGTTGCTGCGGTAACGGCCACTTAGGGTTCCGCCCTTACGGCGGGTCACTTTGGCAAACGCCGGAATGCCGGCCCAGCCCAAAGTAACCAAAGGTCTTGAGCCCTGACGTACGGCCCTCGCTGTGGCTCGGGTTCCTTCGCTCCGGGATTGATCCGGGGGCATCGCCTACGGTTTGCTTCGCTGCACCTCCTCTCGATGCATGCGGCTGCGCCGCACGGTCGCTGCGCTCCCACCCCCGGATCAATCCCTCCACTCAGCCTGCCGACGGGCCCTGCGATCAAAAACGGTGCTCGAGCTAACGCTCATGGTTTGAGTGGGGGGAGCAGGGCGTGTTTGGCTTTGGTTTTGTTGTGGGTTGGACCTGCCCCATCACAACGGACGCCAAGAAGCTGGCTATTTAGCCGCCTGCCTTAAGACCCTGGCGTATTCGTTCGGAGAACGGTACCCCAAGGCAGAGTGCAGTCGGCTGCTGTTATAAAACCCATGGATGTAGTTAGCGATTGATAGTTGAGCCAGCCTCTTGCTGGGATAGACGCCATACGCCTCCTCCCTTTTCAGAGTAGCGAAAAAGCTCTCAGCCACTGCGTTATCCCAACAATTTCCCTTTCGACTCATGCTTTGCGTGAAGTCTTTCTTGGCCAAGGCCAGTCGGAATTTGCTACTCGCATACTGACGCCCTTGGTCGGAATGAAAAACCACACCACTAGAGCCGGAACAGGCGCTCCAGGCATTCAGGAAGGCATTCTCGACCAAATCGTCGGGCATCCGATCCGACAGGCTATAGCCCAATATTTGGCGCGTCTGAATGCTCAAAACCACTGCGAGATACAACCAACCTTCTTTGGTTGAGATATAGGTGATATCACTGACCCAAGTCGGTGTGGGGTTATCGATGGAAAACTGACGAGCGAGCAAATTTCTCGCAACAGGCAAGTAGTGGTGACTGTCGGTGGTACGGGGCTTGAAACCGCCTTTGGATCTACCACGTATGCGTTCTTCGTGCATCAGCCGGCTCACTCGCTTGTGGCCCACTGTATGCGCTTTTCGCCGTAAGGCCTCGACCAGCCGTGGTCGGCCATATGTATTTCGGCTGGCCATATAAACCTTACGCAAATCAACGCGAATCTGCGCATCCCGATCTGGACGCTCCTCGCGATGCTGGTAGTCGTAAAAACCTGAAATCGAAACATCCATCACCCGACACAGCATGCGCACCAGGAAGTGAGCCCGTTCAGCAGCGACGAAGGCGTATCTCACCTGGACTCTCTGGCAAAGAATACCGCCGCCTTTTTTAGGATTTCGCGCTCCATCTTGAGTTCGGCCACCTCCGCTCGCAAACGCGCAAGCTCGCTGTCTTCTTTGGTGATGGCTTTGCGTTCTGGAGAACTCAACGGTAATCCCTTGCGCGCAGCATCAACCCAGTTATCGAGCGTTTTCACGGACATCTCGAGCTGACGTGCGGCTTCGGTTCTACCAACGCTTTCCGCGAGTGCGATAGCTTGAGCCTTGAACTCATCGGTGTAGTTACGGCGAGTGCTTGGGTACATGGCAACCTCCAAGATAGCGATTTAAGTATCGCTTCTTGGCGTCCGTTGTCACGGGACAGGTCCAGGTTTACCCCTCACCCCAGCCTTCTCCCCAAGGAGAGGGAGCCGATTTGTGGGCTTTTCAAAACTTGAGTTCGACTCGGTATTGCAAGTCGGCACAACTCTCCCAATCAACTCGGTCGGTTCCCTCTCCCTACGGGCGGTCCGACGTTTCGGGAGGGCTAGGGTGAGGGGCTCTTGATCTGGCTCTTGATCTGGCTCTTGATCTGGCTCTTGATCTGCTTTTGATCTTTAGCCCCTTCGGCAGGCCGAGCGGAGGTGTCCATCAGGGGGTAGGCGCGCAGCGCCGTGCGGCGAAGCCGCATACATCGAGAGGAGGTGCAGCGAAGCAAACCGTAGGCGATGCCCCCTGATGGACACCGTAGCGAGGGAACACTGAGCCTAGGCGAAGTGCCGTACGCCGGGGCAAAAGCCTTTTGCTTACTTTTCGGCGTTTGGAAAAGTGAGTCGCTGTAAGAGCGAAACCATAAGAAGCCGTTACCGCAGCAACGGATATGCCCACAAAACCAAAAAGCACCAACCATTGACCCATCACGAACCCATGCGTAGCCTTGCGCTTTCGAGGTTCTTCGGCCCACGTCGAAGCTAAGAAGGGAACGCGGTCCAAGCCGCGGCTGCCCCCGCAACTGTGAACGGTGCTGTTCGCTGCCACGCCACTGCCAACTCAATCCAGAGCCAGCGGGAAGGCGCAGCTAACCCCGGGCCAAGGCCCGAACACCGTCAGCCAGGAGACCTGCCTCGTCACAGATTCTCACTTTCAACCGGGCGGGGTGATCCGGTGGCGAACTCTCCAGGCACGCACCCGCGTTGCCGGTCTCGTCCCGTATGCCCGCCACCTTGCCAAAGGGCATCCGATGAAAACACTGGCCAAACTCCCCGTCACCATCGTCACCGGCTTCCTCGGCTCGGGCAAAACCACCTTGCTGCGGCACATGCTCGACAACGCCCAGGGCCGCCGCATCGCGGTGATTGTCAACGAGTTTGGCGAGCTGGGTATCGACGGTGAAATCCTCAAGCAGTGCACCATCGGCTGCACCGAAGAAGAAGCCACCGGCCGCGTCTACGAACTGGCCAACGGCTGTCTGTGCTGCACAGTTCAGGAAGAGTTCTTCCCGGTAATGCGCGAACTGGTGGCCCGTCGCGGCGACCTCGACCACATCCTGATCGAAACCTCGGGCCTGGCCCTGCCAAAACCTTTGGTGCAAGCCTTCCAGTGGCCGGAAATCCGCAGCGCCTGCACCGTTGACGCGGTGATCACCGTGGTCGACAGCCCGGCCGTGGCCGCCGGCACCTTCGCCGCGTTCCCGGATCAGGTCGACGCCCAGCGCAAACTCGATCCGAACCTGGACCACGAATCGCCACTGCACGAGCTGTTCGCCGACCAACTGGCCAGCGCCGACCTGGTGATCCTCAACAAGGCCGATCAGACCAGCCCTGAAGACCTCGCTCGTGTGCGTCTGGAAGTCGCCGAAGAGCTGCCGCCTGCGGTGAAAATCATCGAAGCCAGCAACGGTCGCCTGCCGCTGGACGTGCTGATCGGCCTCGGTGCCGGTTCCGAAGAACACATCGACAGCCGCCACAGCCATCACGATCACCACCACGGTGAAGGCGATGACGATCACGATGACCATGATCACGACGCCTTCGACTCGATCTCCATCGAACTGCCGCAAGCCGACGAAAGCCTGCTGCTCGATGCGCTGACGCAACTGGTGGTCCAGCACGGCATCCTGCGGGTCAAAGGCTTCGCGGCGATCCCGAACAAGCCGATGCGGTTGCTGATCCAGGGCGTGGGCACTCGTTTCGACAAGCACTTCGACCGTCAGTGGGGCGCTGATGAGGCACGCGTGACGCGTCTGGTGTTGATCGGTCAGGAATTGGATGCCGCTCAACTCGAAGCGCAACTGCGCGCCGCGCTCAGCGTTTAAGCCATGCACCTGCTCAGGACCCAGCCCGGCGGTTTCGTGTCGGATGACAACATTGCCGACCTGGGACAAACCCCCGCCGAGTTGGTGATCCTGTGCAGCGGCGATTCCAGCCTGGCGCTGCTCGCCGAAGCGGCGCAGCAACTGCCCGAGGATTACCCGAGCGTGCGCCTGGCCAACCCGATGCAGGTGCAGAACCATGCGTCGGTCGACCTCTATGTCGATGAGGTGCTGCGCCACGCCAAGGTCATTCTGATCTCGCTGCACGGCGGCATTGCTTATTGGCGCTATGGCGTCGAGCGACTGGTCGAGTTGTCCGAGCGTGGCGTGCAGGTGATTCTGGTGCCGGGCGATGACCGTCCCGACCCGGAGCTCAGTGACTTGAGCACCGTAGGCGCCGAGGATCGTGACCGGCTCTGGCAGTTCCTGCGTCAGGGCGGCATGGGCAATGCGCTGGATTTCTTCCGCTGTCTGGCCAATCGCTGGCTGTCGCGGGACTATGCTTGGGGCGAGCCGCAAACGCTGCCGCGCACGGCGATTTATCACCCGAACAAAAACACCGCCGCACTGAGTGACTGGCAAGCCGATTGGCGGCCTGGTCAACCGGTGGCGGCGGTGTTGTTTTATCGCTCGCATTTGCAAGCGGCGAACACGGCGTTTATCGACGTGTTCTGCCAACGGCTTCAGGCGGCCGGTCTCAATCCGCTGCCGATCGCCGTGGCCAGTTTGAAAGAGCCCGGCTGCCTGTCGGTGGTCGAGGACTGGCTGGATGAGGTCGAAGCCTCGGTGATTTTGAATACCACCGGTTTCGCCCAGTCCAGCCCGGAAGCGCCGCATCTGCGCCCGTTCCGTCGCAACATACCGGTGATTCAGGCGATCTGCGCCCAGGACAACGAGCCCGGCTGGCGCGACAGCGAGCAGGGCCTCGGTCCGCGGGATCTGGCGATGCACATCGCGTTGCCTGAGCTCGACGGTCGGATCATCAGCCGGCCGATCAGCTTCAAGGATCTGGCCTGGCGCAGCGAGCGCAGTCAGTCCGACGTGGTGTGTTATCGGGCCCAGCCCGAGCGCATGGATTTCGTGGCTGAACTGGCGCGGCGCTGGGTCGATCTGGCGCGGGTGCCGAACGCTGAAAAGCGCATCGCCCTGATCCTCGCCAACTACCCGACCCGGGACGGACGCATCGGCAACGGCGTCGGCCTCGACACGCCAACCGCCGCGCTGAATATCCTGCGGGCGTTGCAAGCCGAAGGTTACCCGTTGCCGGCCGACCTGCCGGACAGCGGCACCGAACTGATCCGGCAACTGCTCGGCGGCGTCAGCAACGATCTCGATACCTTGGATCAGCGCCCGTGCCAGCAAAGCCTGGCGATGAATGATTACCTGGCGATGTTCAACGCACTGCCCGAAGTCAATCGAACAGCGGTGCTGGAGCGTTGGGGGCCGCCGCAAAATGATCCGATGTGCCGTGACGGGCGGATGATGATTGCCGGTCTGCGTTTTGGCCTGACTTTCGTCGGCATTCAACCGGCGCGGGGTTATCAGGTCGATCCGAGCGCGGTGTATCACGATCCGGATCTGTTGCCGCCGCACGCGTACCTCGCGTTCTATTTCTGGCTGCGCCAGACCTACGGCGCTCACGGCGTGATCCACGTCGGCAAGCACGGCAACCTCGAATGGCTGCCGGGCAAGGGCGTGGGTCTGTCGGAGAATTGCTGGCCGGACGCGCTGCTCGGGCCGCTGCCGAATATCTATCCGTTCATCGTCAACGACCCTGGCGAGGGCGCCCAGGCCAAGCGTCGCACTCAGGCGGTGATCATCGATCATCTGATGCCGCCGCTGACCCGTGCCGAAACCTACGGCCCGTTGCGCAATCTGGAACTGTTGGCGGACGAGTATTACGAAGCACAGTTGCTCGATCCGCGCCGCGCCCGGGAATTGCAGCGCGACATTCTGCAACTGGTGCGTGACACGCAGATCGATCGCGAACTGCAACTGGATGCCGCCCTCGACAGTGATGCCGACGCGGCGATCTGGCTGCCGCGTCTGGATACCTATCTGTGTGACTTGAAGGAGTCGCAGATCCGCGATGGTCTGCACATCTTCGGTGAGTCGCCGACCGGGCGTTTGCGTATTGATACCTTGCTCGCGTTGCTGCGCATCCCGCGTGGCGATGGCAAAGGGGCGCAGTCGAGTCTGTTGCGGGCGTTGGCCAAAGCGTTTCAGTTGGGGTTCGATCCGCTGGATTGCGCACTGGCTGATCCCTGGGCCGGCCCGCGTCCAATGGAGTTGCTGTCGGTCAGCGACGAGGTCTGGCGCACGGCGGGGGATACCCGCGAGCGTCTGGAGCTGTTCGCGGCGCAATTGATTGAGCAGACACTCAACCAAAATCAAGCCTTGCACAATACCTGTGGGAGCGGGCTTGCCCGCGAAGGCGTCGTGTCAGTCAATATCCCTTTCACTGACATACCGCTTTCGTCGGATCGCCGCCCGGGGACAAGCCCGCTCCCACAGGGACCGCGCTGGGTTGAAGTCGGTGCAATCCTCGACAACCTGCGCGAAGTGATTGCCCCACGCCTCGATGCCTGCGGCCCGGCCGAAATGCACGGCTTGCTCGACGCGTTGAGCGGCCGATTCGTCCCGGCCGGCCCGAGCGGCGCGCCGAGTCGCGGTCGCCTTGACGTGTTGCCCACTGGCCGCAATTTCTATTCGGTGGACGTGCGCAACCTGCCGACCACCACGGCCTGGCGAATCGGTTTCCAGTCGGCCACGCTGATTCTGGAGCGACACCTGCAGGATCACGGCGACCACCTGCGTCAGCTCGGTTTGTCGGTCTGGGGCACCGCGACCATGCGCACCGGCGGTGACGACATCGCACAGGCCATGGCGCTGATGGGCGTGCGCCCGGTGTGGGCCACGGGCAGTCAGCGGGTCGATGATTTCGAGATTCTGCCGCTGAGCCTGCTCGACCGGCCTCGGGTCGATGTCACGCTGCGGGTCTCCGGATTTTTCCGCGATGCGTTCGCCAACCTGATCCGCCTGTTCGATGCCGCCGTACAAGCCGTGGCGGAACTGGACGAGCCGGACGACCTCAATCCGCTGGCCGCCAAAGTCCGCGCCGAACGTGAGGCGCTGCGCCAGTCGGGGCTGGATGAGGAGGCTGCCCGGCGTCAGGCCGGCTGGCGGATCTTCGGTGCCAAACCCGGCGCTTATGGCGCAGGTGTGCAGGGCGCTATCGATGGTCGCCTCTGGCAAACTCGCGAGGATCTGGCCGAGGTCTACCTGAACTGGGGCGCCTACGCTTACGGCGGTTCCGATGAAGGCACCGCCGCTCGCGAGCAATTTGTCCAGCGCCTCAGCCAGGTGCAGGCCGTGCTGCAAAATCAGGACAACCGCGAGCATGACCTGCTCGACTCCAACGACTATTACCAGTTCCAGGGCGGCATGCTCGCTGCCGTGGAAAGCCTGCGCGGCGAAGCGGCGGCCAGTTATCACGGCGACCACAGTCAGCCGGATCTGCCGAAGATCCGTACGCTGAAAGAAGAACTGAACCGTGTGATTCGCTCCCGAGCGGCGAATCCGAAATGGATCGACGGCGTCAAACGCCACGGCTATAAAGGCGCCTTCGAATTGGCGGCGACGGTCGACAACCTGTTTGCCTTCGACGCCACCACGCAATTGATCGACGATCACCAGTACGCGTTGCTGGCCGATGCCTATCTGCTGGACCCGGCGACCCGCGAGTTCGTGCGCGAGCATAATCCCCACGCACTGCGCGACATGACCGAGCGCATGCTCGAAGCGCAGCAGCGCGGGATGTGGCAGGAACCCGGTGCTTACAAGGAAGCGCTGGAGAATCTGCTGCTGGATATAGAAGAAGAGAGCTGAGACTGAACATGACTGACATCCCGCATTTCCCGCTCTCTGCCGTGGTCGGCGCCGAGGATCTGAAGCTCGCGTTGTACCTGACGGCCATCGACCCGAAAATCGGCGGCGTGCTGATCGAAGGCCCCCGCGGCATGGCCAAGTCGACTCTGGCCCGGGGCCTTGCGGATTTGCTGGCCAGCGGTCAGTTCGTCACCTTGCCGTTGGGGGCGACGGAAGAGCGGCTGGTTGGCACGCTGGATCTGGACGCGGCGTTGAGCGACGGTCGCGCGCAGTTTTCTCCGGGCGTACTGGCCAAGGCTGACGGCGGTGTGTTGTATGTCGATGAAGTGAATCTGCTGCCGGATCATCTGGTGGACTTGTTGCTCGATGTCGCCGCCAGCGGCACCAACCTGATCGAGCGCGACGGAATTTCCCATCGGCATTCGGCGAAGTTCGTGCTGATCGGCACGATGAACCCGGAAGAAGGCGAACTGCGCCCGCAATTGCTCGATCGCTTTGGTCTGAACGTCGCCCTGAGCGGTCACACGGCGCCGGTCGAGCGCGGGCAGATCATTCGCCGTCGGCTGGATTTCGACAGCGACCCGCGGGCTTTCTGCGGGCAGTGGGAAACCGAGCAACACGCCCTGCGCGAGCGTTGCGAAAACGCTCGCAATGCGTTGGCAAACATTCCTCTTGACGATCAAGCGCTGGCACAGATTACCGAGCGTTGCTTTGCGGCAGGCGTTGACGGTTTGCGTGCCGATCTGGTCTGGCTGCGTGCCGCCCGGGCGCATGCGGCCTGGCGTGGGGCCGAAGCCATCGGCGAGCAGGACATCGATGCCGTCGCTGAATTTGCCTTGCGTCATCGTCGCCGGGAACAGTCTTCGTCCAATGCACAACCACCGGCTCAATCGCCATCCGGCACTCAGCTCGAGCCGAGTGAAGGGCAGGGGCAATGGGGTGAAATGCCGGCGCCGGCCCTCACCACCGGTGTGCGCCGCGAAGTCCCGACCTGGCCGCCACACCTACAAAAAAAGCCTTAGGCATTCGCCCCCGATCCGACGCGGGGGCGAATGCCAGACCTCGCGCCGGGCGCCTCGATAACGGTCGACAGGGCAAACGTCATGCCGCTCGCAGCGGTTCGGTGAACTGGCCGGGAACATTGCTCAATGGCCGCCCGAAAGTGCGCGCGGATCTGTTGTTTCAACTGCGCACCCGCAGCCCCCATGAATTGTGGTTGGTGATCGTCGATGCCTCGGCCTCGACCCGACGTCATCAAGCATTGAGCGATGCCAAAGGCGTGCTCGCGCAATTGTTCGATGATGCTTACCGGCAACGGGCGCGGCTCGCCTTGCTGACTGCCAGTGGCGCGGCGCCGAAATGGCAGGTGCAGGGTTTGAAAGCTTCCAGCGGACTGCGTGTGTGGCTCGATGACTTGGGAGCGGGAGGCGGCACGCCATTGCTGGCGGCGCTGAACGAGGCCGAGCACTGGCTGACGGTACGCCGCAAGCGGTTCCCGGCCGAACAACAGCGTCTACTGGTATTGACCGATGGGCGCTTGAAAGAATGGTCGGGGTTGCCGGTGCTGGCCTGTCCGGGCCTGTTGATCGATATCGAACGCGGGCCGATCAGGCTGGGCAGGGCGAAGCAGTTGGCGACTGCACTGGAAGCGGATTACCGGCATATCGACGACCTGCTGTCTGTCTGAGGTCTATGCTGCATCCAGCCCACATCACAAGGAGTGAATCATGCGCGTACTGGTTGCCAATCCTCAGGACGATTTTCGCGTAAAGGCTTACGCCGGCACCAACGGCGTGCTGCTGGCAATGGATCTTGCCGAACCCCGCCGCAAAGGCCTGCTGGGGTTTGCCATCGAGAAGCAGCAGGGCGACAGGCCGTGGCAGTTTCTGTTCAACAGCCTGACCTTTCCCGGCAAGGAACACACCTTCGCGCAGTTTCACGCCACGCCCAGTGACATCGCGCCGCTGCAGAAATTTCGCTGGGCCGATTACGCGGTCAATCCGGGCACAACCATGCATTACCGCGTGCACCTGGCCTACGGCACTGCCGACGCGCCGGTGCTTGGGGAGTCGCTGGAACTGAGCATTACCTCGGATGACGGACACCCGACCAACCAGAGCGTGATCTTCAACCGCGCCGTGGCTGCCAGTCAGGCGTTCCAGCGCAAGTTTCCCGATCTCGATGCACAGATCAGCGCCAACAAGAACATGCCCATCGAAGCCTGGCCCGACGCTGCGCGGCAATGGCTGGAAAACGGCCTGCTCGGACGTTTGCAGGGCTTTATCGAGCGAGCCGTCGACGGGCAATGGGCGCTGGACATTGCGATTTACGAGTATCAACTGCAAGCCATCATCGACACGGTGAACGCGGCGTTTGATCGCGGTGTGCAGGTGCGGGTGCTGTATCACGCCAAGCCCGGTGACGAAGACACCACGATGAACGAGGCCAGCCTTGCCAAGCTGCCGGAAGCCAACAAGCGCGGCCGGGTGACCCACGACATTTTCCATGACAAGTTCATCGTCCTCAGTCGCATCGCTGGCGGTGAGCGGCAGCCCCAGGCCGTGCTGTGCGGTAGCACCAATTTCACCGCCAACGGCGTGTATCGCCAGGCCAACGTGGTCCATGTGCTGGACGACACGGTCATTGCAGCCAGCTACCTGCAGACGTTCGAGCAGGTCTGGGCGACGCCGGCGGATGTCGGTGCCGCCCGGGACTGGATCACCCAGCACAACCCGATGAACCCGGCGCAACCGCTGTTTGCCGGGTTCTCGCCGCGCAGTGGTGGTGCCGATCTGCGCGAGTTCGTCGACATCATTAACGCGGCGAGGAAAGACGTGCTGTTCGTCACGGCATTCGCCTTGCCCGACGCGATTCTCAACGCATTGCTCGGTCAGCCTCACGACGACATCCTGCGTTACGGCCTGCAAAACACGGTCAGCCGCATCACCGGGTTTCACGCTGACCGAACCGCTGAGTTCGCCGCCACCGCGCTGCTCAACACCGGGCTGGAAGGCTGGCTGAAAGAGAACATGAAAGGCCAGAAGGGCAACCTGCTGGTGCACACCAAGGCGATCGTCACCGACTTCACCAGCGACAGCCCGACCATCATCAGCGGCAGCCACAACCTCAGCACCTCGGCCAGCAACGGTAATGACGAGAACTACCTGATCATTCGCGGCGACACCGAACTGGCGGACCGTTACGGCCTTGAGCTGCTGCGCTTCTACGAGCATTACCGCTTCCGCTATTTCGCGAAAAAACTGGCGTTGAAGCAGGTGCAGCCGCTGGCGGCGAATGACAGCTGGACCAACGACTATTACGTCGAAGGGGATTTGCGTCAGCTGTCTCGCCTGCGGTTTGCCGGACGCTAGGGTTTATACATCCATTGCCTGACGGTACTGCCGGGTGCGGCGACTGAGATACAACCGGTCGCGAATCAGCGCCCAGAGTGCCGACACTTCGGGATGCGGCTGGCGACCCCGGCTCAGGCGGGCCATCTGGAAACGCACCACGGCCATGTTCGCCAGTGCGGCCAGCGGTTTGCGTTTCCAGCGGATCGGCGGCAGTTGTGGTTCGCTGTGGCGGCCTTCGCGCCAGTGTTTGACCAGACTCGGTTCGATGGCCAGCGCAGTGGCGATGCCGGCCATGGCGATACCGCTGTCGAGCACTTGTTCGACGATGGGCAGGCGCCGGATACCGCCGGTGACCATCACTGGCATGCGGGCCACTCTGGCCAGTTCACTGGCCATCTCCAGAAAGAACGCCTCACGGGCCAGGGTGCGTCCGTCGCGGGCTTCGCCTTGCATCGCCGGCGCTTCGTAGCTGCCACCGGACAGCTCGAGCAGGTCGATTGGCTGTTCGTTGAGCCATTCGATCACCTGACGCGCGTCGTCCGTGTCGAAGCCGCCGCGCTGGAAATCCGCGGAGTTGAGTTTCACCGCCACGCAAAACTGTGGTGAAACGGCCTGACGCACAGCCTCGATCACCGACAGCAGCAGGCGCGCACGGTTTTCCAGCGAACCCCCCCAGCGGTCGGTGCGGCGATTGGTCAGCGGCGAGAGAAACTGGCTCAGCAGATAGCCGTGGGCAGCGTGAATCTGCACGCCGGTGAATCCGGCTTTTTCGGCGAGCGCGGCGCTTTTGGCAAAACGTTGAATGACTTCTTCGATGTCGTCCTCGGTCATTGGCTTGGGCTCGGCGAACAGCTTCGAGAACGAGCCCATTTCCAATGCCACCGCCGACGGCGCCAGCGCTTGCTGGCCCATGTTGGCGAAGGTCTGGCGGCCGGGATGGTTGAGCTGAACCCAGACTTGTGCACCTCCACTGCGGGCGATTTCGGCCCATTGACGGAAACGGTCCAGATGCCGCTCGTCTTCGAGCACCACGCCACCAGGGCCGGTCATGGCGCGGCGGTCGATCATGACATTACCGGTCAGCAGCAAGCCGGCGCCGCCGTCGGCCCAGGCTTGATACAGGCGAAACAGTTCGCGGGAGGGAGCCTGGTCACGATCGGCGAGGTTTTCTTCCATGGCGGCTTTGGCGATACGGTTGCCGACGGTCTGACCGTTGGGCAGTTTCAAAATCTGGAAGGGCGACATTGCTTGACTCCTCATCAGTGATGGAGAAAGGCTAAGCTTAAAGTCAACTTTAATGTCAAGCAGGCAAATCGAGGCTGAAATGAAAATCGGTGAATTGGCGCAACGGAGCGGGCTGAGCGCTTCGAGCATTCGCTTCTACGAGGCCCAGGGCCTGATTCCGAAAGTGGAGCGGCTGGGCAATGGCTACCGGCGTTACCCGCCGCAAGTGCTGCAAACCCTGAACATTATCCGCAGTGCCCAGCAGGCCGGATTTTCCCTGGAAGAACTCAAGCAGTTGCTGCCAGCCGCCGGAACCGGCGAATTCAAGCACGAAGAATTGGTGGAAGGCCTGACGCGCAAGGTCGAGCAGATCGAAGTCATGCAGCAGCATCTGGCCCAAAGCAAGGCGCGGCTGCTGGAGGTGATCGACAGTATTCAATCCAGGCCCGAAGGCATGAGTTGCGGTGCGAATGCCGAACGGGTTCTCGCCGCGATCTACCCGGAATCCTGAGGCGACGGCGAAGGCGTACAGATTTTGAAATGATTTCCAGCTGTAGGAAAAGTCATCTGAGCCTGTACGCTTCAAGGCCTTTTTTCATTCAGGATTTGCATGAATACCCTCTCGGAGCCTCCCAGTTCTACTCAAAGAACAACGTTCCCTTCGCGCCATGGCGCGGTCTTGACGCACTCGCAGCATCCAGTCTTCCGACTCCCGACTATCGTTGATGGCGCAGCCTTTGAGCTTTCGCGCCGCACTTTGCCGTGCCCGGCAGCCTGAAATCACTGAAGAGAGATAGAGACAGAATATGGAATGGTTAGCGGATCCCACGGCGTGGCTGGGCTTGTTGACACTGATCGTGCTGGAACTGGTGCTGGGTATCGACAACCTGGTGTTCATCGCGATCCTGGCGGACAAGCTGCCGCCGCATCAGCGCGATCGTGCGCGAATCATCGGCTTGAGCCTGGCGCTGATCATGCGTCTTGGCCTGCTGGCGAGTATTTCCTGGCTGGTCACCCTCACGGCACCGTTGTTCGAAGTGTTCGGCAAGAGCTTCTCCGGCCGTGACCTGATCATGCTATTCGGTGGCGTGTTCCTGTTGTTCAAGGCGACCATGGAACTGCACGAACGGCTTGAGGGCCACGTCGGCGAGCGTTCGACCAACACCGCTTATGCGCTGTTCTGGCCCATCGTGGCGCAGATTGTCGTGCTCGATGCGGTGTTCTCCCTCGATGCGGTGATTACTGCCGTGGGCATGGTCGATGAACTGGCGGTGATGATGATTGCGGTGATCATTTCCATCGGCCTGATGATCGTTGCCAGCAAGCCGCTGACCCGCTTCGTCAACGCACACCCGACAGTGATCATGCTGTGCCTGGGCTTCCTGATGATGATCGGTTTCGCCCTGACTGCCGAAGGCCTGGGTTTCCACATCCCGAAAGGTTATCTGTACGCCGCGATTGGTTTCTCGATCCTGATCGAGGTGTTCAACCAGATCGCCCGTGCTCGCCGCAAGCGCTCGATGCAAGGCTTGCGCCCGATGCGTGAGCGTACGGCGCACGCGGTGATGCGTCTGTTGGGTGGCCGTAAACTGGCGGTGGAAGAGGTGGGCGAGGAGATTTCCGACTTGCTGGACGATGGTCAGGCGCCAAGCGCGGAGCTGTTCGACCGTCGCGAACGGGTGATGATCAGCGGCGTGCTGCAACTGGCCGAGCGGTCAATCCGCACACTGATGACCGTCCGTGCGGATGTCGATCACATTGATCTGGCGGACGACGCTGCGGCGATTCGTACGCGACTGATGCATTCGTCCTACTCTCGTCTGCCGTTGATTCGCAACGGTGCGGTGGATGAGCCGTTGGGCTTCGTTCACAAAAAGGAGCTGCTCAAGGAGTATCTGGCCGGCAACGAGCCGAACCTTGAACACCTGGTGCGCAAGACCGTCAATCTGCTGGACAGCTATTCGATCCTCAATGCGTTGGAGCAAATGCGTGCGGCGTCGACCCACATCGCGTTTGTGGTCAACGAATTCGGTGACTTCGTCGGCGTATTGACCATGACCGACATTCTCGAATCGATTGCCGGTGAACTGCCGGACGCCAGTGAAATCGCCGGCCCCGATGTGGTCGAGGAGCAGGGCGGGTTCATCGTCAACGGTGCGTTGAACCTGACCCGCATCCGCGAACACACCGGTTTTTGCGCCGAGCCGACCGAGGATTACCAGACCTTGGCCGGGCTGGTGATGAGCCTGCTGGATCGCCTGCCGATGAAAGGTGATCGACTGGAGCATGAAGGCTGGGGCATGACCGTGATGGCGGTCGAAGAGCGTCGCGTGACGCGGGTGTTGCTGGTGCGTGAGGCCTGACGGCACTTTCAGGAAAGGTTCCACCGTTTTGCGCGGTGGACGGTGCAGAGGGTGCGGAGGGTGTGACGCAGCCAGTTCAGGTCATGGGCCGATTTGCGCGGTACAGCGAAGTGTCGGGTTTTGCCGAGGAATTGGGTGAAGTCTTGAAGGAGGGATTCTTTCGAACCGATGCCTTTCAGTTTTTTGACCAGAACGCCTTCCTTGTAGAGCAACACCGTCGGGGTGCTCGTGACATCCGGATGTCGACACGACTGTGCGGTATCGAGCATGAAGATATCCATCCATGACCGAAAGGGCTTGGCGATCTCGAGAAAAACCGGGCCGGAAGACACGCAGGCACCGCAGTGCTCGTTGAAGAAATACAGGACGACGAGGCGCCGGGCTTTCAAGACCTTCCGGTACGTCGGAGGCAATGCTGAATATCGAGTCGGTGTCGTCATCGGAACCTCCTTTATTCGATGTGCTGGACAGTACGACGTTAGGGGAGTCGCGACCGTTGCCGCAACTGTCAGAGTTGACAGGTGCAGCCCGCGCCCAATCGTGCATCGCGCACCAGAATGTGGCCCGGATACCCGCCATGTGTGGCGCAAAGTAGCGAAGTGATTAATCAATGTTCGTTGCAGCGTTTCGCAGGTTTCTTCCATCCCTTTGATTCAAAACACAATTCAATCCTTTGCAGATTCCCCTTGAATCCTGTGGCACACTTTCTGCTGTCTATTCCGTAGTAACAAACCGAGTTCCGGTATAGCGGAATAAACAACTTCCTGGAGTGCTTGCCATGCATCGCCGACCTTCCTTGTTCAAAGCGTGTGTTTTTGTTCTCGCGGCTTCGTCCGCTGTCATGGGTATGGCCCAGGCGGCCGACAGCAAGCTCGACAGCGTCCTGGCCCGTGGAAAACTGATTGTGGGCACCGGCAGCACCAATGCGCCGTGGCACTTCCAGGGCGCGGACGGCAAGTTGCAGGGCTTTGATATCGACATCGCCCGGATGGTGGCCAAAGGTCTGTTCAATGACCCGAGCAAGGTCGAGTTCGTGGTGCAGTCGTCCGATGCGCGGATTCCCAACCTGCTGACCGACAAGGTCGACATGAGCTGCCAGTTCATCACCGTCACCGCCAGCCGTGCGCAGCAAGTGGCGTTCACCTTGCCTTACTATCGCGAGGGCGTCGGTCTGCTGCTGCCGAACAACAGCAAGTACAAGGAAATCGAAGACTTGCAGGCCGCCGGCGACAGCGTGACCGTCGCGGTGCTGCAGAACGTGTACGCCGAAGAGCTGGTGCATCAGGCACTGCCCAAGGCCAAGGTCGATCAGTACGACAGCGTCGATCTGATGTATCAGGCAGTGAATTCCGGCCGCGCCGATGCTGCCGCCACTGACCAGTCATCGGTCAAATACCTGATGGTGCAGAACCCTGGCCGCTACCGCAGCCCGACCTACGCCTGGAGCCCGCAGACCTACGCGTGCGCCGTCAAACGCGGCGATCAGGACTGGCTGAACTTCGTCAACACCACCCTGCATGAAGCCATGACCGGCGTTGAATTCCCGACCTACGCCGCGTCGTTCAAGCAATGGTTCGGCGTGGATCTGCCATCGCCCGCCATCGGTTTCCCTGTCGAATTCAAATGATCCCGTGAGAGCGGGGCGCCCTGATGCGCCCCGCTCAAGGTACTGCCGACCATGAACTATCAGTTGAACTTTGCCGCCGTGTGGCGCGATTTCGACACCTTGCTGGCGGGGCTCGGTCTGGGCCTGGAACTGGCGCTGGTGTCGATCGCCATCGGCTGCGTGATCGGCCTGCTGATGGCGTTTGCCTTGCTGTCCAGGCATCGCGCCTTGCGGGTGCTGGCATCGGTGTATGTGACGGTGATCCGTAACACGCCGATTCTGGTGTTGATTCTGTTGATCTACTTTGCGTTGCCGAGCCTGGGGATCCGGCTGGACAAGATCCCGTCGTTCATCATCACCCTGTCGCTGTATGCCGGGGCCTACCTGACCGAAGTGTTCCGCGGTGGCCTTTTGAGCATTCCCAAGGGCCAGCGTGAAGCGGGGCTGGCCATTGGTCTGGGCGAGTGGCAGGTGAAGGCCTACGTCACCGTGCCGGTGATGTTGCGCAACGTGCTGCCGGCGCTGTCGAACAACTTCATTTCGCTGTTCAAGGACACCTCGCTGGCCGCTGCGATTGCGGTGCCCGAGCTGACCTATTACGCGCGCAAGATCAACGTCGAAAGCTACCGGGTGATCGAAACCTGGCTGGTGACCACGGCGTTGTATGTCGCGGCCTGTTACCTCATTGCCATGCTGCTGCGTTACCTGGAGCAGCGTCTGGCAATTCGCCGATAGGAGGCTGCGATGTACGAATCCCCCAGTTGGTTGCATGAGTTGTGGATTGCCCGCGAAGCCTTGTGGCAAGGCTTTCTGACCAGCGTGCAGGTGTCGGCGCTGGCCATTCTGTTCGGCACGGTCATCGGTGTGTTTGCCGGTCTCGTACTGACCTACGGCAAGTTCTGGATGCGCGCCCCGTTCCGCTTTTACGTCGACCTGATTCGCGGCACCCCGGTGTTCGTGCTGGTGCTGGCCTGCTTCTACATGGCGCCGGCGCTCGGCTGGCAGATCAGCGCATTTCAGGCGGGTGCCTTGGGTCTGACGCTGTTTTGCGGCTCCCACGTCGCCGAGATTGTGCGCGGCGCATTGCAGGCGTTGCCACGCGGGCAGATGGAAGCCAGCAAAGCCATCGGCCTGACGTTCTATCAGTCCCTCGGTTACGTGCTGTTGCCTCAGGCGCTGCGGCAGATCCTGCCGACCTGGGTCAACTCGTCCACGGAAATCGTCAAGGCCTCGACCTTGCTGTCGGTGATCGGCGTGGCCGAGCTGTTGCTCAGCACCCAGCAAATCATCGCCCGGACGTTCATGACCCTGGAGTTTTACCTGTTCGCCGGTTTTCTGTTCTTCGTCATCAACTACGGCATCGAATTACTCGGCCGGCACATTGAAAAGCGGGTGGCCCTGCCATGACTCAAGCTCAAGTTTCCAACGTCCAGAACGCTCAGCCCTTGCTGGACATCCGTGGCCTCCATAAACAATACGGCACGGTCGAAGTGCTCAAGGGCGTCGATCTGAGCATGCAGCGCGGCAACGTGGTGACACTGATCGGCTCCAGCGGCTCGGGCAAGACCACGCTGCTGCGCTGCGTGAACATGCTCGAGGAGTTCCAGGGCGGGCAGATCCTGCTCGACGGTGAATCCATCGGCTATGACGAACTCAACGGCAAGCGCGTGCGCCACCCGGAAAAAGTCATCGCCCGTCATCGGGCAATGACCGGCATGGCGTTCCAGCAATTCAACCTGTTCCCGCACCTCACCGCGTTGCAAAACGTCACGCTCGGCCTGCTGAAAGTCAAAAAGATGCACAAGGACGAAGCCGTGGTCCTGGCCGAGAAATGGCTGGAGCGGGTCGGTCTGCTGGAGCGGCGCAATCACTTTCCCGGTCAGTTGTCCGGCGGTCAGCAGCAGCGCGTGGCGATTGCCCGAGCGATTGCGATGAACCCGAGCCTGATGCTGTTCGACGAAGTCACCTCGGCCCTCGACCCGGAGCTGGTCGGCGAAGTGCTGAACGTGATCAAGGGCCTGGCCGAGGACGGCATGACCATGTTGCTGGTGACCCACGAAATGCGTTTTGCCTTCGAGGTCTCGGACAAGATCGTTTTCATGAATCAGGGGCGCATCGAAGAGCAGGGGCCTCCCAAGGAACTGTTCGAGCGTCCGCAATCGCCGCGGCTGGCGGAATTTCTCAAAAGCACGCGGTTCTGACTTTTCACTTTTTCAATCAGGAGAAACACCCATGAGCATTACTCGTTACGGCACCGGCAGCACCGCCGCTGGCGGCCAGCCTCGTCCATTCGCCCGCGCTGTCGAGGCCGATGGCTGGCTGCATGTTTCCGGGCAGGTGCCGGCGGTGGATGGCGAGATCATTGTGGGCGGTATCGTCGAGCAGACCCACCAGACCATGAAGAACCTGATCGCTATTCTCGAAGAGGCCGGTTATGGCCTGGAAGACGTGGTACGTGCCGGCGTGTGGCTGGACGATCCGCGGGATTTCAGCAGTTTCAACAAGGTCTTCGGCGAGTACTTCAAGCCTGAACACGCGCCGGCCCGGGCCTGTGTGCAGGCGAGCATGATGGTCGACTGCAAGGTCGAGATCGACTGCATTGCGTACAAGAAGAAGGCCTGAGAGATGTGGCGTTGCTGAGGCCGTAGCCCCCTCACCCTAGCCCTCTCCCCCAGGAGAGGGGACTGATCTCTATCGATGCAGATTGTTGTGTCAGACGATGGCATTTGCATCGATGCGATCAGGCTCCTTCTCCCCGTGGGAGAGGGCGGGGGGTGAGGGCTGCGATCCAACTGACACAACGCCAAGGGCCAGTTACCATCCCGGCATCTTTTATGGGAACCACAGAAATGACCGAAGACACCATCAAGCGCCGGGCACGCGGTCTGGACCGGGCGTTCGATATCCTCGATTTCCTCAAGGAAATCGGCCAGCCACTGCGTCCGAACGATATCGCCAACGGTATCGGCAGCCCGAAATCCACGGTCTACGAACTGGTGGCCTCGTTGCTCGAACGACGAATTCTGGAACCGGTGGGCAAGGACGGTCACGTCTATCTCGGTCGTCAGCTGTACTTCCTTGGCCAGGCGCATTTGCGTCATTTCGACCTCAGTCGCGAGGCCGATCACGCCTTGCAGGAGATCGTCAGCCAGACCCGGGAAACCGCGCAAATGTGCCTGCTCAACGGGCGCAAATACACGGTGGCGCTGATGAAGGAGGGCGAGCGGCATTTCCGCATTTCTTCCGATATCGGCGAAAACGCGCCGATCCCGTGGACCGCCTCCGGACGTCTGCTGCTGGCGCACTTGAGCGATCAGCAGATCAGCGACCTGATCGACCCCGACGACTTCATCCTGCCCGGTGGCGAACGCCTGCCGATGGAAACGTTTCTGGCGGAAATCCGTCAGGCCGGCATCGACGGTTTCTTCTCCTTCGACAGTGTTGCCGACACCTTCACCCATTGCTTCGCCGCCCCGGTCAAAGACCCTCAAGGCGTTGCCATCTGCACCCTGTGCATCGTCGCCCCGCGCGCCGATGCCAAGAACAATTACAACGACTATCGCCGGGTCTTGATCGAGAGCGCCAACAGCCTCGCCCGGCGAATCAACGAATAACCGCGCCTGCCTGCGGGCGCGACTGTGAGGAGTTCGACCATGACGACTGCCAACAACACTGCTGCCGTGGAAAAGGGCGATGCCGCCCTCGGCGCGCAACTGGTGCGTGACATCAGCCTGCCGGCGCTGGTGCTGCACCGCGAAGCGCTGGAGCACAACATCCGCTGGATGCAGAAATTCGTCAGCGACAGCGGCGCCGAACTCGCGCCCCACGGCAAGACCAGCATGACCCCGGCGCTGTTTCGTCGTCAGCTCGACGCTGGCGCCTGGGGCATCACCCTGGCCAGCGCCACCCAGACCCGCGCCGCTTACGCTCACGGCGTACGCCGGGTGCTGATGGCCAACCAACTGGTCGGCACGCCGAACATGGCGTTGATTGCCGATCTGCTGGCGGCCGATTCGGGCTTCGATTTCTATTGCATGGTTGATCACCCGGACAACGTCGCCGATCTGGGCGCTTACTTTGCGTCCCGTGGCGTGCGGCTGAACGTGATGATCGAGTACGGCGTGGTCGGAGGCCGTTGCGGTTGCCGCAGCGAACAGGAAGTCATCGAACTGGCCAAGGCCATCGGCGCGCAACCGGCGCTGGCCCTGACTGGCATCGAAGGTTATGAAGGCGTGATCCACGGCGATCATGCGGTCAGCGGTATCCGTGAATTTGCGGCCTCTTTGGTGCGACTGGCGGTGCAGTTGCAGGACAGCGGCGCGTTCGCCATCGCCAAACCGATCATCACCGCATCGGGTTCGGCGTGGTACGACCTGATCGCCGAATCGTTCGAAGCGCAAAACGCGGGCGGTCGTTTCCTCAGCGTGTTGCGCCCAGGCAGTTATGTGGCTCACGACCATGGCATCTATAAAGAGGCGCAGTGCTGCGTGCTCGACCGTCGCAGCGACCTGCACGAAGGCCTGCGCCCGGCGCTGGAAGTCTGGGCCCACGTGCAGTCGCTGCCGGAGCCGGGCTTTGCGGTGATTGCCCTGGGCAAGCGTGACGTGGCGTTCGATGCCGGGATGCCGGTGCCCTTGCTGCGTTACAAGGCCGGCGTGCTGCCAGCAGTGGGCGACGATGTCGGCGCCTGCAAGGTGACGGCGGTGATGGACCAGCACGCGTTCATGACCGTGGCACCGGGCGTGGAATTGCGCGTCGGCGACATTATTTCCTTCGGCACTTCGCACCCGTGCCTGACCTTTGACAAGTGGCGCGTTGGGCTGCTGGTGGATGAACAACTGTCGGTGATCGAAACCATGGAAACCTGTTTCTGATGAACATGCTCAGTGCCTTGGGTCCGAACACCCCGCGCATCGCTTTGATCGGCGAATGCATGATCGAACTCCAGCAACGTGCCGATGGCAGTCTGCAACAGAGCTTCGGCGGTGACACGCTGAACACGGCGGTCTATCTGGCCCGCGCCATGGGCGACAAGGCGCAGGTCGATTACGTGACTGCGCTGGGCGACGACAGCTTCAGTGACGCTATGTGCCGCAGTTGGGTCGATGAAAACATTGGCCTGGATCTGGTTCAGCGCTTGCCCGATCGCCTGCCGGGCCTGTATTGCATCCAGACCGATGCTGCCGGGGAGCGCCGCTTCCTTTACTGGCGTAACGAAGCCGCTGTGCGCGACTGCTTCACCACGCCGGCAGCCGCGCCGATTCTGGCCGCGCTGCCGGATTACGACGTGCTGTATTTCAGCGGCATCACGCTGGCGGTGCTCGGCGTTCAGGGTCGGGAGAGACTGATCGAGACCTTGATCCAAGCCCGCCAGCGTGACGCGCGGATCGTCTTCGACAACAACTATCGGCCACGCTTGTGGGCCTCGGTGGAGGATGCGCGGGCGGCGTATCGCAGCGTGTTGCCTCACGTCGATCTGGCGTTGCTGACGGTGGACGACGAGCAGGCGCTGTTCCATTTCGAGGACTGTGATGCGGTGTTTGCAGCGTACGCGCAGATCGGCACGCCGGAAGTGGTGCTCAAGCGCGGGGCGGAAGCCTGTCTGATCCGTTGTGACGGGGAAGCGTTTGAAGTGCCGGCGCAGAAGGTCGAGAAGGTGGTAGATACCACGGCGGCGGGGGATTCGTTCAGTGCGGCTTATCTGGCGAGTCGTTTGCTTGGGGGTAGCCCGGCGGAAGCGGCGCAGGCCGGCCATCTGCTAGCGAGCCAGGTTATTCAAGTACCCGGAGCTCTGATTCCGAAGTAGTCGGTGACCGATTGCCGGGCAATCGGATCGCGAGCAGGCTCGCTCCCACAGTGATTGTGTGTCGCTCACGATTTTTTGTGGGAGCGAGCCTGCTCGCGATTGGCCCTGAAGCCAAATACTCAATCGCGGTAAAAAACCTGTACCAGGTGATAGCCGAATTTGCTCTTGATCGGCCCGTGCACCGTGCGCAGCGGTTTCTTGAAGATCACCGCGTCGATCGCGCCGACCATCTGCCCTGGCCGCACTTCACCCAGATCGCCGCCGCGCTTGCCGGACGGGCAGGTGGAAAATTTCTTGGCCAGCACATCGAACGCTTCACCGTTGGCGATGCGTTGTTTGAGTTTTTCAGCCTCATCGGCAGTCTTGACCAGAATGTGGCGGGCTTGGGCTTTCATCGTGCAATACCTGTAGCGGGGTGACGGCGGGGCGCGGATTATGCCTCAAGTCACGGGTTTTGGCTGAGCATCGTGCGGATCTTGCCGGCCAGTTGCTCGATGGAAAACGGTTTGGCGACCATGTCCATGCCGTCCTCGAGGAAGCCCTGACGTTCGGCGGCTTTCTGCGCGTACCCGGTCATGAACAACACTTTGAGCCCTGGACGATGCTGACGGGCGATCTCCGCCATTTGCCGGCCGTTCATGCCCGGCAGGCCGACATCCGTCACCAGCAGGTCAACCCGCAGGTCGGATTCGAGCAATGGCAAGGCACCCTTGGCGTCTTCGGCTTCATGGGCGCGATAACCCAGCTCCTTGAGCAGGTCCATGACCAGCATGCGCACCGCCGGATCGTCCTCGACCACCACCACGGTTTCGCCGGTTGCGACGGCAGGGGCCTCGGTGACCGTTTCGATGACTGGCCGCTCCGGTTCCAGTGCATACAAACGAGGCAGGTAAAGGCGCACGCAGGTGCCCTGACCCGGCAGGCTGTCGAGGCTGACGTGCCCACCCGATTGCTGGGCAAAGCCGTAAATCATCGACAACCCGAGCCCGGTGCCCTGGCCGATCGGTTTGGTGGTGAAGAACGGATCGAACGCCTTGGAACGTACCGAGGGCGTCATGCCGGTGCCGTTGTCGCTCACCGCGAGCATCAGGTAATCCCCGGCCTTGACCGGTTCGAGGGTGGTGATGTCGTTGCCGTCGAGGTAGACGTTGGCCGTTTCGATCAGCAGTTCGCCGCCGTCGGGCATGGCATCGCGGGCGTTGATCACCAGGTTGAGCAGGGCGTTTTCCAGTTGGCTGACATCGGTGCTGACCGGCCAGACGTTGTCGGCCAGGCGCAACCTGAGCTCGATCGGATCACCTTTGGTGCGGCGGATCAGGTCCTCCAGCGAATGGATCAGCTCGTTGACGTCGAGGGTCTTGCGATCCAGCGACTGACGCCGGGAGAACGCCAGCAGGCGGTGGGTCAGCGCCGCTGCGCGGTTGGCCGAGGACACGGCTGCGTCGGTGAAGCGGCCGATCTCATCGGCGCGGCCACTGGCGATGTAGCGCTGCATCAGGTCGAGGCTGCCGATGATCCCGGTCAGCATGTTGTTGAAGTCATGGGCGATGCCGCCGGTGAGCTGGCCGACCGCTTCCATTTTCTGCGCGTGGCGCAGGGCGTCCTCGGCGCGCTCGCGTTCGAACATCTCGTTCTGCAAACGCTGATTGGCCTGGGCCAGTTGCTCGGTGCGCGCACTCACGCGCTCCTCAAGGGTTTCATTGAGGTTGCGCAGGGCTTCTTCGGTCTTTTTACGCTCGGTCTCGTCGATCACGAAGATATAGAAACCGTTTACCGCGCCGTCCGCGCCGTGACGCGGCAGGTAATTCATCAGAGCATGGCGCTGGCTGCCGTCGCGGTGTGGGGTGTACAGGCTGAACGAGCAGGGGCGGCCGGCCAGGGCTTCGGCGATGTACGGCGCCCGCAGGAAATAGGCCTCCTCGCCGATCACTTCGCGGATCGTGCGACCGTACAGCTCCTGCGGGGTCAGCCCGTACCAGTCCAGGTACGCGGCGTTGTTCAGGCGAAAGCGTTCTTCGTGGTCGACGTAGCTGATCAGGATCGGCATGGCGTTGATGATCAGTTGCAGCTCGGTCTGGCTCTGTCGCAGCGCCTGCTCGGTGTGCTTGCGCTCGGTCAGGTCCAGCGCCGCGCCGAGGAAACGCATCGGCCGTCCGTGATGATCCTTGTAGCAGCGTCCCCGGGCGAACACCCAGCGCACTTCGCCATCGGCTTGCAGCAGGCGATATTCCTCGGCGTATTCGGTGCCATGGGTGATGCAGTGTTTGATGCTGCGGGCGATCAGTGCGCGGTCTTCAGGGTGCACGCCTTGCAGGTATTCACTGATCGGCAACTGACTGGCCATTGCCGGATCGACACCATGCGATTGGGCAAAATGCGCGTCGGCGATGAAACGGTCCTGGCCGATATCCCAGTCCCAGGTGCCAACCGCGTCGGTAGCCGCCAGTGCCAGTTGCAGCCGTTCTTCGGTCTGTTTTTGCGCCTTGAGGCTTTCTTCGGAACGCTGCTTGAGTTCCAGTGCGATGCGTCGGCGTTCGTTGGTTTCGATGGCGGTAACCAGAATCCCGGCCACTTGCGCGCTTTCATCGCGGATCGGGCTGTAGGTCAAGTCGAGCCAGAAATCGGAATCCTTGCCGTCCCGTTGCAGGGTGAAGCGGCGTTCGCTGTAGGTTCGTACCTGGCCTTGTAGGACGGCGCTGTAAATCGGGTCGGTAAAGTCTCGAAGTTCCGGCCATATCTGGTGCGCCGGCTGTCCGAAAGCGTGCGGATGCTTGTTGCCGGCCAGCACCGCGAAGCCGTTGTTGTAGATCTGGGTGAGCTGCGGGCCCCACAACAGCAGCATTGGCATCGGCGAGTGAATCACGATATCCACCGCGGTGCGCAGGCTCTGCGGCCAGGTATCGGCGCTGCCGAGCGGACTGCGGTTCCAGTCGGTTCGGGCGATCAAGGTCTGGGCGTCGTTGGTGTTCGGTACAGCGTTCATCACATCAATCCTGGGCGTCGGTCGGTGAGGCGGCGTCTACTATCCTAGTGCGGTAGACGCTGTAAGGCCCGTCGCGTCACGACGCACGGTCTTAAGTTCATTGAAAGCTTCGCAGGTGCTTTTGGCCATGGAAATCGACGCATTGCTCAAACAATTGGCGAGCCGTCACGGTTCGGATCTGTTCCTGTCCACGGGCGCACCGCCGAGTGCGCGGTTTGACGGCGTGCTGATGCCCCTGAGCGAACATCCGTTCAAGCCAGGCGAAGTGGCGACTGTAGCCGCTTCCCTGATGGACGCCGAGCAGCGCCGGGAGTTCGACCGGGATCTGGAAATGAACCTGGCGATTTCCCGTACCGGGATCGGCCGCTTTCGGGTCAACATTTTCAAGCAGCGCAACGACGTTTCGATCGTGATCCGCAACGTCAAACTCGACATTCCCCGGTTCGAAGACCTGAAGCTACCGTCGGTATTGCTCGAATCGGTGATGCTCAAGCAAGGCCTGATCCTGTTCGTCGGCGCCACCGACTCGGGAAAGTCCACGTCGCTGGCGGCGCTGATCGACCATCGTAATCGCCACAGCAGCGGGCACATCATCACCATCGAGGATCCGGTGGAATACATCCATCGCCACAAAAAATCGATCATCAACCAGCGAGAAGTCGGGGTCGATACCCGCAGCTTTCACGCTGCGCTCAAGAACACTCTGCGCCAGGCACCAGACGTGGTGCTGATTGGGGAGATCCGTGATCGCGAGACCATGGAGCATGCGCTGGCCTTCGCCGAAACCGGGCATCTGGTGTTGTCGACGTTGCACGCCAACAACGCCAATCAGGCGCTGGACCGGATCATCAATTTCTTCCCCGAAGAGCGTCGGCCGCAATTGCTGCATGCCTTGGGCAACCACCTCAAGGCATTCGTCTCCCAGCGCCTGGTGCGAACCCGGGACGGTCAGCGACGGGCCGCCGCCGAGGTGATGCTCGGTACGCCGACGATTGCCGACCTGATCCGGCGCAATGACTTTGGCGAGCTGAAAACCATCATGGAAAAATCGGCGGAACTGGGCATGCAGACCTTTGACGCTGCACTGTTCGCGCTGGTAGCAGAAGGGGTGATCGATGAAGACGAAGCCCTGAAAAACGCAGATTCGGTGAATAACCTGCGCCTGCGCCTGAAGCTGCATGCCGACACCATGCCGTCCCCACCGCCATCGACCGGCGAGTGGGGACTGATGGACTGACAGGCTTCAGTCGCGAAGTTCGACCCGATTGCGAAACTGCTCAAGCGCTTGCGGATTGGCCAGCGCATCGGTGTTTTTCACCGGCTCGCCGTGCACCACATTGCGCACGGCCAGCTCCACCACTTTGCCGCTGATGGTGCGCGGAATATCGGTGACCGCGACAATCTTCGCCGGTACATGGCGCGGTGTGGTGTTGGCGCGGATCACCTGGCGGATCTGCTGTTGCAGTGCCTCATCCAGCGTTAAGCCGTCCTTGAGGCGCACGAACAGCACCACCCGGACGTCGTCCTGCCACTGCTGGCCGATGGCAACGCTGTCCAGCACTTGCGGGACTTTTTCCACCTGGCGGTAGATTTCCGCCGTGCCGATGCGCACGCCGCCGGGATTGAGCACAGCATCGGAGCGGCCGTGGATCAGCATTCCGCCGTGCGGCAGTTGCTCGGCATAGTCACCCTGGGCCCAGACGCCGGGGAACTGGCTGAAATAGGATTTGCGCAACTTTTCGCCGTCGGGATCGTTCCAGAGTCCGACAGGCATGGCGGGAAATGGCCGGGTGCACACCAGCTCGCCTTTTTCGCCAATCACCGATTGCCCGGCGTCGTTCCACACCTCGACCGCCATGCCCAGGCTCTTGCCCATGATTTCGCCCCGGCGGACTGCGGACATCGGGTTGCCGTTGACGAAGCAGGACACGATGTCCGTGCCGCCGGACATCGAGGACAGGCAAACGTCTGGTTTGAAGTCGCGATAGACGAAGTCATAACTCTGCGGCGACAGCGCGGAGCCGGTGCAGAGCAGGGTTTTCAGGTGGCTCAAGTCGTAGCTTTCACGCGGTTTGATGCCGCTGCTTTCCAGGGTCGCAAGGAATTTCGGGCTGGTGCCGAACACGCTGACCTGCTCGTCGTCGAGCAGCTCCAGCAACCGCTCGTTGTCCGGGTAAAACGGTGAACCGTCATACAGCACCACCGCGCTGCCGACCGCCAGTGCCGAGACCAGCCAGTTCCACATCATCCAGCCGCAGGTGGTGTAGTAGAACAAGCGGTCGCCGGGGCCCAGGTCGACATGCAGCCCGTGTTCCTTGACGTGTTGCAGCAACACGCCGCCGGTGCTGTGAACGATGCATTTCGGCACGCCGGTGGTGCCGCTGGAATACAGCACGTACAGCGGATGATCGAAAGGCACCGGGACGAAGTGCGGTTCATTGCCCGGTTCGTAGAAGTCGTCCCACAGCGTGACATTGGCGGGTGTCCGGTAATCCGTGGCATGGGCGTGAGGGCGTGCGTAAGGCACGATGACCAGCTGTTGCAAGGATGGCAGTTGTTCGAGGATTTCGTTGATCTTGACGGTCTGGTCGATCTCTTTGCCGGCGTAACGGTAACCGGCGCAGGTAATCAGCACCTTCGGTTCGATCTGGCCGAAGCGGTCGATCACACCGTGGGTGCCGAAATCCGGCGACGAACATGACCAGATTGCGCCGAGACTGGTGGTCGCGAGCATCGCCACCAGGGTTTGCCAGGTGTTGGGCATGCACGCTGCAACCCGGTCGCCGAGCACGACGCCGGCTGCTTGCAGGCTGGCCTGGAAGCCGGCGACTTGCTGGGCCAGTTCGGCCCAGGTCAGCAGTTCACGCTGGCCGTTTTCCCCGATAGCGATCACGGCGATGGCATCGTCGCGGCGACTCAGCAGGTGCTCGGCAAAATTCAGGGTGGCGCCGGGAAACCACTCGGCACCTGGCATCTTGAGGCCTTCGCGCAGGACCGCGTCGGGTTGGGTGTGAAAACAGATACCGAAGAAATCCACGATCGCCTGCCAGAACGCTTCACGCTGGTCGATGGACCATTGATGCAGGGCGGGGTAGTCGTCGAGCTTCAGGTGGTGGCGCTGATTGATGAAGCGCCGAAAACCGTCCATGCGGGACCGGGCAATGCGTTTGGCATCGGGTTGCCAGAGGATGTCGGACATGGTTTGCCTCTTATTGTTTGTCAGAAAGCTCCCACCGCAAAGTGGGAGCAATCAGTTGCACGCTTACTGCGCCAGCCATCCGCCATCGATGTTCCACGCGGCGCCTCGTACCTGGCTGCCGGCCTCGCTGCACAGAAACAGCACCAGTTCACCCAGATGCGCCGGGGTGACGAACTCCAGCGACGGCTGTTTCTCGGCCAGCAGATCGTGCTGCGCCTGTTGCGGGTCGACACCCTTGGCCGCGCGATCGTCGATCTGTTTCTGCACCAGCGGCGTCAGCACCCAGCCCGGGCAGATCGCGTTGCAGGTGACGTTGCTGGCGGCGGTTTCCAGGCCGATCACTTTGGTCAGGCCGATCACCCCATGCTTGGCCGCCACATACGCCGCCTTGCCGGTGGAGCCGACCAGACCGTGTACCGAGGCGATGTTGACGATCCGCCCCCAGCCCTTGGCACGCATGCCCGGCAGGCTCAGGCGAGTGCTGTGAAACACAGACGAGAGGTTGATGGCGATGATCGAGTCCCAGCGCTCCACCGGGAACTCTTCAACCGCCGCGACATGCTGGATGCCTGCGTTGTTGACCAGAATGTCCACGCCACCGAATTCGCGTTCGGCGTAGGCGATCATGTCGGCGATCTGCGCCGGGTCGCTGACGTCTGCCGGGTGATGGCCGACCTTGCCGCCGAACTGTTCGACTTCGGCGATCACCTTCGACGCGTCGCCAAAGCCGTTGAGGATCAGGTTGGCGCCGGCCTTGGCCAGCGTCAGGGCGATGCCCAGCCCGATGCCGCTGGTGGAGCCGGTGACCAGTGCGGTCTTGCCAGAAAGAGTCGTCATCAATACCTCACACAATGCCGGTGGCGTAGAAAGTGCCGATCACCACGAAAACTGCCAGTGTCTTGATCAGCGTAATACAGAAAATGTCCTTGTAGGCCTCACGATGGGTCAGGCCGGTGACGGCGAGCAGGGTAATCACCGCGCCGTTGTGTGGCAGGGTGTCCATGCCGCCGCTGGCCATGGCGGCCACCCGGTGCAGCACTTCCAGCGGAATGTTGGCGGCGTGGGCGGCGCTGATGAATTGTTCGGACATCGCCGCGAGCGCGATGCTCATGCCCCCCGAGGCGGAGCCGGTGATACCGGCCAGCAGGGTCACGGTGATCGCTTCGTTGACCAGCGGATTGGGAATGCTCTTGAGCCAGTCAGCCAGCACCAGAAAACCCGGCAATGAGGCAATGACCGCACCGAAACCGTATTCGGACGCGGTGTTCATCGCTGCCAGTAATGCGCCGCTGACTGCACTTTTGCTGCCCTCGGCGAGCTTGCTTTTGATCGCTTTGAAACCGAATGCCAGCACCATCAGGATGCCCACCAGCAAAGCAGCCTGCACCGCCCAGATCGCCGTGAGTTTGGCGATTTCAGTGGTAACCGGTGCAGCCATGCCGGGTAGCGCGAGGCTGTGGGTCTTGCCGTACCACTGCGGAATCCACTGGGTAAACAACAGGTTCATGATGCCCACCGCCAGCAGCGGTGAGAGGGCGATCCACGGGTTGGGCAGTTTCAGGTCTTCGGCGGTTTCCGGTTCGTTGCGCAGTTCGGTGCCATAGCCTTCGCCGGCGCGCTGGGCCTTGTTGCGTTGGCGCTGGAGGAACAGCATGCCGGCGCAAAACACGAAAATCGTGCCGATCATACCCAGCCACGGCGCCGCCCACGCGGTGGTGTTGAAGAAGGTGCTGGGAATGATGTTCTGGATCTGTGGTGTACCGGGCAGGGCGTCCATGGTGAACGAAAACGCACCGAGGGCGATGGTCGCCGGGATCAGGCGCTTGGGGATGTTGCTCTGGCGGAACATCTCTGCAGCGAACGGATACACCGCAAACACCACCACGAACAGCGACACGCCGCCGTAGGTCAGCAGGGCGCAGACCAGCACGATCACCAGCATCGCCTGGCGGGTGCCGAGCAAGCGAATCGCTGCTGCGACAATCGAGCGGGAGAAACCCGAGAGCTCGATCAACTTGCCGAACACGGCGCCGAGTAGGAAGACCGGGAAATACAGTTTGATGAAGCCGACCATCTTCTCCATGAACACCCCGGTGAAGGCAGGGGCGACGGCGGACGGGTCGGTGAGCAGGACGGCGCCGAGGGCGGCGATCGGGGCAAAAAGGATAACGCTGTAGCCACGGTAGGCCGCGAGCATCAGCAGCGCGAGGGCTGCCAAGGCGATGATCACACTCATGGTGTGCTCCTTCGATTGTTATTTTTGTGGGTGGAACAGGTGCAGGAAGGGGCTTTAGCGAGAACTGTGCCAGATGATTAAGTTATTGAAATAAAAGGAATTAGTTTGATTTGTGGCGGCGATTTTTGGGGTTTTGTCTCGGTTTGGAGACTTCTATGACTGAGAGGACGCTTTCGCGGGCAAGCCCGCTCCCACAGTTGAACGCATTCCTCTGTGGGAGCGGGCTTGCTCGCGAAGTTTTTGCTGCAGTCTTGATTTGGAGAATGCTGTCTCTCTATTGAGACTCGGCAATCCCCAGCGCAATCATCTTCTTGTATAGCGTGGAGCGTCCTAGCCCGAGCCGCTCAGCCGCCTCGATCACCTTGCCCCCGCATTGCGCGAGGGTGGATTGAATCAATTGCCGGTCAAACCGCTCGCGAGCCTGACTGAAGGTCTCGTTGATTGCCGGCGCTGACAGAGGCGCCACCGCTCGATCAACTGGTGTAAACGTGCCAATCGCAGCACGAATGTCATCCGCCGTCAGCATCAAGTCATCACTGAGCAATGCCGCACGCTCCAGCACATTGCGCAACTCACGGATATTTCCCGGCCAGGCATGCTGACCCAGCAGCTCCAGTGCTTCGTGGTTGAGTTCATGCTGGCTGCGCAACTCTTCAAGAATCGCTTCACTGAGGGCCGGCAGATCATCCAGCCGCTCTCGCAGAGGCGGTACCTGAATCGGCAGCACGTTGAGGCGGTAATACAAATCCGCGCGGAACTCGCCACGCTTGATCGCCGCCTCCAGATCCGTCGAGGTGGCGGCAATCACCCGCACATCGCTCTGGATCACGTCGTTGGAGCCTACAGGCTCGAATTCCTTTTCCTGCAACACCCGCAGCAATTTGCTTTGCAGAGGCAGCGGCATATCGCCGATCTCGTCGAGAAACAACGTGCCGCCCTGAGCGATCTGCAACTTCCCGGTTCGACCCTTGCGGTCGGCGCCGGTGAAGGCACCGGGCGCGGTGCCGAAGAACTCGGCTTCGAGCAGTGCTTCGGGAATCGCCGCGCTGTTAATGCTGACGAACGCCTTGTGGGCCCGAGGCGAAGCGCCGTGGATGGCCTGCGCCAGCAACTCCTTGCCGCTGCCCGTCTCGCCCAGCAACAGAACCGGCGACTCGGCACTGGCGCTGCGCCGGGCACGGCGTTTGACCTCCAGGCTCGCAGCACTGGTGCCGATGAAATGGGCAAAGTTGTATTTGGTCTGCCGGGCGCGCAACAGCGAACGGGTCGAGGCCAGTTCTTCCTGCATGCTCAGGTAGCGCTTGAGCATCGGCGACAGCGTGCGCAGTTCGTCGAACAGGGCGAAGCCGATGGCGCCGATCACCGCTCCAGCGTCGTCGTGGATCGGCAGACGCATCACCACCAGCGGTTCTTTTGGCGTGTCCTGCATGTCCAGCAGAATCGGTCGCCCGGTGCGCACCACTTCACGCAGCAGACTGCCCGGAATTACGCTTTCGCAAGGCTTGCCGATGGCTCCGGCCGCAGAGTCGAGGCCAAAACGCCGGGCGTAGCGCTCGTTCATCCAGACGATGTTGGCGTCGCGGTCGACAATCACCGTGCCCTCACTGGATTGCTCGATGATCTCGAACAACGAACGGATCGCCAGGGTGCGGACCCGTTGGTAATCCTTGAGGCTGTCAGTGGTGTTCATGGCGGCGTCCATTGGCGGAAGTCAGGTGGCGCGATTATGCCTATCCTGGATGCGCCGCCGCCAACAGCTCTTTGGTATAGGGATGCTGCGGCGAGTCGAACACCTCATGGCTGGCGCCGCGTTCGACCACTTTGCCGTCCTTGATCACGATCATGTCGTGGGCCAGCGCCCGCACCACTGCCAGGTCGTGGCTGATGAACAGGTAGGTCAGGCCGTGTTTTTCCTGAAGCTGGCGGAGCAGGGCGACGACCTGTTTCTGCACGGTGCGATCCAGTGCCGAGGTCGGCTCGTCGAGCAGGATCAGCGCCGGTTTGAGTACCAGCGCCCGGGCAATCGCAATGCGCTGACGCTGGCCGCCGGAAAACTCGTGGGGGTAGCGATGACGGCTTTCGGGGTCGAGGCCGACTTCCCTGAGCACGCGGATCACCTGGTCATCGCACTCCTCAGCCGTTGACTGGCAATGCACCTCCAGCCCTTCGCTGATGATCTGCGCCACGGACATGCGCGGGCTGAGGCTGCCGAATGGATCCTGAAAGACGACCTGCATCTGTCGACGCCACGGGCGCAATTGTTTTTGATTGAGGCCATCGAGAGACTGGCCCTGGAAGCGGATGCTGCCTTCGGAATCAAGCAGGCGCAGGATGGCCTGGCCCAGTGTCGACTTGCCCGAGCCGGACTCGCCGACGATGCCCAGAGTCTTGCCTCGCTGGATATTCAAGCTGATGCCATCCACGGCGCGCAGCAATTGTTTGCGTTGGAACAGACCGCCGCCGACCGCGAAGTCGACCCGCAGATCTTCAACTTCCAGCACATTTTCACGCTCGTCCCGGGGCAAGGCTTCGCCTTCGGGCTCAGCGTTGAGCAACACGCAGCTGTACGGGTGTTTAGGCTCGGTGAACAAAGTTTCGCATGGCGCCTGCTCGACGATTTCCCCGGCCTTCATCACGCACACCCGCTGGGCGATGCTGCGCACCAGATTGAGGTCGTGGCTGATGAGCAGCAGCGACATGCCAAGGCGTTGTTGCAGGGATTTGAGCAGCACCAGGATCTTGCGCTGCACGGTGACGTCGAGGGCCGTGGTCGGTTCGTCGGCGATCAACAGTTCCGGTTCGCAGGCCAGGGCCATGGCGATCATGATCCGCTGTCGCTGGCCGCCGGACAATTGATGGGGGTAGGCCTTCAACCGTTCTTCCGGCTTCTGGATACCCACCAGTTCGAGCAGTTCGAGAATGCGTTTGCGGGCCTCTTTGCCGCCGAGACCTCGGTGCAGCAGGAGGGTTTCGCCGATCTGCTTTTCGATGGTGTGCAGCGGATTGAGTGAAGTCATCGGCTCCTGGAAGATCATGGCGATGCGGTTGCCCCGCAAGTCGCGCAAGGTCTTGGGATCAGCTCCCACCAGCTCCTGGCCGCGATAGCGAATACTGCCGGTGGTGGCGGCTTCGCTGTCGGGGAGCAGTTGCAGGATCGAGTGGGCTGTCACCGATTTACCCGACCCTGACTCGCCGACCAGTGCCAGACACTCGCCGGGGCGGATGTCGAGACACAGGTTGCGCACCACGGTCTGGCCATTGAAGGCGACGCTGAGGTCACGGATTTCGATCAGGTTGTCAGTCATGTCAAGTATCCGTTCATGAGCGCGGGTCAAAGGCATCGCGCAACGCTTCGCCGATGAATACCAGCAAGGACAGAATCAGCGCGAGGGTGAAAAATGCGGTCAATCCCAGCCATGGTGCTTGCAGGTTCTGTTTACCCTGGCCGATCAACTCGCCCAGCGATGCGCTGCCGGCGGGCATGCCGAAACCCAGGAAATCCAGCGCCGTCAGGGTGGAAATCGCCCCGGTCAGAATGAACGGCAGGTAACTCAACGTGGCATTCATCGCGTTGGGCAGGATGTGCCGGAAGATCACCTTGCGGTCGGTCAGGCCCAATGCCCGCGCAGCCTTGACGTATTCGAGGTTGCGCCCGCGCAGGAACTCGGCCCGTACCACGTCCACCAGCGCGAGCCAGGAAAACAGCGCCATGATCCCCAGCAGCCACCAGAAGTTCGGTTCGACAAACCCCGAAAGAATGATCAACAGATACAGCACCGGCAGTCCCGACCAGACTTCGAGCAGGCGCTGACCGAGCAAGTCGATCCAGCCGCCGTAATAGCCTTGCAGGGCGCCGGCCGCGATGCCGATCAGGGCGCTGACGAAGGTCAGCATCAGGGCGAACAGGATCGACACCCGCGCACCGAAAATCACCCGTGCCAGCACGTCCCGCGCCTGATCGTCGGTGCCCAGCCAGTTGACCGAAGTCGGTGGGCTTGGCGCCGGTTTGTTGAGGTCGTAATTCGGTGTGTCGTCACTGAACGGGATCGGCGGAAACAGCAGCCAGCCACCGTCCTTGCGGATCAGGTTCTGGACATAGTCGCTGCGGTAATCGGCCTGGAAGGGCAGTTGGCCGCCGAACTCCTGTTCGGTGTGGCGCTTGAACACCGGGAAATACCATTGACCCTGATAGCTGACGACCAAGGGTTTGTCGTTGGCGATCAGTTCGCCACCGAGGCTGATTACGAACAGACCAATGAACAGCCACAGCGACCACCAGCCTCGACGGTTTTTCTTGAAACGTTCGAAGCGGCGACGGCCCAGAGGCGAGAGCTTGAACATCAGGCGTTCCTCGCGGCGAAGTCGATGCGTGGGTCGACCAGCGTGTAGCACAGGTCGCCGATCAGTTTTATCAGGAGGCCGAACAGGGTGAAGATGAACAGCGAGCCGAACACGACCGGGTAGTCGCGGGAGACCGCTGCTTCGTAGCTCATTCGCCCGAGGCCGTCGAGGGAGAAAATCACTTCGATCAGCAACGAACCGGCGAAAAACACGCTGATGAACGCTTGGGGAATACCCGATACCACCAGCAGCATTGCGTTTCGGAACACATGACCGTACAGCACCCGACGTTCGCTCAGGCCTTTGGCGCGAGCGGTGACCACGTACTGACGGGTGATTTCATTGAGGAACGAGTTCTTGGTGAGGATGGTCAGGGTCGCGAAGCCACCGATCACCAATGCGGTCACTGGTAAAACAAGGTGCCAGAAATAGTCGGCAATCTTGCCCAGCGTCGACAGTGATTCGAAGTTGTCCGAGACGAGTCCGCGCACGGGAAACCAGTTCAGCGACGTGCCGCCGGCAAACACCACAATCAGGAACATCGCGAATAGAAACGCCGGCATCGCGTAACCGATGATGATCGCCGTACTGCTCCAGATATCGAAATGGCTGCCGTGGTGCACCGCTTTACGAATGCCCAGCGGGATCGACACCAGATAGGTGATCAGCGTCGCCCACAGCCCGAGGGAAATGGTCACCGGCATTTTTTGCAGGATCAGGTCGGTGACCGTGGCACCGCGGAAGAAACTCTTTCCGAAATCCAGCTGCGCGTAATTCTTGAGCATCAGCCACAGGCGTTCAGGGGCGGGCTTGTCGAAGCCGTACTGTTTTTCGATGTCCCTGATCAGTTGCGGATCGAGGCCGCGGCTGGCGCGGGAAGTGCCGCTCATGGTCTCGCTCGCGCCGCCGCCGACACTGGCACCGCCTATGCCTTGCAAGTGGGCGATGGCCTGTTCCACCGGACCACCCGGTGCGGCCTGGATGATCACGAAGTTCACCAGCAGGATGATCACCAGCGTCGGGATGATCAGCAGCAGGCGTCGCAGTATGTAACCCCACATCAGTGCGGCCCTCCGGGTCTGCCACGGCTGATTTTCTCGGCCGTCATCTGCTGGTTGGTCAGCGGCGTGCTGCTCATTTCCCACCAGCTCTCGATCGCTTCGTCATTGCTCGCCTGCACGGTCGGGATGCCGAAGCGGTTCCACCACACGGTCGAGGTGCCCGGCGGGTAATAATTGGGAATCCAGTAGTAGTTCCATTGCAGCACGCGATCCAGCGCGTGGGCGTAGTGCAGCATGTCCGTCTGGGTCGAGGCACGGATCAGGCCGTTGATCAAGGTATCGACCGCCGGGTTCTTCAGCACCATGTAATTGTTGGCGCCGGGATCGTTGGCCGAAGCGGACCCGAAGTAATTGAGCAACTCACCGCCGGGAGACGTGGTGACCGGGTAACCGGTGACGATCATGTCGTAGTCGCGGCTCATCAGCCGATTGACGTATTGCGAGGAATCGATGCGGCGGATGTCGAGATTGATACCGATCTGTTTCAAGGTGCGTTTGTAGGGCAGCAGCAATCGGTCCATGCCGTTCTGGCTGACCAGGAAGGTGAAACTCAATGGCTCGCCCTGAGCATTGACCAATTGGTCGCCGTCGGGTTTCCAGCCCGCCTGTTCCAACAACTCCAGTGCCTGCAGCTGCTTGTCACGGATCAGGCCGCTGCCGTCGGTTTTCGGCGCCTCGAAGACCTTCGTGAATACCTCGTCCGGGATTTGCCCGCGCAGCGGTTCAAGGATCTTCAGTTCGGCGGCGTCCGGCAGTTCACTGGCCGCGAGGGCGCTGTTGGAAAAATAACTCTGCTGGCGGATATACATGTTGCGCATCATCTGCCGGTTGCTCCATTCGAAATCCCAGAGCATGGCCAGGGCCTGGCGTACGCGGCGGTCCTGGAACATCGGCTTTTGCAGGTTGAACACGAAGCCCTGGGCCGACTGCGGCGCTTCGGTGGCCAGATGAGCCTTCTGCAGACGACCGTCGCTCAGGGCCGGGCTGTCGTAGCCGATGGAGTAGCCAGTGGCGGAGAATTCACGGTTGTAGTCGTAGGCACCGCCGCGCAGGACCTGGCGGGCGACATCTGTGTCGCCGAAGTACTCGATGCTGAAGTGATCGAAGTTGTACAGACCACGGCTGACCGGCAGGTCCTTGCCCCACCAGTCGGGATTGCGTTCAAAGGTGATGCTGCGCCCGGAGTCGACCTTGCCGACCCGATACGGACCGCTGCCCAGCGGTGGTTCATAGCCGCCACCTCCGGCGAAATCCCGGGTCTTCCACCAGTGCTCGGGAAAGACCGGCAACGTGGCGATGTCCAGTGGCAGGGTGCGATTTTCGTTGCTCTTGAAATCGAAACGCACGGTCAGGGGCGCTTCTATTGCGACGCCTTTGACGTCGGCGAACTGAGTGCGATAACGCAGGCTGCCCTGGGTCATCAGCAATTCGTAGGTGTAGCGCACGTCTTCGGCAGTAATCGGCTTGCCGTCGGCGAAGCGTGCCTTGGGGTTGATGAAAAAGCGCAGGGACAGGCCGTCCTCGGAGCGTTCCATTTTCTCCGCCACCAGTCCGTAAACGGTGTAGGGCTCGTCCATTGAACGCTGGGCCAGCGGGGAGTACAGCAGGCCGTCGATCTGGGTGACGCCGATGCCTTTGTCGATGTACGGCAGAAGATGGTCGAAGTGACCGATCTCGATCGCCGAACGGCGCATCGTACCGCCCTTTGGCGCGTGGGGATTGGTGTAGTCGAAATGGCTGAAATTTGCCGGGTACTTCGCCGGCTCGCCATACACGGTCAATGCATGTTGCGGTGCAGCGTTCACCCCGGTGGCGCCCATCAGCAGAGCCACGGCGGTGAACATCAAGGTGGAGAAAGCCAGTCGCATTGTCAGCCTTAAAGCCGGGTGAACGATAAGCGCAATTTGTACGCGAGCGCAGTGCTGATCGCCAGCCGCGAGGTGTAACCAAAACACAACGGCCCGCCATCAGGCGGGCCGTTGCACAGCAGGACGGTGAGGGGTCAGTCCTGACGGCTGGTAACTTCCAGCAGGTGATAACCGAATTGAGTCTTGACCGGGCCTTGAACGACGTTGATCGGTGCGCTGAACACCACGGTATCGAACTCCTTGACCATCTGGCCCGGGCCGAACGAGCCCAGGTCGCCGCCCTGGCGGCTGGATGGGCAAGTGGAGTTGGCCTTGGCAACTTCTGCGAAATCTGCACCGGCCTCGATCTGGGCCTTGAGTTCGTTGCACTTGTCTTCGCTGGAAACCAGGATGTGGCGGGCAGTGGCTTTAGCCATGGGAAAATCTCCAATCAAATCAGTAAAGGGTGGAGCCTACCGGATTCAGTGGCCGATTTCTCGGCAAAGTTCCGATTGGTTGTCGGATGCGTTCTCAGAGGTTAGCTGCCTGCAGACGCAAGGCGTGCTCGACATACAACTGGATCGAATCGATTGCTCCGGCTTGCTCGCCTGCGGTTCGACCCAGGCTGCGCAAGTGATCAAATGGATAGTCGGATCGGATCACGGTGCCCAGATGAGAGCTGTTGCGACCGACGAAACCGTCGTTCTGCAAAGGTTCGGTCATGAAGTACTGCGACAGGGCCCGGCAGATGTCCTGCACTGGATCGGGTTTGTGCAGGTTTATTGTCGGCACGACACCACTCCAGGAGTAGTAGCGCACATCATTGACCTGTTCGGCGCCTTGCCCGCCCCAACTCTGCGGCAGGCCTTGCGGGTACTTGTCATTGAAGTCGCCGACACCTTCGGTCGTCAGGGCACTCAATGCGGCCAATGCATGTTGCGGCAGCGCCGTGGTCCCGCTGAGCAAGCACAGGAAGTCGGAAAACACGGTGGCCACATTTTGTGCCACGGCTTCCGGCAGCTTTCCGGGTATCAGTGCCTTGCGCAGGAAATCCGCCAGTTCCGAACCGTGATTCGGCCCGCTGACCGACGTCACGGATGCGACCTTGTGTGGGGCAAGCGCTGCTGCGTAGCGAACAGCCAGTGCACCCTGGCTATGGCCAATCAGGTTGACTTTGGCCGCACCTGTGCCTTTGAGCACGGAGTCGATCTGGCAAAGCAGTTGTCTGCCTCGTACTTCATTGTCGTGAATGGCTGACAAGTGCGGCACGAAGACCTGTACGCCAATGGTCTGCAGAGCCTTTTTTACGTCGTGGAAGAGCTCAAAAGGGCCGATACGCTCGAATCCGAACAAACCGTGCACCAGGAGGATGGGGTAAAGAGTGGTGGTATTTTGTCGCATTTTTCATCCTTGATCGCAGAAGTTCATCGATATTTGCAGGCACCACTTTAAAGCAGTCGTTGAGCTCTCGATGTATGACCCATCCTCAACCGAAGTCGGAAACTGGATCAGCGTGCGCAGGAAATGTCCCTGAAATTTGAAATCCGGATCGGAATATCTGGACATCTTTTGCCTCACCCAATGATTTTTTCCTGCTATTGCCTACCTGCTGTGATGCGGTTGCTACCGCTACGCGGGATGGATGGACGACATCATTTTTCTTGTAGGGCGGGTTGAATAGAGATTCTTCGACGCAGCAAGCAAGCTGCAGGGGATTTCCATGGAATGGAGCTACGAATGAATATGCAGAACGCACGGGAACCCGCTAAGAGCGATATTGAAGTTATAACGATGATCGACTCACCGTTACACGCCTGCTTGCAGGAGCGGCCGGGTTCGTTACCCGCACTCAACCTCGAATCGGTGGAAGGAGATGTTCTGGATCCTTCATTGAGCAGGGTTGTCATCCGGATTGCGCCCTATCCCGATATGGCATGCGGTGACAGAGTGACACTGAGTTGGCACGGTCTTGATATCGAGGGGCTTGCGTATCGGCGTGAGTTTGTGCGATCGATCAGCGAGGCTCAGTTGGGGAGGGATACTGTTTTTGTCATCAGGAGCCCTCACATCGCCGCACTGGACGGTGGTTCACTGGAGGTGTTCTGGACATTGAACAGCGTAAAGTGGGGGTTACCCGTCAGCTCAGTCAGGACTCAACTGAATGTGGGAGACGTTCTATACAGTTTGCTGCCGCCCACGGTTGACGAGGCCGTTGGCGGGCATCTTGATCCGGCACGTGTAAATGAAGGCACCACAATCACTCTCCAGCCATATGCCGGGATGTCGGCCGGTGATCGAGTGGCGTTGCTCTGGCAAGGCGCTGCAGAGCATGCCTCATTCCGGGACAGCTTGATCGTCGAACCTTTTGCTGTTGGAGCACCGCTGGTGTTTGGTATCGATCCTCGATTCATCATCCCGCATTCTGGAAGCAAAGTGCTTGTTCGATATGTCATCGAACAAAAGACCGGCGCGTTGCGCGAATCGGGCTCCATGAACATCATCATTGCTCCGTTGGTGCGCGAAGAGCTGTCCGCACCACAAGTGCTTGAAGCACGGGAAGGGACGCTGGACGTACGCGATACCATTGATGGCGTCAGCGTCGTGATCAGCGATGCGCAGGTGGAGGTCGGTGAGCTGGTTTATCTCAAATGCGATGGCGAGTATTTCTTCCATCACGATGATCGGGAAATAACCAGGGCAATGGAGATCGAGCCTCTGGTCTTTATCGTTCCCTATCGCTTCTGGCGCGAACATGTCGGTACGGTTGTTCGAGTGTCCTTTTCGGTCGAGCGACTGGATGATGTCAGTCAAGTATCCGATACGACACTGCTGCGCGTGCAGGGTTGATCCAGCGGCCTTCCGGGCATGCACGCTCCGGAAGGCCGGTTTCATTTTCAGGCCCGGGACGGTTTCCGAAGACGCTCCGCAGCGTTGAGCAGCAGACGTTCCGTGGCAGAGAAACCCAGGCAGCCATCCGTTACCGAGACACCGTAGCGCAACGACTCACTCAGCGGTTGGCACCCTTCGAACAAATGTGACTCGATCATCATGCCGACCAGTGAGTGGTCTCCCTGGAGGCGCTGCTTCAGCACATCATTGAAAACGTCCGGCTGTCGCAGTGGGTCTTTGCCACTGTTGGCATGACTGCAGTCGACCATGATCCGGCCCGGAATCTTCAAGCGGCTCAGTTCCGTATGGATTCGGGCAACACTGGCGGAGTCGTAATTCGGTCCTTGATGGCCGCCGCGCAAGACCAGATGCGTGTCTGGATTGCCTGAGGTCGCGATGATTGCGGGATGTCCCTGGCTGTCCACTCCGAAATGACGATGAGGATGTGCGGCCGAGCGCATGGCGTCGACCGCGATGGCTACGCCGCCATCGGTGCCATTCTTGAAACCAACCGGCATGCCCAGCCCGCTGGCCATCTCGCGATGGATCTGTGACTCGGTGGTTCGCGCACCGATGGCCACCCAGCTGAGCAGGTCATCGAAGTAACCGGCAGCCATGGGCTGCAGCAGTTCGGTGGCAACAGGCAAGCCGAGGCGGATCATTTCCAGCATCAGCTCGCGTGACAGTGTCAGGCCGGCGGCCATGTCATCACTGCCATCGAGATGCGGATCGTAAGCCAGGCCTTTCCAACCGACGGTGGTACGGGGTTTTTCGACGTAAGCGCGCATCACCAGCAGCATCTCGTGATGGACGTCATCGGCCAGTCGGGCGAGCTTGCTTGCGTATTCGAGGGCGGATTGCGGGTCGTGAATCGAGCAAGGGCCGACGACGACCAGCAAGCGAGGGTCTTCGCCGTTGAGAATGGCGCGGATCGCCTGGCGGTGACTGGCGACCTGCTGGCTCAAGGCGCTGGCCAAGGGCAATTGCTGTTTGAGTTGCAGCGAACTGGGCAGACGCAGAGTCAATGCTTCGTTGGCCGGGTTCAGGGTGGACAGTGGCAGAGCAGAAACGGACGAGTTCATATGCGATTTTCCTGGGCTGGTCGCGGGGCTTTCCCGCCGACTCGGCCCTATTGGGGTGTTCGACAGTTGGCCGGATTGGCTACTTTTGTTGGCTTGCCACCTGTGGGTGACCGATCGGAGGCGGCAGGCTGTCCCGAGCGGAGGCTGCTAAATCGCCAGGCGGTAAAGGTGTCGTAGCGGTAATAAGTGGCGTAGTTCATGTGGCAATTCCTCAATTTGTCTGGTGTGTCGCTGAAAATTCGGGGTCTGAAAAAACAAAACCCCCGGTCGGGAGGCCGACCGGGGGTTGAGATTTCTCTGGTAGGCGACCCGTTTGTATGGGCGCCGGTTGGGTATCAGGCGCGCCAGTGGCTAAACCAATACCCAAAATAAAAGCTGGCAGGAGCACAGGCGCCGTTCACGCGGGCAGCAGCAACCGAGCGCAGGGCGCGGGTGTCAGGCAGCTGTACGATGGCGTTGAACATTATGTGTCTCCGATGAATGCGCCGAGCTTACTAGAGCCCGGGGCGCGTCAGCAATCAGAAAATGCTATCGAAGTTCAAAGAGCGTTTCTATGGCTTGAGCCTTCGGTCATGTGTGACACACTCTGCCTCTTTTTCAGCGATTCAGGGCAGAGTCGCGTTGGCGCCGACATCGCGGGAGAAGTCAGTTCATGAGTGAAGGGGACGAGCAGACAGGTTTTCATTTGCGGCAGTCAACGACCGATGACCTGTCATTTGCGCGAGAAATCACTTGCCGGAACATGCTCCGCTACTACATGAACTACGATTTGCTATGGCAGGACGATGCATTCGATATGGCCTGGGCCGGTCGCGAAAACTGGTTGATCGTGTGCGGTACTACTCCTGCAGGCTATTTCAGCCTGAGTCGTGATGCGCGAGCCTTGTATATTCGTGAGCTGCAGGTCTGTGAGGCGTTTCAAAGGCGAGGGGCAGGTTCCTGGGCGATCGATCAGGTTGTGGCAATGGCGTGCCGGGAGCGTCGTCCGGCAGTGCGCCTCACGGTGTTCAAGAACAACCCGGCGCAAAACCTGTATCGCAGAAAGGGATTGGTTGAGCAGGGCGGTGACGACTGTTTCCTGCGGATGCAGCTCGATTTAAGTACACGTGTGCTCTGAAACGCACGTCCGGCAAGCCTTGAATGATGAATTGAAACTTTTTATATGTCGCTTGCCGCTAGGTCTGCCGGGTACTTTTTGCTAAGGTGTCCGGCATCCCAATAAGACCATATCGCGAGGTGTCTGCTTGATTAGGGTGCTAGTGGTCGATGACCATGATCTCGTTCGTACAGGCATTACACGTATGCTGGCCGATATCGATGGCCTGCAAGTGGTTGGTCAGGCCGAGTCCGGGGAAGAATCCCTTATCAAGGCCCGTGAGTTGAAACCCGATGTGGTGCTGATGGACGTCAAGATGCCTGGCATCGGCGGCCTGGAAGCCACGCGCAAATTGCTGCGCAGCCATCCGGACATCAAGGTGGTTGCGGTCACCGTGTGCGAGGAAGATCCTTTTCCTACGCGCTTGTTGCAGGCCGGGGCTGCGGGTTACCTGACCAAGGGCGCCGGACTGCCGGAAATGGTGCAAGCCATTCGCCTGGTGTTCGCCGGTCAGCGTTACATCAGCCCGCAGATTGCCCAGCAACTGGCGATCAAGTCCTTTCAGCCAACCAATGATTCTCCGTTCGACGCCTTGTCGGAGCGGGAAATCCAGATTGCCCTGATGATTGTCGGCTGTCAGAAGGTACAGATCATTTCCGACAAATTGTGCCTGTCGCCTAAGACCGTCAACACTTACCGTTATCGTATTTTCGAGAAGCTTTCGATCAGTAGCGATGTCGAGCTGACGCTGCTTGCGGTACGCCATGGCATGGTCGATGCCAGCGCCTGACCATGACTGAGACATTTGATTCCGGCGCGTTTCTGTCGACGGTCAGCGGGCGCCCCGGCGTTTACCGCATGTTCGACAGTGATGCGCGTCTGTTGTACGTCGGCAAGGCCAAGAACCTCAAGAAACGTCTGGCCAGTTACTTTCGAAAGACCGGGCTGGCGCCTAAAACAGCTGCTCTGGTGGGGCGAATCGCCCAGGTCGAAACGACGATTACGGCCAACGAAACCGAGGCTCTGCTGCTTGAACAGACACTGATCAAGGAATGGCGACCTCCTTACAACATTCTGCTGCGCGACGATAAGTCCTATCCGTACGTTTTTCTGTCTGACGGGCAGTTCCCGCGACTGAGCATTCACCGCGGCGCCAAGAAGGCCAAGGGCAAGTACTTCGGCCCTTACCCGAGTGCCGGGGCCATTCGTGAAAGCCTGAGTCTTCTGCAAAAGACGTTTTTCGTGCGTCAGTGTGAAGACAGCTATTACAAGAACCGGACCCGTCCGTGCCTGCAGTACCAGATCAAGCGATGCAAGGCTCCTTGTGTCGGACTGGTCGAACCTGAGGTCTATGCCGAAGACGTTCGCCACTCGGTGATGTTCCTTGAGGGGCGCAGCCATGCGTTGACCAACGAGCTGTCCGGTGCGATGGAGGAGGCTGCGATCAATCTTGAGTTTGAACGCGCCGCCGAACTGCGCGACCAGATCGCATTACTGCGTCGGGTCCAGGATCAGCAAAGTATGGAAGGTGGTACTGGCGATATCGATGTAATCGCCGCATTCGTCAACCCGGGCGGTGCCTGTGTGCATTTGATCAGTGTGCGAGGTGGACGGGTTCTGGGGAGCAAGAATTTCTTCCCGCAAGTCGGTATCGAAGAGGACGTCGCCGAAGTCATGGCTGCATTTCTCGGCCAGTATTTCATCAGTAGCCCTGAGCGCGACTTGCCGAGCGAACTGATCGTCAACGTGGTTCATGATGATTTCCCTGCATTGATTGACGCGATCCATGAACTGCGGGGGCGCGAGTTGACCATCAGCCATCGGGTCCGCGGAACCAGGGCGCGCTGGCAGCAACTGGCCGTGACCAACGCCGAACAGGCGCTGGGGGCAAGGCTGGCCAATCGTCAGCATGTCGCGGCGCGTTTCGAGGCGTTGGCTGAAGTGCTGAACCTGGATGAGCCGCCACAGCGCCTGGAGTGTTACGACATCAGCCACTCCAGTGGCGAGGCGACGGTGGCGTCCTGTGTGGTATTCGGTCCGGAAGGCGCTATCAAGTCGGATTACCGCCGCTACAACATTGAAGGTGTGACGGCGGGTGACGATTATGCCGCCATGCATCAGGCGCTGACCCGGCGCTTCAGCAAGTTGAAGGACGGGGAGGGCAAGTTGCCGGACATTCTGTTGGTGGATGGTGGCAAGGGCCAGTTGTCGATGGCCCGGGATGTGCTCAATGAACTGGCAGTGCCGGATCTAATTCTGCTGGGGGTTGCGAAAGGCGCGACGCGCAAGGCGGGGTTCGAGACTTTGTATCTGAATGATGCGGCGCACGAGTTCACCCTGCGCGGCGACTCCCCGGCGTTGCACCTGATTCAGCAGATCCGTGACGAAGCTCACCGATTTGCGATTACCGGACACCGTGCCCGTCGCGGTAAAACCCGGCGTACGTCAACACTGGAAGGCGTGGCGGGGGTAGGCCCGACCCGTCGCAGGGATTTGTTGAAACATTTTGGTGGATTGCAGGAGCTGTCTCGTGCAAGCATCGAAGAGATCGCCAAAGCGCCGGGGATCAGCAAAAAGCTAGCAGAGTCGATTTATGCAAACCTGCATAGTGAGTAGAATGCCCATTCACCTCGTAGCCAGTTGTGCCGATGAATATCCCTAATCTGATTACCGTTCTCCGTGTCCTGCTCATCCCGATTTTCATTTTGCTGTTCTATCTGCCTTACCAGTGGAGTTATCTGGCCTCAAGTTCGGTATTTGCCTTCGCGGCAGCCACAGACTGGCTGGACGGTTACCTGGCGCGGCGCCTGGAGCAAAGCACCCCGTTTGGCGCGTTCCTGGATCCTGTCGCTGACAAACTGATGGTTGCCGTTGCACTGGTGTTGCTGGTGCAAGAACACGGTAACCTCTGGCTCACACTGCCGGCAGCCGTGATCATCGGTCGCGAGATCGTGGTTTCTGCATTGCGTGAGTGGATGGCCGAACTCGGTGCGCGGGCTCATGTTGCCGTATCGAACCTGGGTAAGTGGAAAACCGCTGCGCAAATGCTTGCGCTGGTGATTCTCCTGGCCAATCCCAAGGTTTTCAGCTTCTGGGTTTTTCTCGGTTATACGTTGCTGATGGTCTCGGCAGGCCTGACCCTGTGGTCGATGGTTCAATACCTTCGGGCTGCCTGGCCGCATCTGAAGACCGATGTTGAAAAGAAATAAAACTTTTTTGAATCAAAGGGTTGACGGCGCTTCTGATTTCTATAGAATGCGCCACACCAAGCGGGAATAGCTCAGTTGGTAGAGCACGACCTTGCCAAGGTCGGGGTCGCGAGTTCGAGTCTCGTTTCCCGCTCCAAGTTTGTACAGCGTTTGTTGTTGCGCTACTGACGACAAATGTTTTGAGGCCGAGTAGCAAAATGGTTATGCAGCGGATTGCAAATCCGCCTACGCCGGTTCGATTCCGACCTCGGCCTCCACTATAAACAAGCTCCGTAGATCCATGATTTACGGAGCTTTTTTATTTGTATTACGCTGAAAGATTTAGTCTTTAAAACAGCCTTTGCAAACTTGCTTCACAGGGGACTGATGTATATATTTCCCCCTCTGCTGAACGGGGTAACGATCTGTCAGGATTGCTAACCGGCATCAGAGCAATGTAACACCGCGCTACCGCCCGAATGGCGAAACTGGTAGACGCATGGGACTTAAAATCCCCCGCTCGTAAGGGCGTGCCGGTTCGATTCCGGCTTCGGGCACCATTAATATCAAGGGCTTGCATGATATATCTCATGCAAGCCCTTAGTTCTTTTTTCCGCAATCAAAAAATCTTTTCCGCAATTCGTGATCGTCAGTCACTTTGTGGGGTATCCCGCGCTGTGCGCAGGACCAGCAAGTCGATGCTCTCCATCGGGTTCTCCTCTAACGCATCTGCAGAATGATCGGGCTGCTGCTGGCCGGGTCGGTGTGTTTCCGCAGTTTGCCAACCGTCTGTGCGTCGACAGCACTGCTCTGATTACCCCAGGTGCTGCGCATGAAGGTCAGTACTTCGGCGATCTGCTGATCCGACAGCTGCTCACGGAAGGCCGGCATGCGATAGGCATCCGGCACGCCGGCCGCCACCACACGTTGCGCGCCATTGAGGGTGATGTTGATCGCCGAGGCGCTTTCCTTGGCCAGTGCAGAGGTCGCGCCGGCCAGCGGCGGCATCCATTGCGATTGACCCTTGCCGTCCAGACCGTGGCAAGACGCACAGCGTGTCACGTAGGTATGAGCACCGGGCGAGTCCAGACGTTGCGCTGCCGAAACCGCTTGGTACTGCCAGGGTGCGCCATCCCGTTCGCGATCCCCGGGAAGCGACTTCAGGTAGTGGGCAATGGCTGTCAGATCGTCATCGCTCATGAACTGCGTGGAGTTGTTGAACGCCTCGGTCATCGAGCCGTAGACCACCGCATGTTGGTTGCGCCCGGTCTTGAGGAACTGCACGATTTCCGACTCGCTCCAACGGCCCAGGCCGGTGTTGTGATCATCACGCAGGCTCGGCGCGTACCAGCCATCGAGCAAGGCGCCGGCAAGGTAGGGCTTGCCGGACTCATCCAGTGCTTTTTCGTTGAACGCCAGGCTGCGCGGTGTATGACAACTGCCGCAGTGTCCGGCGCCCTGAACGAGGTAAGCGCCACGGTTCCACTGTTCATCCTGCGACGGTTTGGCTACGTAGGGCTCGGCATCGACAAACACACCGTTCCACAGTGCAATCGGCCAGCGCAGGTTCAACGGGAACGGAATCGCACTCGGGATGTTCGCCTGTTTGACCGGCGCCACGCCTTTCATGAAGAACGCATACAACGCACGCACGTCATCGTCACTGAGCTTGGCGTAGGACGGGTAGGGCATCGCCGGGTATAACCGGCGGCTGTCGGGAGCTACGCCGTGGCGCACGGCACGGTCGAAGTCCGCCAGGCTGTAGTAACCGATGCCGGTGTCCATGTCCGGGGTGATATTGGTCGCATGGATCGCGCCCAGCGGTGTGGCCATTTCCAGCCCACCGGCGAACGGCGCGCCATCCGGCACGCTGTGACAGGCTACGCAATCGCTGAGTCTGGCGACGTATTCGCCACGCGAGACCAGTGCCGGGTCGATATCGGCCACGGCGATCTGATGGTTTTCAAGGCGCGAGACGGGCTCGCGGGTGACATACCAGGCCAGCAGGCCTGCCGCGACCAGACATGGCACGGCCAACCAGCCAGCGGTTCTTGCGAATCGGCTGTTGTTCATAAAGGCTCCGGCGATGATCAGGTGAAGGTGTGTCGGCTCAGGGGCAGGCTGCGTACCCGCTGCCCGGTCAGCGTTGCCACCGCATTGGCGACGGCAGGCGCGACGGCAGGCAACGGCGGTTCACCGATGCCACCCATTTTTTCCCCGCTCTCGACCACACGCACATGAACCCGTGCCATCCGCGCAGGCGGCAGGATCGGATACAAGTCGTAGTTGCGCGCCCTAGGCTTGCCATCAATCCACACGGCTTCTTCCACCAGGGTTTGCGACAGTCCCAACGCCACGGCACCATTCACCTGAGCCTCGACAATCGCCGGATTGACGATGCTGCCGGGGTCAATCGCCTGCCAGATGTCATGCACCTTGACCTGGCCGTTTTCGATGGAGACCTCGGCGATCACCGCAGTCTCCGTACCGAACGGCGAAGCCATGGCCACGCCTCTCGCCCGTCGGCTGCCGTCTTCGGCGGTAAACGGGCCACGCTTCCAGCCGCCCGACAATTCACCCACTGCTTGCAATAACGTGGTCAGCCGTTTGTTGTCACGCAGCAAATGCAGGCGCAGGTCGAACGGATCTTTGCCGCCCTTGTCGGCCAGTTCATCGAGGAACGATTCATAGAAGAAGTCGTTGAGGGAATTACCCACCGAGCGCCAGTAACCGAGCATGGCCGGGCCTTTGACGTAGATCTGCGCGATGCGCTTGTTGGGTATCGCATAGGACTTGCCCGACAACCCTTCCAGCGCCGTCGGGTCGAGTTTTTCACCTTGCTTTCCGGCAAGGGCTTCGGTCGGACCTTCGGTGGCACTGATCGCTTCGATTGCCAGCGGCCAGCCGTCGCTGTCCAGCGCGGCACGGAAATTCACCGCCGCAACGGGACGGAGCACGTCACGCAGAAACTCTTCCTCGCGACTCCAGATCAGTTTGACCGGGCGCCCAACCGCTTTGGCCAGCGTGATGGCCTGAGGGTAGGGACTGGCCGAGTCGTAGAGGAAATGCCGACCGAAGAACCCGCCCAGCAGCGGCGAATGCAAGGTGATGCGTGACGGATCGAGCCCGGTGCGCTTGGCGATGTCGGCGCGGAACATATCCGGCGCCTGATTCGGCAGCCAGACCTCCAGCGAACCATCCGGATTGAATCGGGCCAGTGCTGAAGGCGGCTCCAGTTGTCCGTGGTTCAGGTATTGGTTGTGGTAAGTGGCGTCGATCCGGGTCTTGGTCTCCTTGAGAATCGAAGCCACATCGCCTTCATGTTCATCATCTTTGGCGGGGCTTTTATCTTCAGCGAGGCGCTTGAACCACGCATCGCTGGAAAAGTCGGCGGGCATCGGCCGCACTTGGCTGTCGGCCGTCGGCTCTTGCCAGTCGACCTGAATCGCCTCGACGGCACGTTTGGCGTGCCACCAGCGCTCGGCGACCACCGCCACTGCGCCCGGCAGCCGGTGCACGGAATGCACGCCTTTCATTGCCTTGACCTGGTCTTCGTTGCGCAGGTTGCTCACGGTCATGCCCAGGCGCGGCGCATGTTGAACAGCAGCATGCAGCATGTCGTCGACTTTCAGATCGATGCTGTACAGCGCCTTGCCCGTGGACTTGTCGTAAGCGTCGAGACGCTTCACCGGTTTGCCGATCCAGCGGAACTGGCTCGGATCACGCAGCTTCACAGAGGCCGGATCGGGAACCGGCAGATCCATCGCACGCTCGGCCAGTTCACCGTAGGCCAACGAGCGCCCCGACTTGGCGTGCACGACTTTGCCAGGCTCGGTGCTCAACTCGCTCACCGGCACGCCAAGTTGCTGCGCGCCCGCCTGCAACAGCATGGCGCGGGCAAGGGCACCGAGGCGGCGCATGACCGGGTAACTCATGCGCACCGACATACTGCCGCCGGTGATGCGCATACCGTTTTCCATCACCACATAGGCTTCGCCGGGTGGCGCGGCTTCGACCAGAAAGGTCGCCGGGTCGGCATCCAGTTCTTCACCGACGATCTGCGCCATCGCAGTGAACGTGCCTTGTCCGCCTTCCATGAATGGGCAGAGCAGACGCACGCGGTTGTCCGGGCGGATCTCGAGAAACGCCGGGACCTGTGTGCCACGCTCGGCAGTTGCAGTTGCTGCAGCCGCCTGTACGCGTGTCACACCCAGCGGCAGACCGAAGCCGAGCACCAATGCGCCGACGGCGGTACCGGTCAGAAAACGTCTGCGCGACACATTGATCGGTTCATGCAGATCCAGTACTGAAGCGTGTTGTGAAGGGTCGATACGAACGTTCATCACGCGTCCCCCTTGCCGGCAAGCTCATGCACGGCGGCATGAATGGCGTTGTAAGTACCGCAGCGGCACAGATTGACCATCGCCGCCTCGATCTGTGCATCACTCGGTTTGGGGTTCTGCTTGAGCAGCGCGGTGGCGGCCATCACCTGCCCGGACTGGCAGTAGCCGCACTGGGCGACCTGCAGATCGACCCAGGTCGAGACGACTCGTTTGCCCACGTCATCGGTTTCGATGGCTTCAATGGTGGTGACCTCGCGGCCAACTACACCGGCCACTGGCGTGACGCAGGAACGCACCACATTGCCGTCCACCAGCACCGAGCAGGCGCCGCATTGCGCCAGTCCGCAGCCGTACTTTGTCCCGGTCATGCCCAGATCATCGCGGATCACCCACAGCAAGGGCGTATCGGCGTCGGCATCGACCTGATAGGTCTTCTGGTTGATTCGTAGTTCCATGGTTCACCCGCTTGATCATCGGTTGACGTGCATTGTTATGAGCGGTGACACGTGGCGGGGCGAATCACCGGTTTTCGTTCAATTCGCGACTGTGCCGAGCGCTTCTGCCTCGAAGGGCTGCCCGCGCAAAAGGGCCATGTCACGACTCGGCGCGGTGCCGAACAGGCGGCCGTATTCGCGGCTGAACTGCGAAGGGCTTTCATAGCCGACCGCAAACGCTGCCCGCGACACATCGAGGCGCTCGATCAGCATCAGCCGCCGGGCTTCGTTGAGCCGAAGCCATTTCTGGTACTGCAGCGGACTCATGCCGGTGAGCTGGCGGAAATGATGGTGAAAGGTCGGCGCGCTCATCTGTACCCGCGCGGCCAAATCATCGATGCGCAGGGCATCGGTGTAGTTGACCTTGAGCCAGTCGATCGCCTTGGCGATGCGATAACCCTGACCGTCGACGGCAGTGATCTGCCGCAGCCGCGGGCCTTGGTCGGTGTGGAGCAGTCGATAGTGAATTTCTCGCAGAATCAGCGGTGCCAGGACCGGGATCGCCTCGGGTTCATCAAGCAATGCCAGCAAGCGATCGAGCGCGTCCTCCAACGCTGACGACAGGCTGCCAATCGCAGCGCCCGTACCCGTTGATGGCTGGCGTTTCGCGGGCAAGCCGCTCTTGGTAATGACCTCGGCAAGCATGCTGACATCCAGTTTCAGCACAAGGCCGACACAGGGCTGTTCGGGACTGGCGAGCATCACTTCGGAGTTGGCGGGCAGGTCCAGCGACGTGACCAGAAACCGCGATGGGTCATAGCTGTAGCCCTCACCACCGACCCACAAGCGCTTTTCGCCGCGACCCACGAGAATCAGGCTGGGCTCGATCATGCACACAGCGGGGGGCGCCGGCTGGTCGCGACGAAACAGCGTCAGTCCGGGTATGGCCGTGGCGAAGTCACCCGGCGTGCTCAGGCGCGGGTCGATGTGCAAGGCCAAAGGCGATTCCTGGGGCAGAGAGGGCGGGTTCATGTCGGGTCACTCCTGTTGTCCGAACTCTAATCCGCGCGCGAGACGTTTCCTATCCGTCAGCCTGCATCGCCAGAGGATCAGGCAAGCATTCAAGAGGAATGCGCTAGGGAAGGGCCGGATTGACCGGGAGAATGTGTCTATCTGTTACAGGGGCAGTGCCCGCATAGACGAAGAACCGCTGACCCCTGCGCATCACATCCATACGTATTCCGCTCTACAGGTCTTTCTCATGACGTTTCCTTCTACAGATCCTTCTAAAAGAACAGGCGGCTGGAGCGCCGTGCTGGCGATGTCGTTGGCCGCGTTCGCCCTGGTCGCTTCAGAGTTCATGCCCGTCAGCCTGCTGACGCCCATCGCGGCTGACCTGCACATCACCGAAGGTCAGGCAGGGCAGGGGATTTCCGTGTCCGGTGCCTTTGCATTGATCACCAGTCTGTTGATTGCCTCGGTCGCCGCTCGCATCGAACGGAAGAAATTGTTGTTGGGCCTGACCTTGCTGATGATCGTCTCCGGTACGGTCGTCGCGTTCGCCCCGGGCTACGCGTCATTCATGTTTGGACGTGCCTTGATCGGGATTGCGATTGGTGGTTTCTGGTCACTATCGGCGGCGACCGCCATGCGTTTGGTGCAACCTGATCAGGTTGCCCGTGCGTTGGCCATCGTCAATGGTGGTAACGCTCTGGCGACGGTCATCGCCGCTCCGGCGGGCAGCTTCCTTGGCTCGTTGATCGGCTGGCGCGGCGCATTCTTCTGTGTGGTGCCGGTCGCAGCGTTGGCAGCCGTGTGGCTGCTGATCAGCCTGCCGTCCTTCAAGGCCGAACGCCAGGCAGGTAGCGGCAATGTCCTGCGGCTGATGAAGCAGTTGCCAGTTGCTTTGGGCATGGTCGCCGTCAGCGTATTTTTCATGGGCCAGTTCATGCTGTTCACGTACCTGCGGCCCTTTCTTGAGGGCGTGACTGGCGTCAGTGTCTCAACCTTGTCGTTCATGCTGCTGGGGCTGGGGCTGGCCGGTTTTATCGGCACCTTTTTGATCGAGCGGTTTATGGGGCGCAGCCTCTACCGCACGTTGACCATCATCCCGCTGATCATGGCGGCCATCGCGCTGGCGTTGGTCAGCTTCGGCAAATCACCGCTGCTGACCGCCGTGTTGCTCGGAATCTGGGGGCTGGTCGCCACGGCCGCGCCGGTTGGCTGGTGGATGTGGCTGGCGCAGACGCTCCCGGATGATGCGGAAGCCGGAGGCGGCTTGCTGGTGGCCATCGTCCAACTGGCGATCGCCGCCGGCGCAATCATTGGCGGTCTGGCCTTTGATTTGAGCGGCTACAAAGCCACCTTCGAGCTTAGCGCCGCTGTCCTGGTCGCCGCGTCTGTGCTGGCCTGGCTGGCCGGGCGCAATACCACGGAAGTTCATCTTGTCGAGTCGAACGCGACAGCCTGACGAGATTACATTCAACCCGTTTCGCCCTAGGGCTCAAGCATCAAACTGCGCCAAACGATAACGGGCGGTTCAACCCGCGTAACATCCGGTTGCGGCGCTTCCTGTTCCTGCACCTCTGGCGAAATCACCTCGGCTGATGACCGCTCAAGCAGTAAAAGCTGTGCAGTTTCTGTGGTCGACTCATGAGTCGGCGGCGTGGTCATTTGAGCGCAACAACGACCTTGCCCTTGGCGCGTCCCCGCTCAACGTACTTCAATGCCTCGGCCGTTGATTCAAAGGGGAAGGAGCGATCAACCACAGGTTTGATGATTCCGTCCTCCACGAGCGCGGTGATGCGTTGCAGTTGAGCGCCATTGGCCCGCATGAACACGAACGCGTAGCTGACATCCTGCTTGCGCGCTTTGCGACGAATGCCAAGGCTCAACAGGCGCATGACTTGCTGCAATGGCCAGGACAACCCTTGCTCCCTCGCGAACTGCACAGTGGGTGGGCCCGAGATGGAAATGAGTTGACCACCGGGTTTCAGGACCACGAGTGATTTCTCCAACACGTCGGCGCCAAGGCTGTTCAGCACCACGTCGTAGTCACGCAGTACATTTTCGAAGTTCTGCTGTTTATAGTCGATGACTAGATCGGCCCCCAGCGCCTTGACCCATTCGACATTGGCGGTGCTGGTAGTTGTGGCGACAAACGCACCGAGGTGTTTGGCAAGCTGAACCGCAATGGTGCCGACGCCGCCAGAACCTGCGTGAATCAGCACTTTCTGGCCCTTTTGCAGCCGGGCGGTTTCAACCAGTACTTGCCAGGCGGTCAGTGCAACCAAGGGCAGGGATGCGGCTTGTGCCATGTCGGTATTGGCGGGTTTCAGGGCGACCGCGTTTTCGTTCACGGCGATCAATTGGGCGAAGGTCCCGATCCGCGCTTCGGGCGGGCGAGCGTATACCTCGTCTCCCGGTTTGAAGCGTGTCACCTGCGGGCCGACTTCAACCACAACCCCCGCCAGGTCATTACCCAATATCAACGGAAAGGCGTAGGGCAGAATCAGCTTGAAGTCGCCTTTGCGGATCTTCGAATCCAGCACGTTGACACTGCTCGCATGGACCTCGATCAAGACGTCGTGGGCACCGACGGCGGGGGCGGGCGCTTCGCCAATGCGTCCGGGATTCTTGCCATAGCCATCAATCAGAAATGCTTTCATCGTGGTGCGACTCTTGCTGGTTATACGGAGGGTAGTCGGTGGGGTTGCGGTGTTGCTGCGTGACGTGGTCACGCATCGAGAAACGCCTGCGCCTTGGCCACAAAGTCGGCGTGATGCTGGAAAATCCCGCCGTGCCCGGCATCCTCATAAATCACCAACTGTGCGTTGGGGATAAGCCTGGCCAGCTCAAATGAGTTAACGCTGGGCACCATGAGGTCGTTGTCGCCGTTGACGATTAGCGTCGGCGTGCGCAAGTGCCCAAGCGCTTGCCGCTGTTGTCTGCCCCACGCGGTGATGGCTCTCAATTGCCGCAGGAAGGCGCGGGGCGTCGGGCCCTTGTCGCGATTTTTTTTGCGTGCCTTTAGGCGTCTTAAATACTGCGAGGCAGACCGTCGCCCATTGGCCGACGAGGTGAAGAAAAGGTAGAACTTGGGATCGCGCAGGGTCAGCAAGCCTTTGAGGATCAATGGCCATGATACTGTGCCGACCTTGTCGATGCCGGTGCCGCCCGCCGGTCCAGTACCGGTCAGAATCAACCGGCGTACCAAGTCAGGCGCCTTGAGGGCAATATCCTGAGCGACGAAACCTCCGAGGGAGAAACCGAGCACATCCACGGTTTTCAGCCCCAGCGCCCTGATCAGCTGGATGGCATCGTCGGCCATTTCGCTCACTGTCAGTGGCGCGGTTCCCCCCGAGTTGCCGATGCCGCGATAGTCGGTGGTGATGACGCGTCTGGTTTGCGCCAGGCCATCGATGATCGCGGGGTCGAAGTTGTCCAGTACTGCACCCCAATGGTTGAACAGTACCAAGGGCATGCCGGTCGCGGGCCCGGTATCGCGGTAGGCGAAGGGAATGCCGTTGACCGTGATCGACTGGTTCGCCGCGTCAAGAAATGGCGTCGGCAAACCCGAGCGGGAATTTGTCTGCATTGAACTCATTGTCACTCCGGACAGCGGGCAGGATTCGATGCAATGCCGTGTGCCTGCATCGAATCTGCCGCGAATGCTCGCTAGCAAAAAAATCACTGTGGCGTCTGGTAGCGTTGGGCGACCGCAGACTGGCGGATTTGCCCCAGCAGGCCCTGGCGTGCGCCCTGCAGGTCATCCCAGCGCTCAGCTTCGTGCAGCGGCGGGATGGTCACAGGTTCGCGACGATCGAAGCCGACCAGTGCGGCATCCACCAGATCACCCACTTCCATGATTTCGCTCAGGGTATTGATGTCGACGCCGGAGCGATCCCAGATTTCGGTGCGGGTGGCGGCGGGCAACACGGCTTGCACGTAGACGCCCTGAGGCGAAAGCTCCAGGCTCAGGCCTTGGGAAAGGAATAGCACGAAGGCCTTGGTCGCACCGTAGACCGTCATGCCGAACTCCGGCGCCAGACCCACCACCGAACCGATGTTGATGATTGCGCCGTCGCCGGCCTTGGCCAGGCGTGGGGCGATGGCGCTGGCGAGCCGCACCAGCGCTGTGGTGTTGAGGGCGACCAGTTGCGCAACGCTGTCGGTGCTTTGGTCGACGAAGTGGCCGGACAGCGCAGCGCCGGCGTTGTTGACGAGAACGCCGATGCGGGCGTCATCGCGCAGGCGGCTTTCAACGGTGTTGAGATCGCCGAGTTGGGTCAGGTCTGCGGGGATGACATCGACGGCGACGTCGTGCTCGCTGCGCAAACGCGCTGCCAGTGTGTCCAGGCGAGCCTTATCGCGGGCGACCAGTACCAGATCGTGGCCACGTTGCGCGAAGCGTTCGGCGTAGACGGCGCCAATGCCGGTGGAGGCGCCGGTGATGAGAACAGTAGGGCGAGTGCTCATGGGGTATCTCTCTTTCAGGAGGTGAGAAACAGAACGCGCTCAGCTTGCGCTGACGCTTGATTCAGCCAGCGTCGGGTAGTCGATGTAGCCCGCCGCGCCGCCGCCATAGAGGGTGGCGGGATTGAACGCGGACAGCGGCGCGCCCTGCTTGAGGCGCTCCACCAGATCCGGGTTGCCAATGAACGGGCGACCGAAGGCGATCAGGTCGGCCTGGTCTTCGGCGAGCCGCGCGTTCGCCAGGTCCAGGTCATAGCCGTTGTTGGCGATATAGGTGTTTTTGAAGCGCTGGCGCAGGGCACCGAAATCGAAAGGGGCCACGTCGCGCGGGCCGCCGGTCGCGCCTTCGACCATGTGCAGATAAACCACACCGAGGGCGTCGAGTTGCTCGACAACGTAATTGAATTGCGCCTGCGGATCGCTGCTAGACACGCCATTGGCCGGCGACACGGGAGACAGGCGCACGCCAGTGCGATCCGCGCCGATCTCGTTGATGACAGCCGCCGTCACTTCGAGCAACAGACGCGCACGATTTTCAATCGAGCCGCCGTAGGCATCGGTCCGCAGATTGGCGTTGTCCTTGAGGAATTGATCCAGCAAGTAGCCGTTTGCACCGTGAATCTCCACGCCATCGAACCCCGCATCGACCGCGTTGGCCGCAGCCTGGCGGAAATCGGAGACGATCCCCGGCAGTTCGCTGGTTTCCAGGGCGCGGGGTTCGGAGACGTCTTCAAAGCGGTTGTTGACGAACACTTTGGTCGCGGCACGCAGCGCAGAAGGGGCCACCGGTGCGGCGCCGTTTTCTTGCAGGTCAACGTGTGAAACGCGGCCGACATGCCACAGCTGCAGGAAGATTTTTCCGCCCTTGGCGTGGACGGCATCAGTGACTGTGCGCCAACCGTCAATCTGTGCCTGGGTGTAGATCCCGGGGGTGTCCTGATAACCCTGACCCTGTCGGGAAATCTGAGTAGCTTCGCTGATCAGCAAGCCGGCGCTGGCGCGCTGGCTGTAATAGGTCGCCGCGAATTCGCTCGGGACAAAGCCCTGGCCCGCGCGGTTGCGTGTCAGCGGTGCAAGAACGACGCGGTTCGACAGGGCGAGACTGCCTAGCGTGTAAGGGGTGAACAGAGTCTGTTTGGTCATCTGATGAATCTTCCGTGCCCGTGGATGGAGATCGGTGGGTGTGAAATTAGGATGATGATCGAAATCTAAACTGTCAACGGTTTTGATTATGGTCGACATCTATGTATCATCGGACGCAGGAATTCCCGCTGAACACGAGGTATTGCACGTGAGAGTGACCAAGGCCCAGGCGCAGGCCAATCGAGAACACATCGTTGAAACGGCCTCAGAGCTGTTCCGTGTGCGTGGTTTTGACGGCGTCGGTGTAGCGGACCTCATGGCGGCTGCCGGTTTCACTCATGGAGGCTTCTACAAGCACTTCGGTTCGAAGGCCGACCTGATGGCCGAAGCCTCGGCCTGCAGTCTTGGCAAATCGTTAACAGGTGCCCAGGCGCTCGACGTGCCCGGTTTCATCAACGTCTATGTGAGCAGAGAACATCGCGACGGACGCGGCAGCGGTTGCACGATGGCCGCACTGTGTGGCGACGCGGCGCGTCAGACGGACGATGTGAAAGCGACGTTTGCTGAAGGCATTGAACGCACCTTGCAAACCCTGGGGGGAAAATATCCGACAGGGCCGGATGCCGCAGAGGGTGAGGGGAGAAAGAAAATGATCGACCTGCTGTCGCGTGCGGTCGGCGCGATTATTTTGTCGCGTGCTTGCCCCGATGACTCCGCACTTGCTGATGAAATCCTTGAGGTGTGCCGGGCAGAAATGCTTGCTTCATTGCCGGTCGAGGACGTGGAGCCGGAGTAGATAGGGCGCTCACTCAAAGCGTAGTTTCAGTAGAAGTGCGATGTTGATGCAGGGAACAGAAAACCAATTTGAGTCCAAAACTATGGATCACGAATGACGGGTTGCGATCGTTCGTGGGCGGCTGCTATCGGCCGGCCCTTGATGATCTTCGTGATGTTCATGGCGCACTTCCTTGCCCGGGTGAGCGGTGGTTTACGCAGTCAACAACCCTTTCGCCTCGGCTTCATTCCGACATTGCTTCCGGAGCTGACGGGCCGACTCGATGGATTCCTGCTTGGTAATAGCCTTCCTATCGGCACCGGATTTAACGAACTCGCCGCGCAGCTTCCTGCATCGGTAGGTGGCGATTTTTCGGTTCTCGATCTGAGGAATCGGACCGGCCATGGCCTACCTCTTCAATTCCGCTGGCCGGCAATTGCGGCCAGGTCTGTCGGTGACCTCCAGTCGGGCGCTGTCCTCCGTTACCGGATGCGCCGCATAGGGTTATGGCAAAATGATGTCGGATCGGTTAACTTTTGCGGCTCGGCATGAGGCCGAAGGGAGATCAAAATGGCCGTTGTTCGTGAAAGTGCCTTACAAACTGCCCTCATATCTGTGCTGATCGCATCAGAAAGGTTTGGTGTAAATCTTGATGACTTGGTTGCTCACGCGCTTTCAATGACCAAGAGCTGCCCCCGTGAACCTTCGGTATCGGACTTTATTCCGACCCGTGCAAGCATCGAGTTGCAGAATGCCTATGATGCTGTTTTGAGGGGAAAGAGCGAGCCACTCAAGCAGGCATGAGTCCAGGCACGGCAATTTTGTCGTCAGGCTCTGGCGGATCAGGCGGCCGGCGCAGAATCGTGAATCACGTCCATCTGTGCCGCACCGTCGAGCCATGCCGCCGCTATCCGCTGTTCGGCCATGGCTGCATAGTCCGGGTTTAGTTCGCACAGGATCGATTTTCGGCCTTCCTGTATGGCGACCACCGCCTTGATCCTGCCACGGGCGCTGTCTTGACTATAGGTGCCATGCCCCCAGCCAACGCCGTTTGGCTTCCTGGCCACCGCTTTCATATTTCCGTTGCTACTCGGCAGGGTTTCTTCCTGGCCTATCTGCGCGTCGACGCCGTCATCCCGCAACTCGAAGTAGGGCGGTCTGGTCAAACAGCACTGCTCTGACTGGTCGGGCAGAGTCCACATCATGTCGATGCAGTCACCGATCAATATAGGGTGGGAAGGGGCCATGGGCTGCTCCAGGTAGACCTATGAGGCTGGCGTATTGGCGTTTTATTCGGGAATGGTCTATTTCTTGATAGCTGGCATTAAGCTTGGATAAAGAGAAGTAAAAATGCTCGGGCGATAGACCAAGAGTTTGCGTGTGGACAGGGCGCCTGGCCGGCTGTTATATCAAGTCAGGGGTTTTTAGGGGGTAGACAGCTCTCATCATCTAAATTGATGGCGAACTGACGGAACCCGATCTATTTAATCTAGGTGTCTCGTCTTCCTGGAGGGCGATTTACTCAGCCTGTGAGTTTGGATGAATCGTGTAACTTAAATGGAGTTTTCTATGAGATTAATAGGTTTTCACGCTACTAGATCTGGACATAGGGCATCTTTGACAAGCGGTCTGAGAGTCGTGCCAGGGGCTTGGGATCATGCATCAGGCGGGGAGTTGGGAAGTGGATTTTATGTAATAAAATCCTTTAAAAAAACACCGGCCCTTTATACTTATGGATATGGGATTGCTTCTACTGTTGTTCCTCAGGAGGGAGTTGATATATGGGCTGTATATTGCAATCGAGAGTTGGTCGATATGGAGAGCTTTGCGGTTCCAGAAGCTCAGCAGTGGCAAAACATACCTGCGGACTATTGCAATAATTATGATTGGCTGTCGAATGCCAGTGAAAACCCAGCTGTGCAGATCAAATTCAACCCTAGGGCTTATCGTTATCTAAAGATTGAGTTGACTCAGGTGTTGACTCTTGAGCAGGCTGAAGATTTAGTGTTTGGTCCGTGATCGGTTTTATATTTATATGCTGGTCTGTTTTGGGTATGGATTAGATCAATCAATACGTGTTTCAGTGCGTGGATGTTTCTGGCCTCGTTTTTGTTCCGTTATCCCACGTTGGGGACTTTGACCGAGGCGCCGCGCCTGGCGAAGACCACGGCGTCGGTTCGGGTCTCGCCGGGCTGGTGGCTGAATGCATTGTTCGTCGCGTCGTCCAGCCACGTGTGCCGGTGACCGACATTCTGGCCATGGCTCAGCAACCCAGAAATGTGCGGCGCCGCTCACATTTACGAAATATGGCGCCACTGTAACCGTGGGAAATTCGATCAGCGGGCCGCCCTGCGCCCAGTCCGTGCAGGGTGGGCCGCGATTTTGGGGTTAGTTGTTACTCTCGATTGCCTTAACCAAATAGGGTGCAACATATCGAGATCCATCGAAATTTAGATGGCTGTTATCGCTATAGAGCAAGCGTCCATCCTTCGCCAGATAGCAGCGATTTTCATCGCAAAGCTTGGTGGAAAGATCGAGTATTTTAACTTGCGGGAAGTCATTGGTTGCCGCTTCTACAAGCGCTTTGTAATCTGCGAAAGGCTGGTTTTTGTCGAATTGCTCGCGCGGGAAGGAGCAGCGATCAGTGTTCTTTGTAAGCCTGAAAGGGCGTTCGGTACACGCTGAGGGCGCGTAGGGCAGGACTGGGTTATCCAGCAAAACAATGATTTTTTTGTTTGCTTGCGTCAGTGCCGAGAAAGTCCGCTTCATTCCTTCAGTGAGAGCTTTCTTATAGTCGCCATTGGAGGGATCTCTCATGTCAGTGGCATCTTGATAAGAGCAAATCGGAAGGTGAGCCAGAATAACGACTTTGATTTTCGGGTCGTCAATTATGTAGTCATACGCGCGGTTTATAAGCTTGTAGGCGCCTTTCCTGACTTTCTGAGCATTTTTGTCTTGCTGAGCAGTGGCGACATCAATATAGGGCGCCGCACAGCTGGCTGCAAATACCGCAACCCCTTCGCTTGGCTTCAGCAGCTCGCTAATACCCAGAAATAGGTGGCCAGCATGAGAGTCGCCAACAATGGCAACGGAGTTGTCTGCCTCTCTCTGGAAACGGCAGGCATTGTCCGTGATGCTAGTCCAATCCGGGAACCGTTTTTCACAGTTTGCCTGTGACAGAGCCATGGTTTGATAACTCTTTGTCAAGGCCATGGTTTGAGTCTCGTCAGCACTGCTTTGGCTGACAAGGCCCTTATAGCCAATGGCCCCCGCCACCAGCATGACTGAAACCAGTGCGACGACTTTGCCCAATCTGCGGTTGCTGCTGCGGAATGGGGGTTCAACAAACTTGTATGTGAGCCATGCAAGTCCGATTGCGAGCAGTACTGCAGCCAGTCGTATTTCTCGGCCAGGCTCGTCGCTCTGAACAATCCTTGCAAACGACAGCAGTGGCCAATGCCACAGGTACAGCGGGAAGCTGATCAGACCGATAAATACCGCTAGTTTATTCGAAAGCAGGAAACGGTTGACGCGTGCTTGCGGACCCGCAGCAATCAACAGGACAGCTCCGGTAACCGGTGCAAGTGCAAACCAGCCGGGAAACGCGTCAGATTTATGGACAAACAACATTGCCCAAACAACCAGGGCGAAACCAAGTACACCAGCCAGATCATCAAGCAATGCACGAAGTGGCGTCCGCGCTGTTGCCCCGCCGCCTTGAAGAGCGAGCCATGCCAGGATACTCCCTGCAAGCAGTTCCCATGCGCGACTCGGTAGCAGGAAGAATGTCGCAACAGGATTGCTGGTGACATGGGTGATATTGATGGCAAAGGACACAAGTGCGATCACGATGGTCACAGCCAACATGTTTGCGCGCAGTTTCCATGCTCCCCACAGCACCAGTGGCCAAATCAGGTAGAACTGCTCTTCAATAGCCAGAGACCAGAGATGTAACAGTGGTTTAAGTTCTGCGGCAGTGTCGAAATAACCACTTTCACTCCAGAATGCAAAGTTGGCGATGAACGTGGCGCCAGCAGTCACATGTTTGCCAAGTTGTCGATACTCATCATCGAGCAGTACGAGTTTGCCTATTATCAAACAAGATGCCAGAACAACGATTAGCGCGGGGAATATTCGACGTATCCGGCGAGAGTAGAAGTCGCTGAAGCTGAATGTGTCTTTTGCGAGACTTTTAAGTAGTATCGTACCGATCAGAAAACCGGATATCACGAAGAATACATCGACACCAACAAACCCACCGGGAAGTAAAGACGGGAAAGCATGGTAGATGACAACACCCAGAACGGCCAGGGCGCGCAGCCCATCAATATCCGGACGGTATTGGATGTTCGGATTACTCATAATTTTCCTATTGGTTTCAAAGCAGCTTGCCGTGATGGGGGGGAGATTCTAAAGAGTCGCTGCATGAATATTCAACTCTCCCAGCGTTTGGCTCGCTGATGATCCTTTCGATGACTTGTCTCGTGGAGTGGACTTGCACGCTATTTTTCATGCGAGCCCCTTTTGCCTTGCAATAATCATTCACCCCTTTTTCTACCGTTTGTTCACTTTAGAGACTTCCAGACTTCGGTCGAAGCGGTGCGCTTGGCATAAGCGCTGAAGTCGTTCGCAGGCCGCCCCAAAGCTTCGGGCCTGTCAGCTCATAGAGTTTTGCGGTGTGACCCGCAGCTGTGAGGGCCTGCACGGCGACACTCTGCGGTTGAATGTGAGTTGCCCTCATAAAAGTTGCGACGGGGTGACGGGGCGTTTCCGGTGCTGTCTGTAGATTCAAATGGTACTGGCACGATGAGTTTCCAATTGAGGCGTACAAAAACTCACCATAGCATCGGCAGATCTGCACAGGGGTAAACGCATCCGCAAAAAGGGCCGGGCAGGCCGGCCCGTTGTGAGGGGATGTCTAGACGAAGGCCTGGCCGGTAAAGCCCCTTGGCAAACGCTGAAGACCTGCCATGGCCGTCAGGCGGTCGATCCATTCAGAACGCCAATTTGATTCGTGGTGTGACGCCTTGGCATGACGCGCGGCCCGTCGTGCGGCATTGCGCTGGTCCTTGCGTGCATCCTTATAGGCTTCAGTATTGCGGCAGCTGCGGCATTTGACGCGATTGAGCTCGGAGCTCGCGCTGAGATTGTTGCCCTTGTGACCACAGGCAAGATGCCCGTCGACTTTGAAATGAGTGACCATGAGACGTCTCCTTGGTGACGTGTAAAGGGTTTGACCTTTCACCACCAGAGACGTTCTTTGTAACTGACCACACGCAAATCAGCGGATTACCGGAAACGTGGCAGCGGCCGATCGACAGGTTTTAGCGATGACAGGGTGCTGCGGATCAGCGGAGTGTCCTTTTCAATGTCGTTCAGACGGTCACGGATACGCAGGGCGGTCGGGTGCCCGCCTTGATGATCGACCCAGTCGGCGATCTCTTTGCAGGCCGCGGCGAGGCGCGCCTCCCGGGCCTCGAGCAAGGTAAGAAGCGTGGTGATGGACTCTCTTTCGGACATGGGACACCTCCGTTCGGTAAACCGCTCTGAGGCAGCAAAAAGCCCGCGAAGCGCGAGCTCTCTGCCGTTGGGGCGCTGCTCCTTCAGCTCGTTTGAGTATAGACCCGTAAATGACAGCTATCAGCCGCAAGACTCATCGACGGTTACTCGGGCGCTGGCGGCATTGAGCCGCAGGCATTCTTGCCGGGCGTCTTCCTCGAGATCGTAGCCGTCGCCGATGAAGCCGCCGGTGCGGGTGTCGCTGATGCGATACCAGCCAATGGCTTCGGCAGGCTCATGAAGACTTTCTCCGGCGCGGCGACCGTGAATGATGATCTTGTTGCAATGCTTCACGACGAATATGTCTTCCATGGCGTCACCGCAGCTGATGCGTGTCAGATCAACTATAGAAGCCCTGACCGATCATGCAAAAAATACACAGCTCAGTTTGTCGGCTGGAGCAACCAGCCTGAGGGGTGCCAGTGCAGGTTGTGCGTCGGGCGCAACGCTTTTCGGAATTTCTGGTCGTGTGAAACCACAACAATTGCTCCCGGAAATGTCTGCAAGGCCTGTTCAAAAGCTTCAACAGACGGCAGATCCAGATGATTGGTCGGCTCGTCGAGCAGCAACAGTTGTGCGGGCTTTTCCCTCCACAAGGCCAGCGCCAGTGCCGCTTTCAGTCGTTCGCCACCACTCAGTGAACCGCAAGGTTGCGTGGCGCGCCGGGCATCGAGCTGCAACTGAGCAAGGTAACTGCGCAGAGTGCCTTCACTCAGCGTCGAGCCTTGAGCTGTCAGCTGTTCAGTGATGGAGTGCTGCTCGTCCAGCAGATTCAGTTGCTGATCGAGAAATGCGCAAGGCACATGAGTCGTGCAATGTCCGCTGACAGCTTGCAGCTCCCCCGCGAGCATTTTCAGCAAGGTGGACTTGCCGCAGCCGTTTGGGCCACTGACAGCGATCCGCATCGGACCGCGCAACCAGAAGCTCAGTCTGCTTGTCGGCGCATCAGGCGGCAACCAGGGCAAACCTGCATCAATCACTGTACAGACCTGGCGCGCGGTCGGCACGCTGCTGCCCGGCAGGTTGACCAGCACACAATCCTCGGGGGTTACCTTGGCGTAGGCATCACGCACCTGAGCATTCAATTCGGATTTGCGTCGCTCATGTACAGAACGGACATGACCCATGATTTCGCGGGCGGCGCCCTTGATGGCGACGCGTTCGAAACTGGCGATGTTGGCCGTATCGGCATTGCGACTGGAGGTGGCCGCGTGTCGCTGTATGGTGTCGTGCTCGCGCCGCAACCTGATCTGTTCACGATGGCGTTCGCTCCTGGCCTGATCGAGGCGAGCCTGCGCGGCCGCTTGATGAGTTTTCTGCTGCTCTCGAAACGCCGAGTAGTTGCCACCAAACTCGTTCGCGCCTGCGGCGGTCAGCTCGACCGTGCGCTGCATGCAATCAAGCAATTGCCGATCATGACTGATGACGATCAACCCGCTTCGCCAACGTTCGAGCATGCCCAGTAGCCATTGCCGGCCGACAGCATCCAGGTGGTTACTCGGCTCATCGAGAATCAACAGAGAGGTGTGGTTTAAAAAGGCGCCAATCAGCGCAATGCGGGCCTGCTGACCACCACTCAGATTGCCGACCCGGTCGTCAAAGCCAGTCTTTGCCAGCCCTGCGTCATCCAGCAACCGTCGCAGGCGCTCTGCGAAATCCCATTGTTCGCCGACAATGTCGAAATCCTCGATTGAACCCTCGCCCTCGCTCAGACGATCAAGTGCCAGAAGAATGGCTGTGCTGCCTGTTGCGTCGGCGACTGTCAGGTCGGCTGGTACGACAGGGTTTTGCTCCACGCAGGCGGTTGTCACGGAGCGGACCACGCTCCCGTTGGTTGGCTGTAAACGCCCGGCGATCAAGCGTCCCAGTACGCTTTTGCCGACGCCATTGCGCCCGACGATGGCGGTTGGGGTGTGGTCGAATTTCAGATTGAGTTCATTGAAAATCGTCTCGCCATTGGCGAACTGGAAACCCAGTTGATTCAGGGAGACGAGGGCAGGCGTACGCGAGACGTGAGTCATCGGCACCTCCAGAAAATGTCGTGAACACTGACACGCGCCTTGAAAGGCGTGTCGCGATTACATTTTTGAAGGCTTAGTTGTTCACTTCTGCGGTCATCCCGAGGAGGAGAAAGCCGCAAGCCTAGCCAAAACGTCTGCAGGGTTCAAGGTGCGGTTGCCATGTCGGCCATTCGCTCAAGAAACATTGCCAGGGCGACTTCCTCTGCGCGCAAGCCCTTGCGCACCCGGGGCCTTGGAAGTTCAGCCAGCGCGCCCAGCATGAACTGCTCGACCACAGCCGGGTGGATGTAGCACTTGCGACAGACCGCCGGCGTATTGCCCAGTTGCCGGGCGACGCCCTTGACCATCTCCAACACATGGCGCTTGGCCTCGGTTTCCGACGCCCATTGCAGCTCTCGCAATACCGCCAACGCCAGAGCACTGCCGGCCCAGGTGCGGTAGTCCTTGGCGGTGAAGTCTGCGCCGGTGAGGGTTTTCAGGTACGAGTTGACGTCTTGTGAACTGACGGTGTGCCGCTCGCCATTTTCATCCAGATACTGAAACAGATTTTGCCCCGGAATCTCCAGGCAGCGCTTGATGATTCGCGCCAGTCGCCGATCCTTCACGGTGATCTGATGCTCGATGCCGCTCTTGCCCCGGAACTGGAACAGAATCGCGCTGCCATTGATCTCAACGTGCCGACTGCGCAATGTGGTGAGGCCGTATGACCGGTTATCCCGTGCGTATTGAGTGTTGCCGACACGGATCAGCGTGGCGTCAAGCAGTGTGATGACCGTGGCCATGACTTTGTCGCGGCTGAACCCCGGTGCTGCCAGCAGCGCTTCCAGTTGTTTGCGCAGCTTTGGCAACGCCATGCCGAACTCGCGCAGGCGCGAGTATTTGTCGGCATCGCGCACTTCACGCCAGCGTGGGTGATAGCGGTATTGTTTGCGCCCTCGAGCATCGCGGCCGGTGGCTTGCAGATGACCGCGAGGATCGGCGCAGATCCACACATCGGTATAGGCCGGCGGCACGGCCAGCGCATTGAGGCGTTTGACTTCATCGGTATCGACGATTCGCTGTCCATGGGGGTCGAAGTAACAGAACTTGCCACGCAGCTTCTTGCGTGTGATTCCGGGTTGGGTGTCATCGACGTAATGCAGGTCCGAAGGCAACACTTCGGTCAGCGTGGCATCGGGCATGGCGGATTCCTTTGCGGCGGTCATCTGTTACAGCGATTGACCGCATGCCCTGCCAGTCGTGCGAACCGATTCAGGCCAGAACCGCGACTGCCTTGATCTGCGCCCACAATGCCTGGCCCGGATGCACGCCCAGTTGATCCCGCGAGTACCGTGTAATCCGCGCCAGCAGCGGCGTGCCACCGGCGTCAAGGCGAATCAGCACATGCGCGGCATTGTCGGCAGGCATCTCGCTGACCACCCTGACCGGCAGTCGATTGAGAATGCTGCTGTGTTCGGTGTCGTGCAGCGTCAGGCTGATATCGCGGGCCTGTACTTTGCAGCGCAGTGCCTGGCCGACGTCCATCGGTGCATGGGTCACGCGAATGCCCAGCAATGTGTCGGGCAATTGCAGGCAGAGCAACTGGTACTCGTGATCGTAGGAGATGACGTGCCCCTCGATGATCACTCCGGCGTCATCGCCCATCGCCAATGGCAGGTCCAGTCGGGCGAGGGTTTCCCCGATCGGGCCACTGGCCAATGCTTTGCCGTCTTCGAGCAACACCAGATGATCGGCCAGACGCGCCACTTCATCCTGAGCGTGGCTGACGTAAAGAACCGGTATGTCGAGCTCGTCGTGCAGGCGTTGCAGGTAAGGCAGGATTTCACGTTTGCGCTGACTGTCGAGAGCTGCCAGAGGTTCGTCCATCAACAGCAATTTCGGACTGGTCAGCAAGGCGCGGGCGATGCCGACTCGCTGACGTTCGCCGCCGGACAGGTGCTGCGGATGACGTTCCAGCAAATGGCCGATCCCCAGCAGTTCGGTGGCTTGCGCCATGTCGACCCGGCGCTGGGTTCTTGCGATGCGTTTGAGGCCGAATTGCAGATTGGCCAACACCGAAAGGTGCGCAAACAGGCTGGCTTCCTGAAAGACATAGCCGAGCGAACGTTTGTGGGGCGGGACGAAAATACTGTTATCGCTGTCCTGCCAGATTTCATCGTTGATTCTGATGAAGGCATGGGGAGCCCGTTCAAGTCCGGCAATACAGCGCAGGCAGGTGGTCTTGCCCGAACCGGACTGCCCGAACAGCGCGGTAACGCCACGCCCGGGCAGGCTTAGATCGACATCCAGGCCGAAGCCCGACCAGGCGAGTTTCAAGCGTGCTTCTATCATCGGTCAGCTCCAGCCTGAGCGCGACTTGCGGCTGGAATAGAGTGCCAGCAACACCAGGAACGAAAACACCAGCATGGCCCCGGCTAGCCAGTGTGCCTGCGAGTATTCCATGGCTTCGACGTGGTCGTAGATCTGTACCGAAACCACGCGGGTCTTGTCAGGAATATTGCCGCCGATCATCAGCACCACGCCGAATTCGCCCACGGTATGGGCGAAACCGAGGATTGCCGCGGTAACGAAACCCGGACGCGCGAGCGGCAGGATCACGCTGAAAAAAGTGTCCCAGGGATTGGCGCGCAAGGTGGCGGCCACTTCCAGTGGGCGAGTGCCGATGGAGGAAAAGGCGTTTTGTAACGGCTGCACCACAAAAGGCATGGAATAGAGCACCGAACCGATCACCAGCCCGGTGAAACTGAAGGTGAGCGTGCCAAGCCCCAGCCACTGGGTGAAATGGCCAAGAAAGCCATTCGGGCCCATTGCCAGCAACAGATAAAAACCGATGACGGTTGGCGGCAGCACCAAAGGCAAGGCGACGATGGCTCCGATGGGGCCGCGCAGCCAGGAACGGCTGCGCGACAACCACAGGGCAATCGGAGTGCCGATGACCAACAGGATCGCAGTGGTCAGAGACGCCAGTTTCAGGGTCAGCCAGATCGCCGCGAAATCGGCATTCGTCAGCGACATTTAAAGCTGATAACCGTAGGACTTGATGACCGCAGCGGCTTTCGGGCCTTTGAGGTAATCAACCAGCGCCTTGGCAGCGGCGTTCTCCTTGCCTTTGTTCAGGATGACGGCGTCCTGCTTGATCGGGTCGTGCATGCTTGCCGGAACGATCCAGGCCGAGCCGTTGCTGACCTTGCCATCCTTGTAGATCTGCGAGAGGGCGACGAAGCCCAGTTCAGCGTTGCCAGTAGCAACGAACTGGTAGGCCTGGGTGATGTTCTGACCCTCGACGATCTTGGCTTTGGTCGATTCAGTCAGTTTCAGCTTTTCCAGCACCTGAGTGGCAGCCAGGCCATAGGGCGCGGCTTTCGGGTTGGCAATGGACAGGTGCTGATACTCGTTTTTCTTCAGAACCTCGCCTTTCGCATCGACGTAACCTTCTTTAGCCGACCACAGCGCCAGGGTGCCAATGGCGTAGGTAAAGCGCGAGCCTTTGACGGTGTCGCCTTCTTTTTCCAGTTTTTCCGGGGTGGTGTCGTCAGCGGAGAGGAATACCTCGAATGGCGCGCCGTTCTTGATCTGGGTGTAGAACTGCCCGGTGGCACCATACGCGGCAACCAGTTTGTGCCCGGTGTCTTTTTCGAAATCGACGGCGATTGCCTGGATCGGTGCAGTGAAGTTGGCCGCGACGGCGACCTGCACTTCTTCGGCCTGAACAGCGCCAACGGCGAATACCGCAAGCAGGGAGGCCAGGCAGGCAGGGGCAAAACGTGAGGCACGAATGGTCATGTAACAGCTCCGTTGTTGGCAGGTGCAGCGGGCAGTTGTTGTTAGAGGGGTAGACTGCGCCGATACGAGGGTCTGGCCCGCTATATATCTGAATATATAGCGAAATGCCGCTAAACGGAAAGTACTGGTTTCACATCAGGTGAGGGCGCGCAGCCTCTCACCCGATTGCGCTGGTTATCGAGCCAGTTTCGCCAGCGCGCCTTCAGCCAGTTGCCGGGTCAGTTCGGCGCTGCTCAGTTCCTTGCCCAGCGTGAACGCCTGGCCCGCCCACAGGTTGCTGAAGTCTGCTTCATCCTTGGCGCGCAGAGGCATCAGGGCGCCGCCAGCCAAGGGAAATGCGGGTGCCTTGCCCGACATCGGCCCCAGTTCGCGCATCACCCGGTTCATGATCCCCCGTGCGGGACGCCCGGTGAACAGGTTGGTGACCGCCGTTTCGCTTTCTTTCGCTGTGCGCAACGCCTTGTGATGGGAAGCGCTGACTTTCGCCTCCGGAGTGAACAGGTAGGCCGTACCGACTTGCACCGCCGACGCGCCGAGCATGAAGGCGGCTGCAACCCCTCGTGCATCGGCGATCGCGCCGGCAGCGATCACCGGCACTTTGACCGCGTCGACGATTTGCGGAACGAGGGCAAAGGTTCCGACCTGGCTGCTCAGGTCATCGCTGAGAAACATGCCTCGATGCCCGCCGGCCTCATAGCCCATGGCGATGATTGCGTCGCAACCGTTCTGTTCCAGCCAGATGGCTTCGTCGACTGTAGTCGCCGACGACAGGATTTTTGCCCCGGTGGCCTTGACCCGATCCAGCAGGGATTTTTCCGGCAGGCCGAAATGGAAACTCACCACTTCAGGACGAAACTCTTCCAGCACTTCGCAGGCTGCTGCATCAAAAGGCGCACGATTGGAAACCGGTGTGGGAGCGTCGAAATCGGCACCGAGTTCGCGATAGTAAGGTTCCAGCAGATTCTTCCAGTCCCGTGCCCGCTGCTCATCGGGAGTCGGCGGCTGGTGGCAGAAGAAATTGACGTTGAAGGGTTTGTCAGTGCCCTGGCGGATGGTCTTCAACTCTTCGCGCAGTTGCTCGATGCTCAACATTGCCGCCGGCATCGACCCCAGGCCACCTGCGTTGCACACGGCGATGACCATCGAAGACTGGGTGGCACCGGCCATCGGGCCCTGGATGATCGGCAGTTCGATGCCAAACAGGTCGAGAATGCGGGTATCTGGCCATTGGCTCATTGGAAAAGACTCCGAAAGACAAAACAGGGCTGGACGCTCGAGCCGGTTTTTTACCAGCAAAAGCGGGTCGAGGGCCAGCCGGGATTGTGGCTTCACGGTAATTCCGGTCAACGCCGACGCAATCCGCCACCTCCGCAGGAGTGGTTCATGAATCACCCGCCGGTTGCAGCGATTGGCGGAAAGTCGAGTGGGGCAAAATGTTGCGGTGTGCTATTTGAATGCCACAATCCCAGAATCCTTCCCCAGAGAGGCAGCCATGTTCAACGGCATTCTGATCGACAAAGACGACACCGGTTATCGCGCCAGCCTGCAGGAAATCGGCGAGCAGCAACTGCCCGAGGGCGATGTGACCGTGCGTGTGGCTTACAGCACGCTCAACTTCAAGGACGGACTGGCGATTACCGGCAGCAGTCCGGTGGTGCGCAAGTTCCCCATGGTGCCGGGGATCGATCTGGCCGGTACGGTAGACGTCAGCTCGCATCCGGACTACAAGGCTGGCGATCAAGTGTTGCTCAACGGCTGGGGCGTGGGAGAAAGCCACTGGGGCGGCCTGGCCCAGAAGGCGCGGCTCAACGGCGACTGGCTGATCCCGCAGCCCGAAGCGTTTTCCCCGGCACAAGCCATGGCCGTTGGCACGGCCGGTTACACCGCGATGCTGTGCATCATGGCGCTGGAACGTAACGGCGTGACGCCGGAGCAGGGTGAAGTACTGGTCACCGGCGCCAATGGCGGAGTCGGCAGCTTTGCCATCGCGTTGTTGCACACGCTGGGCTATCGGGTGGTGGCCTCCACGGGGCGGATCTCGGAGCATGCGTATCTTCAACAATTGGGCGCCAGCGAAATCATCGATCGCGCAACCTTGTCCGAACCGGGCAAACCATTGGCCAAGGAGCGCTGGGCGGCTGTCATCGATTCGGTCGGCAGCCATGCCCTGGCCAACGCCTGCGCCAGTACCCGCGCCGAAGGTACGGTAGCGGCCTGCGGTCTGGCTCAGGGTATGGATTTCCCGGCGTCGGTGGCACCGTTCATTCTGCGCGGGGTGACGCTGGCCGGGATCAACAGCGTGACTCAGCCGAAGGCGCGACGGATCGAGGCCTGGGAGCGTCTGGCCAAGGATCTGGACTTTTCCTTGCTGCCTCTGATCAGTCACGAGATCGGCCTCGGCGAAGTGATTGAAGCGGCTCCGAAATTGCTCGCCGGCCAGTTGCGCGGACGGGTTGTCGTGGACGTCAATCGCTGACTGGGGCCGGATCTGGAAGCACTTCGAAACCCATCCGCAGGTTTCGCGCCGCTGCGCCACCGACTTCGAGGCCCATCCGGGCTCCGAGTCGGTAGCCATCTACATCGGCATTCGTCAAGAGCGGGTTTCCCGGGACAACAACTCACGCTTGCGTTCCACGCCCCAGCGATAGCCCGAAAGGTTACCGTCGCTGCGGACCACGCGGTGGCAAGGGATTGCTACCGCGAGGCTGTTGGCGCCGCAAGCCTGGGCCACCGCCCGAACCGCTTTGGGTGAGCCAATGCGCTGGGCGATATCGGCGTAACTGGCGGTGCTGCCAACCGGTATTTCGCACAGCGCCTGCCAGACCCGCTCCTGAAACGCGGTGCCCCGCACATCCAGTGGCAGATCGAGGCCGATGGCCGGTGCTTCGATGAAACCGACGACATGGGCGATCAGTTGCTCGAACTCGGCATCAGCCCCGATCAGGTTTGCCCGGCGAAACTGATCCTGCAGGTCACAGACCAATTGATGCGGATCATCTCCCAGCAGAATCGCGCAGATTCCTCGCGCACTCTGGGCCACCAGAATGGCACCGAGCGAACACTGGCCCACCGCAAAACGAATGTCGTTGTTTTGCCCGGCAGCCCGGAAGTCGCCGGGTTTCATGCCCAGCAACTGGTCTGCTGCTTCATAGAAGCGGCTGTTGGAGTTGAAACCGGCGTCGTACAGCGCTTCGGTTACCGAGCTGCCATCCGCCAGGTGTTGCCGTACCCGACGAGACCGGTGCGCGGCAGCGTAGCCTTTGGGAGTCAGGCCGGTGGCGGCTTTGAAAACCCGATGGAAATGAAACGAACTCAGGCCAGCGGCTTGCGCGAGTTCATTGAGCGGCGGCAGGTTTTCGGCTGCTTCGATCTGGCGGCAGGCTGCCGCTACGGTCGCGGCATGTTGCGCGGCGATTTCGCTCTGATCCCTGCTCGCCCGTTTGCTGGGGCGATAACCCGCCGCTTCAGCTGCTTCGGCCGTGTCGAAGAACTCGACATTCTGCGGTTTCGGCAAGCGCGCCAGGCTGCTCGGGCGGCAATAGACGCCCGTGGTTTTGACGGCGTAGACAAATTGTCCATCCGCCCTTGGATCCCGTGCGACGACAGCGGCCCAGCGTGGATCGTCTTGAGTGCTCGAAGTGGTCGAAAGCGTTTTCATGATGGAGAGTCCGTTGACCTGTTGAATGTCAGGTTAACCAGTGCCGCCAACCGTAACACTCCGGCCCTTGCGGTCAAATTCCGCGAGGTTATCCCGCGGTGCGAAACGTCAGGTTGAAACGCTGCTCGCCCAGTTGCGGATGCCGACCGTGTCTGATCGGCAGGACGCCGTGGTAGCGCAGCCGGTCGACACCACCCCAGATCACCATGTCACCGTGCAGCAGCGAAATGCGCTGACTCCTGTCGCTGCGATTGAAGCCGCCGAACAGGAATGTCGCGGGCAAACCCAATGACAGGGAAACGATGGGCGCTGTGTAGGAGCTTTCGTCCTTGTCCTGATGCAAAGACATTTTTGCGCCGGGAATATAGCGGTTGATCAGGCAGGAATCCGGGATGAAACCGCAGAAGCCTGCCTGCAAGGCTGCTGTTTGCGCCAGTTCGCGAAACACGTCAGGCATCTGCGGCCAGGGCCGGTGGCTGATCGGATCTTCGGCCGAGTAGCGGTAACCGCCACGATCGGTGATCCAGCCAAGTGCGCCGCAACTGCTGGTGGCCACCGACATGCTGAACCCGCCAGGCGTCATCATGTGTCGCAACGGTGCGCGTTCGATGATCGAATCCAGAGCTGGCAGTAATCGTTCGGTACAGGACAGCGCGAAGCCGCGCAGCACCCAAGACTGCTCTCCAATCTGTTCAGAGCGGAGTGGCTGCTCGATGTCGGCGAAGAGGTCGAAATTGCTGTGCATGATGGTCAGGTTGCGTCGTGAAAGATGATGCCCAGAGTATGCCGTTTTCCGCTGTGCAAGCGACTTACGCCGTGACGCATGGTGACGCGATAGTCGCCGCGCAGGCCTTTGACCGGGCGCTGGTTGACGGCAAAGATCACCGCATCGCCTTTCTTCAGGTCCATCACCAGTGGGCGAGACTGCATTCTTGGGCGCTGTTCGGTCAGGACGAATTCACCACCGCTGAAATCCTCGCCAGGTTCTGACAGAAGAATCGCCACTTGCAGCGGGAATACGTGTTCGCCGTACAAGTCCTGATGCAGACAGTTGTAGTCCTGGGGGCCGTATTGCAGCAAGAGCGGGGTAGGCCGCAGTTGACCGGCGGCATGGCAGCGCGCAAGAAAATCGCTGTGCAGGGGCGCAAACCGTTCCGGTATTGCCATTCGTTCATGCCAGCGGTTGGCCAAGGGGACCAGGCGCGCGTAAAGCGCACTGCGCAGGTGCTCCACCAATGGCGGCAGCGGGTAGCGCAGATACTTGTATTCGCCGCGCCCGAAACCGTGGCGGGCCATGATCACCTGCGAGCGGAACGGTTCGCTTTGCGGGTAAAGCGTACTCAGGCGATCGCAGGTTTGCGGGCGTAACAAAGAATGGATGACGGTACAGCCGTCCTGATCCAGCTGTTGTTCCAGTGCGACCCAGTCGAGCGTATCGAGGGGAGAGTCGGGTGACATCGGCATACTGATTCCTTGGCTTGCGTCCAGGCGATCAGTCTAGGCAACACGCGAGGCCGGAACACTCCGGCGCTTGCGGTCGAATTGTCATCCGCGTCTTACAACGCCTTGCTGACGCTGATGTCGCTGATCACGTCTTCGCTTTGGCCGTGCAGGGCGTCCAGCGCAGCCTTGGCTTCTTCCGGCGTGCCGTTCTCCAGCTGGGCGAATTCGAAGCGGCGCTCGCCGTTCAATTTGTACTTGATGACATATTTGGTCGTTTGGGCCACGGTCATGCTTACCTGATTGTATTGGTGGGGTCGATCAGCTGAGCTTCGAGCTGGAACGGCGGATGATCTTGATCGAGTGCGTCAGGGTCGGCTTGCGAGTCACGCTGATTGCGCGGCGGCTGACGGTGTCGATGGTGATGTTCCAGAAACCGGTGCTCGGCGCGGTGATACGGGCAGGAAATGTGTCGAACGCGCCGCCGTGATAGGTGTGACGACCGCCGTTCTTGAAGCTGCGGAAGTTGGCGTCGTTCATCAGACGGATGTTGCAGGTTTGCGAGCACTGGATGACGACGATGTCGTCTTCGTTGAGGTGCTCGCGCTGGTGAATAAATTTCATGGTCGCCTCCAGAAGGGCTTTTTCTACAAAATCAAAACGATAGCAAGGTCAATTGGCGGCAGTTTATCAGTCCGGACAGGTTATTATCCGGCCGTCGAGCGCTGCTTTGACAATTAAAAACAGTTATTCGCGATTCCATGTGCGTTAAATGCAATGGGCCTCGGAGAAAAACGGCATTCAGGCTGTCCGAGGGTCTTTATAGGAGATTCTGTATGAAGTGGGGTGTGGTCATTGTGCCGTTCGCATTGGCGATGGGTGGTTGCGCAAGTGTTTCGCAGATCAATGAAACGCTGCCGACCATGAACGTCATTTCCGGCAAAAAACCCCACGAGTACGCACAGTGTCTGGCCGACAAGCTGGCCCAAAGCCGCGGGGCCCTGCAAATGGAGCCGCACAAGGACGGCGTCAGGGTTATCGTGCCGGGGAAATTGTCGTCCGGCCCGGCGGCGGTGTTTGACATCGAGGATCGCTCTGGCGGCAGCAGCATCAAGTTGCATGAGCGCATGTCCAATGTGCCGATACGTCCACGGGATGTACGCAATGCCGCCACGGCGTGCATTTCCGGCTGATAAACTGTCAGTCACCGGTATCGATGCCGTCCAGGTCACGCCTGGACGGCATTTTCATTTCAGGAGACGTGCATGAAGCGAGAACAGGTGCGCGAGCGCCATAGAGAGGGGCTGATTGAAGCCACCCATGTGATCCAGAATCCGGCGAACCCGGGTGAATGGATCGTATTTTTCAAGAAGAGCGCCGGACGCAGTTATTTTCTGGTGGATGAAAACGACGAAGTCGAATCCTTCGACCGGCTCGACGATCTGATCGAGGTGGTACGCGGACTGGGTATCAAGTTCGCCGAGATTCACATGTAGGCCCTTACTTGCAGACCACCACAACACTGCGATTCTTGTAATTGCCGACGTCGACACCCAGCGTCTTGTCACTTTCTTTTGGCGCCGGCGTGCCGTCGGTTCCGACGATGCGGTAGCCGGTGCCGGCGCAGGAAGCATCGGCCTTTTCATAGCAGGCGGCCCAGGAATTGGCCTCACCGGAGCAGTCGATGCTCAGGCCTTGTTCACCATTGTTCAGATAAGTCGTTTCGGAAGTGGCGCAGCCGGCCAGGGCCAGAAGTGCAATCAGTGGCAGCATGCGGTGCAGGGTACGGGTGGTCATGGCGATGTCGTCTTCGGAAGGAGAGGGCTAGACGCTATGACAGCGCCGGTGTGAAAAGGTTATAGCGATTGGCCACGTCTTTGTGTGCGGACCAAAAAAAGCCCTGCGCAGTGGCAGGGCCTGTTTGATCAGTCCTGATCCTTCCCGCGACGCTTCGGTGCAGGAGGTGTGTAATCAAGCACCGCGGCTACCTCAATTGCCATCGCTTCAGTGGGCAATGGGCCGGATACATCTTCGCCGTTGGCGGCGGTGATATGCCACTGGCCATCTTTTGCCTTGGCGACGGTGTACCCGTTGACGATTTTTGCTGCGGACATCTAGCGGCCTCGTTGGCTGGTTCAAAGGCGTCATGATAACGGGAAACGGGCGAACGGGCGCGGGTCGATGCGGTGTTCCTGAATCTTTGGGCTACGCTCAATGCGCAGCTTCTGCGTGCGGATTGAACTATCCGCCAGAATATTTCTCTATGTTGACATCGGTTAGCCAGTGCGGGGCATTGTAAGGTGCACGCCGCCTGATTAGACTGCGCCGAAACTCGTACACACAGCCCTTTCAAGGACTTATATGATCAAGAAATGCTTGTTCCCAGCAGCCGGTTACGGTACTCGCTTCCTTCCAGCGACTAAGGCCATGCCCAAAGAAATGCTGCCGGTGGTAAACAAGCCACTGATCCAGTACGGCGTCGAAGAAGCTCTGGATGCTGGTCTGACTGAGATCTCCATCGTGACCGGCCGTGGCAAGCGTGCTCTGGAAGACCACTTCGACATCAGCTACGAGCTGGAAAACCAGATCAAAGGCACCGACAAGGAAAAATACCTGGTTGGTATCCGCAAACTGTTGGACGAGTGCTCGTTCTCCTACACCCGTCAGACTGAAATGAAAGGCCTGGGTCATGCGATCCTGACCGGTCGTCCGCTGATCGGCGATGAGCCGTTCGCCGTAGTGCTGGCGGACGACCTGTGCGTCAACCTCGAAGGCGACGGCGTGCTGACCCAGATGGTCAAGCTGTACAAGCAGTTCCGCTGCTCGATCATTGCCATTCAGGAAGTCGATCCGCAAGAAACCAGCAAGTACGGCGTAATCGCTGGCGAGATGATCCGCGACGACATCTACCGCGTACACAGCATGGTCGAGAAGCCAAAGCCGGAAGATGCTCCGTCGAACCTGGCGATCATCGGTCGTTATATCCTGACCCCGGACATCTTCGACCTGATCGAACAGACCGAGCCAGGCAAGGGTGGTGAAATCCAGATCACCGACGCCCTGATGAAACAAGCCCAGAACGGTTGCGTAATGGCCTACAAGTTCAAGGGCAAGCGTTTCGACTGCGGTGGTGCTGAAGGCTACATCGAGGCAACCAACTTCTGCTTCGAAAACTTCTACAAGACTGGCAAGGCCTATTGATAGCGCCTGATCTGTCTGAAGGTGCGTCACGCGGTCTGAATCGTGTGACGCTAAAAACAAACGCCCCGACATGTTCGGGGCGTTTGCGTTTGTGGGGAGAAATAGTGCATCTCGATTCGATACGCGATGCAACGTCAAACAAATGTTCGATTGTCAGCCAGAATGTTCGCTGCTGAGCTGACTCGTCTTCGCCAGGGAGGTGCGAAGGAGAGCGTTTGGCAGCTCACTACCGAGCAGACCTGCAGCTTCCAGTGTTTTTGAGCGATGTTCAGACGATGCTGGCAAGTGAAACGCTGGCTGGCGCTCATGTGGCGACGGGGTTGGCGGGGGATCAAGCGCAACAGTTGATGCAGCAGGCGGGAAGTGCATTTGAGGGCGGAATTGCATTGGCATCGTGGCTCGCTTTCGGCCTGGCGCTCGTAGCGATTCTGATCGCCTGGCATACGTTGCGGCTGCCAAAAATTCAACCGGCAGAAAGCCATTAATCAAATGCTAACGGTAGAACCTCCCGGTATTGCCCGTCCCCGTGCAGTAGAGACTTGCTCAATAAGCGTCTGCGGGTATGCTGATCGCCTGCCGAGGAGATAGAAATGGCCTACGATTTTGACCTTTATGTGATTGGTGCCGGTTCCGGCGGTGTGCGGGCTGCGCGTTTTGCTGCCGGGTTCGGTGCGAAAGTGGCGGTGGCCGAGAGCCGTTATCTGGGCGGTACCTGCGTCAACGTCGGTTGCGTACCGAAAAAACTGTTGGTGTACGGCGCCCATTTTGCCGAAGACTTCGAACAGTCCTCGGGTTTTGGCTGGAATCTGGGCGAGGCGGATTTCGATTGGGCCACGCTGATTGCCAACAAGGATCGCGAGATCACTCGCCTGAACGGCATTTATCGCAATCTGCTGGTCAACAGCGGCGTGACCCTGCATGAGGCTCACGCGAAAATCGTTGGCCCGCACGAAGTCGAGGTCAATGGCGAGCGATACACCGCGAAGAATATTCTGATCGCCACCGGTGGCTGGCCGCAGATCCCCGAGATTCCGGGGCATGAGCATGCGATCAGCTCGAACCAGGCGTTCTTCCTCAAAGAGCTGCCCAAGCGTGTACTGGTCGTCGGTGGCGGTTACATCGCCGTCGAATTTGCCGGAATCTTCCATGGTCTGGGCGCCAACACGACGTTGCTGTATCGCGGCGATCTGTTCCTGCGCGGTTTTGACGGTTCGGTACGTAACCATCTCAAGGAAGAGCTGACCAAGCGCGGCATGGATCTGCAGTTCAATGCCGATATCGAGCGGATCGACAAGCAGGCGGATGGCAGCCTGAAAGCGACCCTCACGGATGGTCGCGTGCTGGAGGCCGATTGCGTGTTCTACGCCACCGGCCGACGTCCGATGCTGGACAACCTGGGGCTGGAAAACACTGATGTGCAGCTCGACGACAAAGGCTTCATCAAGGTCGATGAACAATATCAGACCACTGAGCCATCAATTCTGGCGTTGGGCGATGTCATCGGTCGTGTGCAGTTGACGCCGGTGGCGCTGGCTGAAGGCATGGCGGTGGCGCGGCGTCTGTTCAAGCCTGAGCAATACCGCCCGGTGGACTACAAGATGATCCCGACGGCAGTGTTCAGTCTGCCGAATATCGGCACCGTCGGCCTGACCGAAGAAGAGGCCCGGGAAGCGGGTCACGACGTGGTGATCTACGAAAGCCGTTTCCGCCCGATGAAGCTGACCCTGACGGACTGCCAGGAGCGCACGCTGATGAAGCTGGTGGTCGATGGCAAATCTGATAAGGTGCTGGGCTGTCACATGGTTGGTCCGGATGCCGGCGAGATCGTGCAGGGGCTGGCAATTGCGTTGAAGGCTGGCGCCACCAAGCGTGACTTCGACGACACCATCGGGGTGCACCCGACGGCGGCCGAAGAGTTTGTCACGATGCGTACGCCGGTCGGCGTTTAAGTCTTTTTCGGTTCTGCTGCGTCTGGCGCTGCCGCAACGGTGGTAGCCAGACGCAGGCTGTCTTGCACCTTGGTCAATTCCTTTTCCAATGACTGATTGAGCTGCGACTGCTCGTCGACGCTCTGCTTGAGCGTCTGGCTCTCCAGCAGCGCCACGCGCAGGCGTTCCTGGAGGAGGGTGCGCTCGCTGTCGACACGCGTCGCTTGCTCCAGCAATTGATCCTGACGCTGATTGCTGTGCTTGAGCTGATCCTGCATCAGGCTCAGTTCGCGCACGGTGCCGCGATTCTCGGTCAGCAGGCGTTCGTTGTCGCGGTGCAGCTGGGTGATCTCGTCTTGGCGTACCAGCGCGCTTTGTTGCGCCTGGCGCAACTCCATCTGCAACTGCTGAACCTGAGTTTCGTGACGGCTTTGCTCCTGCTCGCGCTGTTCCTTGATGGCGTTGCGGTAGTGCTCAAGTGCATCGCGGGCGTGCAGGTGCTTTTCTTCCAGCGAGCGGATCTGCTCGTCCTTGTCCTGCAGGCGCAATTCAAAATCGGCCAGCGCCTGATTCAGTCCGGCGTTGCGGGTCTGTTCGGTCTGCAGCATTGAGCGGGTATCGCTCAGCACTTCGGATTCCTTGGCCAGCGCGGCAGCCTGAATGTCGTGCTTCTTCTCCAGTTGCGCATGATCCTGACGAAGCTGATTCAGCTCGTCCTCCAGTGCCTGACGCTGTTGCTCGTACTGCTCGCGAGCCTGGTCAATCGGCTCCTGTGCCTGTTCTTTCAGGCGTTGCGCCAGGCGCGTGACGAGGGCGAGGAGTTCGTCATCGACAGGTTCTGCCGACGGATCGGCCGGTTCGCTGCCGTCATCCAGTTCCTTCAGATAACGATGAATCGTGGTTTTGGAACCCGTATTGCCCAGCTCGATGCGTACTGCGTCGATGCTGGGGTGTTCGCCACGGGCGAGGATCGCTGCGCGCGCGATCTGGACTACTGCTTTGTTAACGCCGCCACGGGCCATATGTGCTCCTACGATTACGTACTGTGGTACATGCCACCAAAGTACGCAGTGTACCATGCTGAAAATAAAGTTAAATGTTTCAAGATAAACGGGCGGGATATACTGGTATTACCCCGTGTGAAGCGCCAGAATCCGCTTTTCAATCTTCAAATCAGTACATCTGCGAGAAATCAGCCCATGAGCGATATCGATCGCTATCTGCAAGCCGCCACCCGTGACAACACCCGCCGCAGCTATCGTGCGGCCGTCGAGCACTTTGAAACGGTATGGGGAGGGTTTCTGCCCGCGACGGCTGACAGCGTCGCGCGCTACCTGGTGGCTCACGCGGGTGTGCTGTCGGTCAATACGCTGAAGCTGCGTTTGTCGGCACTCGCGCAGTGGCATAACAGTCAGGGGTTCGCTGATCCCACCAAGTCGCCGGTGGTGCGCAAAGTGTTCAAGGGCATCCGCGCGCTGCATCCCGCGCGGGAAAAACAGGCCGAGCCGTTACAACTGCAGGATCTTGAGCAGACCGTTGCCTGGCTAGAGCAGGAAATGAAAGAGGCGCGAGAAAATCAGGACCGGCCGTTGCTACTCAGAGCCTGTCGGGATCGAGCGTTGATTCTTCTGGGCTTCTGGCGCGGCTTTCGCAGTGATGAGTTGTGCCGGGTGCAAATCGAGCATGTCCAGGCCCACGCCGGTAGCGGCATCACCCTGTACTTGCCGCGCAGCAAGGGCGATCGGGAGAATCTCGGTCAGACCTATCAGGCGCCTGCATTGCTGAAGCTGTGCCCGGTGCAGGCCTACATCGACTGGATCACCGAAGCAGCATTGGTGCGGGGCCCGGTGTTTCGCGCCGTCGACCGCTGGGGCAATCTGAGCGAGGAGGGCTTGCACGCCAACAGTGTGATTCCGTTGTTGCGTCAGGCCCTGGAGCGCGCCGGGATCTCTGCCGAACGCTATAGCAGCCACTCACTGCGGCGCGGCTTTGCAACGTGGGCACATCAAAGTGGCTGGGACCTCAAATCGCTGATGAGTTACGTCGGCTGGAAGGATATGAAGTCCGCCATGCGCTATGTTGAAGCGAGCCCTTTTCACGGGATGGCCCGGATTACGGATAAGCCGCTGTCGCCATAGATATCGTTTTCTTCTATTAATAACCTCAGCTAATAGCGAAAACAAATCAGCAGCATCAGGTTTGCCAATGAGCCATCCGTCGAGTGAGTGGGTAGGATTCACCCATCGAATTCACAACCCTGACGGAGAGTCATCAATGCCTATCATCAACAGCCAAGTAAAACCGTTCAAAGCTACCGCGTTCAAAAACGGCGACTTCGTACAAGTCTCGGACGCTGACCTGAAAGGCAAATGGTCCGTAGTGTTCTTCTACCCGGCCGACTTCACCTTCGTTTGCCCAACCGAGCTGGAAGACCTGGCTGACAACTACGCTGCCTTCCAGAAACTGGGCGTAGAGATCTACAGCGTTTCGACCGACACCCACTTTGCCCATGCTGCCTGGCACAACACTTCGCCAGCCATCGGCAAAATCCAGTACACCATGATCGGCGACCCGACTCAGGTGATCTCCCGCAACTTCGACGTGCTGATCGAAGAAGCTGGTCTGGCGGATCGTGGCACCTTCGTGATCAACCCTGAAGGCCAGATCAAAATCGTTGAACTGAACGATGGCGGCGTTGGCCGTGACGCTTCCGAGCTGCTGCGCAAGATCAAGGCTGCTCAGTACGTTGCTGCACACCCAGGCGAAGTTTGCCCAGCCAAGTGGAAAGAAGGCGAGGCCACTCTGGCTCCGTCCCTGGACCTGGTCGGCAAGATCTAAGTCTGTGACACGCAATGCAGGGCGGAACTCCGCACCTACCTAAGTAAGCTGCACCGCCCAATAGAAAAGCCCGGGCGAGATTCGCTCGGGCTTTTTTTCGCCTCAAATAAAGTCAGGAGATCGCCCGTATGTTGGACGCCAATCTTAAAGCCCAGTTGAAATCGTACCTGGAACGGGTCACCCAGCCGATCGAGATCGTTGCTTCACTCGACGACGGTGCGAAATCCCGTGAAATGCTCGACCTGCTGAAAGACGTTGCCAGTCTTTCGCATCAGATTACTTTGATTGACAGCGGCGACGATGCACGCAAACCGTCGTTCTCGATCAACCGTCCCGGTGCCGACATCAGCCTGCGTTTCGCCGGCATCCCGATGGGCCATGAATTCACTTCGCTGGTGCTGGCCCTGCTGCAAGTCGGCGGCCACCCTTCGAAGGCCAGTGTCGAAGTGATCGAGCAGATCCGCTCGCTCAAGGGCGAGTTCAACTTCGAGACTTACTTCTCGCTGTCCTGCCAGAACTGCCCGGACGTGGTTCAGGCGCTGAACCTGATGGCTGTGCTGAACCCGAACATCCGCCACGTCGCCATCGACGGCGCGCTGTTCCAGGACGAAGTCAATGATCGCAAGATCATGGCCGTGCCAAGCATTTACCTGAATGGCGAAAACTTCGGCCAGGGCCGCATGGGTCTGGAAGAAATCCTCGCCAAACTCGATACCGGCGCCATCGAGCGTCAGGCCGAGAAAATCAGCGCCAAGCAAGCTTTTGATGTGCTGGTGGTCGGGGGTGGCCCGGCCGGTGCGTCGGCAGCGATCTATGCCGCACGTAAAGGCATTCGCACCGGTGTTGCAGCCGAGCGCTTTGGCGGTCAGGTGCTGGACACCATGGCCATCGAGAACTTCATTTCCGTGCAGGAAACCGAAGGCCCGAAACTGGCGACCGCGCTTGAAGAGCACGTCAAGCAGTACGACGTCGACATCATGAATCTGCAGCGCGCCGACAAGCTGATCCCGGGCAAGCATGGCGAGCTGCATGAAGTCCACTTCGCCAGCGGTGCGACCCTCAAGGCCAAGAGCGTGATTCTGGCGACGGGTGCGCGGTGGCGTGAAATGAACGTGCCGGGCGAGCAGGAATACCGCAACAAAGGCGTGGCGTACTGCCCGCACTGCGACGGTCCGCTGTTCAAAGGCAAGCGTGTGGCGGTGATTGGCGGCGGTAACTCCGGCGTCGAAGCGGCCATCGATCTGGCTGGCATCGTGTCCCACGTCACCTTGCTCGAGTTCGATGTACAACTGCGTGCCGACGCTGTGTTGCAACGCAAGCTTCACAGCCTGCCGAACGTCACCGTGATCACCAGTGCGTTGACCACTGAAGTCACTGGCGATGGCCAGAAGGTCAACGGTCTGCGCTACAAGGATCGCAATACTGACGAACTGCGCTCGGTCGAGCTGGAAGGGATCTTCGTGCAGATCGGTTTGCTGCCCAATACCGACTGGCTCAAAGGCACCATCGAGCTGTCGCCGCGCGGCGAGATCATCGTCGACAACCGCGGTGAAACCTCGATCCCCGGCATCTTTGCCGCCGGTGACGTGACCACCGTGCCGTACAAGCAGATCGTGATTGCGGTGGGCGAGGGCGCCAAGGCTTCCCTCAGCGCTTTCGATCACTTGATCCGGACTTCGGCCCCGGCATAAATCCCGGGCCTAAAAAAAGAAAAACCCCATCAGCGATGATGGGGTTTTTTCGTTGCGCGGTGCTTTCTACCCAGGTTCAGCTTTACAGCGGCGCTGGCTGGATGATCTCGACCCAGTAACCATCCGGATCCTTGATGAACGCCAGGCTTTTCATGCGGCCATCGGTCAGGCGCTTCTGGAAGTCGCAGCCCAGTTCTTCAAAGCGTGCACAAGCCGCGACGATGTCCGGGACCGAAATGCAGATGTGGCCGAAACCGCGCGGGTCAGTGTTGCCATTGTGGTAGGCGAAATCGGCATCGCTTTCGGTGCCGTGGTTGTGGGTCAGTTCCAGGATGCCGGGGATCGACTTCATCCACTCGGTACGCGCAGCGGCATCGGCCGGGATCTGCGACTTGTCGACCAATGCGAGGAAGTACAGGCTGAATTCCGCTTCCGGGAAATCACGCTTCTCTACCAGCGAGAAGCCCAGTACACGGGTGTAGAAGTCCAGCGACTTGGTGATGTCCTTGACGCGCAGCATGGTGTGGTTGAACACAAAGTTGCGGGTTGCGCTGTCCGGGGTGGCGGTCACGCCAGGGAAGGTGTTCAGTTCTTGCAGGCTCATGAGCCCTCCGTAACAAATTGGGGCGAGTGAATGGGCGCAATGATACGCATGCGTTGCGGCATCGCCAAACCGAAAGCGCGGGCTTGCCCTGCGAGCGGGCGAGCCTCAGACTTTATGGTTCAATCTGCGAGTGCCTCTGGTAATGATCCGACCGTTCAAATCGCTGTTCGTTTTCTTCGGCTTGTCCCTCGTTGCCATTGCAGCCCTGGCGGACGCTCCGAGCATTACCTGGCCGTCCGGCTGGCAAGTTGAAGCGTTGCCCGACACAACGCCGGAAGTTACCCGTCAGCGGGCGGCGAAGACCGACGCCGATGGTAATCAGGTGATGGTGATGGAGTTGACGATGACGCGTGTGGAGACAGGTCATCAGGTCAATCTGCAAGGCGTGTTGCTGGAGATGCGCAAGTCGGTGCAGAAGGACTTTTTCCAAGGGGGCTACCAGAGTGTCTGCAACAAGGTTCATCCCAGTACGCTGGGTTCATTGGCAGCGCTTGAAACCACTTGTACTGTCACTGAGAACGGGCGTCATGTGTTGTCGCAAACACTGGTCGCCGCAGTAGAGGCGGACAAGGCGTATGTACTTTCGTATGCCGGGCAAGCCGACGTTTACAAGGCCAGCGCGGATGAAATTGCGAGCGCAAGAAACAGCCTGAAATTTTAATCGGCTGTTCGCTGGTCAACGGGCTTCCAGATACCGAAAGTAATTAAATACAAAGTTGTTCGCCTGGCAGGTGCGCAACATCCGGAAGCATAGTTTCAGCGTGCGACGGAGATTTTGCTGCCAACTTTTTCAACAAGAAAATGTTGCATTTGTTAAATATTGTCCAAAAAAAAGCCCTGCATTTGCAGGGCTTTTATGTTTGCCAGGGATTAACCGCGCAACCAGGAATCAACGGTGGCTGCACCGTATTGTTCCTTCCAGGCCTTCAGGCCGCGATGGTTGCCACCCTTGGTCTCGATCAGCTCGCCGGTGTGCGGGTTCTGATAGACCTTGACCACGCGAGCGCGGCGGGTTTTAGGTGCCGAGGCCTGTTGCAGGCCGGATTTTGCCGGATTCGGATCGAGGATGGCGATGATGTCTTTCAGGCCTTTGCCGTAGGTTTTCATCAGCCCCTGGAGCTTTTCTTCGAATTCGATTTCTTTCTTGAGCCCGGCATCGTTCTTCAGCGATTCCAGCTGCTTGAGCTGTTCCTGAAGGGCCTTTTCAGCTGCACGAAATTCAGCGAGTCTGGACAATATCTTTACTCCAATAGTGTGTTTGGCTGATACCAACCGCAAACAAAGCTATAAGCCAAGAGCCTTGAAGCGACTCGGTGATAGTGGCTCACCTGCCAGTCTTGCAACAGGTAAGAAAAATTGTAGTAGTTAATGCGACGAGAGTAAATCCTGACTTTTTCTTTATGTAAAAAACGGCGATGTCTTGAATCAATTTCGTGCGCGCTGTCGGCAAGCCCGGATTTATCAGGCCAAGTTAATGGTGAGTTAATGCGTCAATGAAGTCTATGGCAGAAACGGGCTTGCCGAACAGGTAGCCTTGCAGAAAGTTGACGTGATGCGCCGCCAGGTAATCGCACTGGGCTTGTGTCTCTACACCCTCGGCCACAGTTCCCAGATCCAGTTTGGCGCATAGCTCGATGATGCTGTCCAGAATGTGTCGTGACAGGGCATCTTTATCGATCATGGCGACGAACGTCTGGTCGATCTTGAGGAAGTCGACATTGAGTGTTCTCAGGTAACCCAGGCTCGAATGACCGGTGCCGAAGTCGTCGATGGCGATCTTTACGCCCATGGCGCGCAGTTGCTCAAACAGTTGATGGGTGATGTCGGTGGGCTCGATCAGTTCCCGCTCCGTCAACTCAAGTACCAGGCTGACACTATCGGGCGCGAATGCCGCCAGGAACTCCCGACAGTCTTCCACCAATTCAAGATCGTGGCAGTGGCTGGCTGTAATGTTGATTCCGATGTGGAAGGGGGCTTCGAAGGAAGAAGACAGCGGCCCGAGCACGACAGCGGTCTGCTGCATCAATGAACGGGTCATCGGCACGATCAGCCCGGAATGTTCGGCAAACGGTATGAACAGGTCCGGACGTACCAGGCCTTCTCTGGGATGATTCCAGCGCATCAGTACTTCGCAGCCCGACCAGCGTTTGCTGTCGCCATAGACCACCGGTTGAAAGTAGGGAATGAACTCTCCGGCCTCCAGCGCGCGCAGCATTTCGTGACTGGGGGATGTTGCGCGGTTCTGCACGACATAACCGATTGCTCCGGATACCGCCCCGAAGAAAATCAACAGACTGAACAGCGGCGGATATTCGTCGCTCATGTAGTTCCAGATTTCATCTTCAGGGAAACCGGCGCTCACCGTGTAGGCATAGTGTGGAGAGTTCAACGTACTCTGGGCCACCGGCAACTCGGGAAGGGCGCCTTGATGCACCTTGCCATCGGCTGAAAGCCAATTGTTGCCGACCTGCAGCAATAACAATGTCTGCCGGCCGATCAGGCGCAGGATATTGCTCAAGTGATAGCCGTCCAGCGTCGTCAGGGCGCCGCCCCGGCCATCGTTCAGTCGATACACCAGCAGCGCCGTATCCGGTGTAACCGGGTTGCCGTTCATGAGCCATAACTTGCCTTGGGTGTAGTCCCCCGGATTGACGGCTTCCTTGAAATCACCGAACAACGAACTGCAATAGAGGTTGTTGTCCCACACCAGATTGGTCGAGCGCACGAACGGGCGGCGGGTGACCTATTCGCGCAGTGCCAGTTTGACGTTCTCGCAGGGCTGGCCAGCCAGCGGCAGCAATTCCCGGGCGGACTGGGCGGTGTTGTCGAGCATCAGATCAAACTGGCGCAAAGCTTCCTCGGCGGTTTGTCGGGAACTCTGCTCCAGCGTACGTTCGGCCTGTATATGAAGAATGACGGTGCCGATGAGGATCGGCAGCAAGCCGCACAACAGTGTCACGATGATTCGGGTACTGCGTTTGCGGCGGGGCCTGACGGTCAGAGGCATGGGCGCATCCTGTTGCGATGGTGTGGGGCTCTCGACTGCAGGCGGGGCAAGGGTGCACCTTCCGGAAAGCGATGGGGCTGTGCCCATGATAGTTGGCCGTTGGAACTCGTGCCGCTCAGCGGTAATCCAGCGTTGTTGCCAATTTGATGAATGCCAGGGTCGCGGGTGAAGCCTGGCGTTTATCGAGTACGGCCAGACCGATGTGTCGTTGCACGGCCGGTGACAATGGCTTCTTCACATAGCGCGGATCCGGCTCGTCCGGGAGGGAACCTTCGGCAACGATCGTGATGGCGTCGCCCCGGCTCACGGTATCGAGGGTGCTCAGCAGTTGCGAGCAGCGGTAGCGGATATTCGGGCTCAGCCTTGCCGCGTTGAACAGTCGCGATACCAGTTCCGAAGAGCCGGCTTCGGTGAGTACGAACGGGTCGCTGCACAGATCGTTCAGGCTCAGTGCCGCCTGCGTGGCCAGAGGATGGTCGAGCGGGAGCAGGGCGACCATCCGATCTTCCATCAGGGCGAACGTATCGAAGCGTTCTTCGGGCAACACCACGAAACCGATATCGATCCGTCGCGCATCAAGCCACTGGAGCACCTGGCGGTCCGGCCCTTCGTCGATGTGAACCTCGATGCCCGGGTGCACCTGGCGGAAATGCCGGAGGATTCGCGGCAGCAACCTGATCGATGAGGTCGGGCCGAACGAGCCGATGCGCAAGGTGCCGCTTTTCAGCCCGCGCGCATCGGCGGCTTCCTGGCGCAACGTGTTGGCCAGCCCGAGCATGGCCCGCGCGCGCAACAGCAACTGCTCGCCAATGTCGCTGAGTTCCACTTGCGATTGATGCCGGCGAAATAAATCGACACCCAGTTCCTGCTCCAGCGACTTCAAGGCGTGGGACACCGCCGATTGCGAGATCCCCAGGCGATGGGCCGCGAGGGTGAAGCCGCGCAGTTCGGCCACCAGCGAAAAGATTTCGAGCTGGGTCAAGGTCATGAGTAAAAGCTCATTTTACGATGATCAATAATGACTCGAATGATACGGCATCCGCCCGTTGAGTCGTTGAGAGCGTTATGAGTAGTCATGAATCAATCCGTCCAGAGACCTCGGACATTCCCGTCTATCTGAATCTGGCCATGGTCACCATGATCTGGGGCGGGACCTGGGTCGCCGGGCGCATGCTGGCCGGCAGCCTGAGCCCGATCCTTGCGGCCAGCCTTCGATTCCTGCTGGCCAGCGTCGCGTTGCTCGGATTTCTGTGGCTGGCGCGAATTCCTTTTGCGCGACCCACCGGCCGGCAATGGCTGCAACTGGTGTCGCTGGGTTTCTTCGGGATCTTCTTCTACAACCTGTGCTTCTTTTACGGCTTGCAATACATCAATGCGTCGCGGGCATCGCTCATCGTCGCGTTGAATCCGGCGGTAATCGGTCTGGCGTCATGGCTCTTGTTCAAGGAGCAAATGAGTCGATCCAAAATCATCGGCATTCTGGTGTGTATCGGCGGCGCCGGTGTGGTGATCGTCAGCCGTGATCCACAATGGCTGACCACGCCGCCAGACGCCTGGCTGGGTGACCTGCTGATTTTCGGCTGCGTAATCGGCTGGGGCGTTTATTCGCTTTTTTCCCGCAGCCTTAATCACAGCATCGGCCCGTTGCAGACCGTTACGTTTTCGATCGTACTCGGTACGCTGATGCTTTGGGTGCTGGCTGCCATTCACGGTGAGGTGAGCGTGCAACCGGTGGCCAATCTGGGCACGACGCAATGGCTGAGCCTGATCTACCTGGGCGTACTCGGCTCGGCGGTGGCCTACATCGGTTACTACGACGGTATCCGCAAATTGGGTGCAACTCGCTCTGGCGTGTTCATCGCGCTCAACCCGCTGACTGCCGTGCTGGCTGGTGCCATCCTGCTGGGTGAACCAGTGACGATCCCCATGGGGCTGGGCGGCGCACTGATCCTGACGGGCATTTACCTGTGCAACAAACCCCTTGCACCGGGCCGAAAAAAGCGGATTTTATAGAGAGGGCAGACAACCCTATTTACGCTGTGTAGAATCGGGTTACGCATACAATAATAATCGTCTTCTGGCAGCAGAAGCCTCGCCCGCAAGAGCCTTGGGTCGACAATGAAGATATTCGGGTTTCAACTGATCTACGGTGACTTCCTCGCCCGCAGTGTGCGTGGCATCTCCTGTGCGCCACCCACCGGTCTCAGCATTACTGACAAATAACTCTGGTTAATTGATAAGAATGATGAGGCGCCAACCATGGCAGATTTATACGAAAACCCAATGGGCCTGATGGGCTTCGAGTTCATCGAGTTCGCATCGCCGACGCCTGGCACCCTGGAGCCGATCTTCGAGATCATGGGCTTCACCAAGGTCGCGACCCACCGTTCCAAGAACGTGCACCTGTATCGCCAGGGCGCGATCAACCTGATCCTCAACAACGAACCCCACAGCGTTGCTTCGTACTTCGCGGCCGAACACGGCCCGTCCGTTTGCGGCATGGCGTTCCGGGTCAAGGATTCGCAAAAGGCCTACAACCGCGCACTGGAACTCGGCGCCCAGCCGATCCACATCGAAACCGGTCCGATGGAACTGAACCTGCCGGCGATCAAGGGCATTGGCGGCGCGCCGCTGTACCTGATCGACCGTTTCGGCGAAGGCAGCTCGATCTATGACATCGACTTCGTGTTCCTCGAAGGCGTTGACCGCAACCCGGTCGGTGCCGGCCTGAAAATCATCGACCACCTGACCCACAACGTGTATCGCGGCCGCATGGCCTACTGGGCCAACTTCTACGAGAAGCTGTTCAACTTCCGCGAGATCCGTTACTTCGACATCAAGGGCGAATACACCGGCCTGACCTCGAAAGCGATGACCGCTCCGGACGGCATGATCCGCATCCCGCTCAACGAAGAATCGTCGAAGGGTGCCGGGCAGATCGAAGAATTCCTCATGCAGTTCAACGGCGAGGGCATTCAGCATGTGGCGTTCCTCACTGACGACCTGGTCAAGACCTGGGATCAGCTGAAGAAAATCGGCATGCGCTTCATGACCGCGCCGCCGGACACCTACTACGAAATGCTCGAAGGCCGTCTGCCGAACCACGGCGAACCGGTCGATCAGTTGCAATCGCGCGGCATCCTGCTCGATGGTGCGTCGGATAAAGAAGACAAGCGTCTGCTGCTGCAGATCTTCTCGGAAACCCTGATGGGCCCGGTGTTCTTCGAATTCATCCAGCGAAAGGGCGATGATGGTTTCGGCGAAGGCAACTTCAAGGCACTGTTCGAATCGATCGAGCGTGACCAGGTGCGTCGTGGCGTACTCGCTACCGAGTAATCAGCTGCACCGATAAAAAATGTGGGAGCGGGCTTGCTCGCGAAAGCAATCGTTCATTCAACACTTCAGTTGACTGATCCGACGCCTTCGCGAGCAAGCCCGCTCCCACATTTGTTTTGTGCTGCTTTTAAGGCCTGCGCTGGCGCATCAGATGCTTGAACCCTTCAAACACCAGTACTACCACCGCGAGCCAGATCGGGATGTAAGTCAGCCATTCACCGGGCTTGATGCTCTCGCCCAGCAACAGCGCCACACCGAGCAGCAACACCGGCTCAACGTAACTCAACAAACCAAACAGGCTGAACGGCAGCAAGCGGCTGGCGATGATGTACACCACCAGCGCCGACGCACTGATCAGACCGAGCAGTGGAATCAGCCACGTCAGCGCCGGGTACTGATCGAACACGCCGAAACCCTGTTCGCCGCCGCGCACAAACCAGTACGCCACCGGCAACATCAGCGTCATGTCGACCCACAAACCGCCGAGGTTGTCGGTCTTGAGGTATTTGCGCAGCACGAAATACAACGGGTAACCGACAACTACGACCAGCGTCGCCCAGGAAAACCCGCCGACCTGATACAGCTCGTTCAACACGCCGAGGCTGGCAAAAAACACCGCGACTTTTTGCAGGTATGACAGGTTTTCGCCATAAGCGATGCGTCCGGTCAGCACCATGGCCAACGGCAACAGGAAATAACCCAGCGATACATCGAGGCTGTAGCCGTTGAGCGGCGCCCACATGAACAGCCACAACTGCATGCCCAGCAATGCAGACGACAGGATCAGGCCACCGATCAGCTTCGGCAGCGCAGGGATCCGGCGCAGCAGCTCCAGCGCCCGCCGCCATTCGCCGGACAACATCATGAACACGGTCATGCAGGGCACGGTCAGCAGCATCCGCCAACCGAAAATTTCCACGCCGCTCAACGGAGTGAGCAACGAGGTGTAGTAATACATGACGGCAAACAGCGTCGAGGCTGTTACCGAAAGAGCGATACCTTTAGACAAACTGTCCTCGCGGGGGTGATGGTCAAACGGGGCGCGCAGGATACGTGGTTTTTGTGGTGAATATTGGTCGGAGTGGTCAATATTTTCTACATGAGTTCAAAAGCCCCTCATCGGAACGCCGCCCGCCTAACCCTCTCCCGGAGGGAGAGGGGACTGACCGAGGTGTCTCACGAGTTTCAGCGACGTGAAAGTCCGAGTCGATTACGGATTCAACACAACAGCTTCAGGCAAAAGCGTAGCTTCAATTTCCCCCAATCGGTTCCCTCTCCCCCCGGGAGAGGGATAGGCGGGCGGCGTTCCGATGAGGGCAGCGATCTCACGCCGAACGCGGTTTACGCCCAGACACAAAATGGCTCACATCATTAAACCCCGGCGTAGACGCATGCCCCGGCGTCACCAGCGAATCGATAAACGCTTCGTCTTCCGCCGTAATCTTCACTGCCTGCGCCTTGGTGTACGCATCCCACTGTTCTTCCGTACGCGGCCCGACAATCGCCGACGTCACCGCGCCGTTGTTCAGCACCCAGGCAATCGCAAACTCGACAATCCCGACCCCGCGCTCTTTGGTGTAGTGCTGGATCTGCTGGGCAATGCGCAACGACTCCACGCGCCATTCAGTCTCCAGAATCCGTTTGTCCTGACGCCCGGCGCGGCTGTTGGCGTCCGGGGTCACGTCCGGTGCGTATTTGCCGCTGAGCACGCCACGGGCCAGCGGGCTGTAAGGCACCACGCCGAGGCCGTAGGTCTGGGCGGCGGTGATCTGCTCGGTTTCGGCCTGACGGTTGACGATGTTGTACAGCGGCTGGCTGATCACCGGGCGATCGACACCCAGTTTGTCTGCCACACGAATCACCTCGGCGATCCGCCAGCCGCGATAGTTCGACAGGCCCCAATAACGGATCTTGCCCTGGCGAATCAGATCGCCAATCGCCGAGATCGTCACTTCCAGCGGCGTGTTGTGGTCTTCGCGGTGCAGGTAATAGATGTCGAGGTAGTCGGTGCCGAGCCGTGTCAGGCTGGCTTCCAGACCATTGAAAATGTGCTTGCGGCTCAGTCCGCTGCGATTCGGCACGCCGTCCACCGGGCCGAATCCGACCTTGGTCGCCAGCACCCATTCGTGACGATGACGGGCGATGGCTTCGCCGACGATCTCTTCCGAGCGGCCGTTGGTGTAGACGTCAGCCGTGTCGATGAAGTTGATGCCCTGATCCCACGCCTTGTCGATGATGCGCAGCGAATCCTCTGCGCTGGTCTGCTCGCCGAACATCATCGTGCCGAGGGTGAGGGTGGACACCTGCAACCCCGAATGACCCAGTGTGCGATAGCTCATGCCGAAATCCTTTTGTCGGTGGGAAAGCTTCCATCAAATACCAGAAGCGCCCGGCGCGGCAAAGTGAATTTATCGGCGCAACGCCTCGCAGCGCTCGCGTAAAAACGCCTGCAACACCTTGACCCGTTCCGACACCTGCACCCGGTGCGGGCACAGCAGATTGAACGGCACGCTCTCACCATGCCAGTCATCGACCAGCGTCACCAGTCGTCCGGCGCGTACGTCTTCGGCCACGTCGAGCCAGGCCTTGTAAGCGATGCCGTGCCCGGCGAGTGCCCAGCGGCGGGCGACTTCGCCGTCGTCGCTGAGGTAGTCGCCGCGTACTTCGACTTCAAGCGTTTCGTCTTCGCGATGGAAACGCCAAGTGTTGTAAGGCCGGCCGTTGCGCAGATAGAGCAGGGCGCTGTGATCGCTCAGCTCGGCGGGGTTCTGCGGTGTGCCGTGACGCTCCAGATACGCAGGGCTGGCACAGGCCACGCGACGATGCTCGGACAGAATCGGCAACGCCACCAGCGTCGAATCACTCGGCACGCCAAAGCGCAACGCCACATCCACCGTCTCGCGAAACAGGTCCGCGTGTCGGTCGTTGAGCAGCAATTGCAGCTGAATGTGCGGGTGCTCGCGCTTGAAATCGTCCAGCCACGGCAGCAACACGTTGCGCCCGAAGTCCGACGGTGCCGCCAGTTGCAGCACGCCGCTCAGGCCTTCGGTCTGTTGCTTCAGCGCCTGTTCGCCCTCGGCCAGTGTGGCCAGTGCCAGACGCACGCTTTCCAGATAGCGCCGGCCTTCTTCGGTCAGGCGCATGCTGCGGGTCGAGCGGGCGAAGAGGCGGATGCCGAGGCGGGTTTCCAGGCGTTTCAAGGCGATGCTGGCGGCGGCCGGGGTCAGCTCCAGCGCCCGGGCGGCGGCGGAAATGCTGCCGGAGTCGGCGGTACGGACGAAGATCTCAAGATCCAGAATCGAGCTCATTGGTAAAAATCCTTTAAAGATCCTTCCGATTTACCGGGATTTTTCTGCGATTGGCAACGGGGGAAGATGCAATCTCCTCAAGCCCACCGGAGAACTCCCATGAAACCATTCGACAATCAGACTGTTGTGGTCATCGGCGGCAGCAGCGGCATTGGCGCCGCCGTCGCGTCGAATGCCGCGGAACGTGGCGCCCGTGTTTACTCGGTCGGGCGCCGTGCTGAAACGTCCGAAACTCACGAAGGTATCCGCCACGAGTCAGCCGATGTCACCGATGAGGCCTCGCTGCGTCAACTGTTCGAACGCATCGGCGCGTTCGATCATCTGGTGATGACCGCCGGGCCGAGCGTCAGCGCCAAGCCGTTGGCCGACAGCGATCTGCTCCAGGCGCAGCAGGCGTTCGATGTGAAATTCTGGGGCACTTTGCGCGCGATTCAAGCGGCGCTGCCGTACCTGAGCGAGCGGGGCAGCATCACCCTGACGTCGGGTTTGCTGTCGCGCAAATTCGTCGCAGGGCAATTCATCAAGACCACCCTGAATGCCGCGCTGGACGCTCTGGCCAAACAACTGGCCAAGGAGCTGGCGCCGCGTCGGGTCAACGTGATCAGCCCCGGCGTGACCGACACCGAAGCCTACGCCGGCATGGATGAAAGCCAGCGCAGCGCGATGTTCGCCCGCACCTCGGCGGCGCTGCCGGTGGGCCGTGTCGGCACGCCACAGGACCTGGCCGCCGCGTTTATGCTGGTCATGAAAAACGGCTTTATCAGCGGCAGCATCATCGATGTCGACGGAGGTGGATTGTTATGACCTGGCACTTCGATCACATGGCGTTCAACGCGCCGGACGGGCAACCGATTCAGGATGCTTTCAACGCACTGCTGGGATTGACGCCGGGGCGTCGACCGCCGTTTCCGTTTCCCGGGCGTTGGTTGTATCAGGATGGGCAGGCGTTGGTGCATGTGATTGAGCAAGCGGCGCTGGATGAGGCGGCGTTGAGTCATATCGCGTTTCGGACCGATGAAGACGCGGCGGTGGTTTTGGAGCGGGTGCAGGGCAGTGGGTTGCCGTATCAGGTGGCGCAGGTGCCGGAGGATGGGGTTTGGCAGATTTTTGTGCAGATGCCGGGAGGCCTGGTGCTGGAACTGGATGCAAAAACGGGGATTTTGTGAGTGTTTAATCGTGGCGTTTAAAGGACACGTTCAGACACGCACCTCAGGCTACACAACCTTGCGCCGTTGCCTACGACTGCGCCAGAATCCGCCGGCTTGTGCGCCTTGGACGCGGGCTCTATCGTTTCCCGGTCGCTGACGAATCAGCGATCGGGTTTCGCAGCCCGGATCAATCAAGGCGCCCAGCGCGCCGTTTCCGTTCAGCATTGTTGCCTGATCGTGTAATGGCGGTTGTGCGCGGGATACCTTCGGGTATGCCGGGTTCCTTGATTCCCGGTCTGCGAACCCGCGTACAGCTGCCACCTCTATTCGTTTCGCAGCGAACTGTGGCAGCTCCATCAATCAGGGAGTTTCACCATGATCAAACCAACACCCAACCCACCCGAAGCCGATTCAACGTCCCCCTACGAAACCCTCGATTCAAAGAAATTCCACGAAGCCGCCGAACGCGCCCTCGATCATTACCTCAATCCGCTGCTCCCCCGAAAACCGTTGCTCAAACCCAACACCCGCTACCTCATCGCCCCCGGCATCCCGAGCGAAGAGCTACTGGCCGACGCCTGCGAAACCCTGACCTCGGCCAAAACCATGGCCAGCGATTTCGCCGGAATGCTCGATGCGCCGCAGCGGCATGTGCTGCTGGGCATCGGGCAACTGATCATGCTGGCGGAACTGGCGGTAAATCGGGTGCTGGATAATCTGGACACGGCGGCTGAAGCCCAGCCCTGACCGATCAACGAGCAACAATAAAAAACGGCCCGAATCGGGCCGTTTTTGTGTACCTGCCAATAATCAGGCCCGCAACGTCCGCGTCATCCGCAACGCCAGCAGGCTCCCGCCAACAATCACACCCGCCAGCAGGTACAACGCCGCATCCGTCGACCCGGTGCTGTCCTTGACCCAACCCACGAGGTAAGGGCTCAGGAACCCCGCCATCTGCCCCATCGAATTGATCAACGCCAACCCACCCGCCGCAGCGCCTGCACTCAGCATCGCCGTCGGCACGGGCCAGAACATCGGCAGACCGGTCAACGCGCCCATGGTCGCAATGGTCAGACCGAGAATCGCAATCGCCGGATTCGCCGCGAAGTTCACCGCGATCAGCAGACCAATCGCCCCCATCAACATTGGCACCACCAAATGCCAGCGACGCTCTTTACGCAAGTCCGCCGAACGACCCACCACCAGCATGAACACCGCCGCCAGTAGATACGGAATCGCACTCAACCAGCCAATCACCAGGTTGTCGCTGAAACCGAGGTTCTTGATGATCGACGGCAGCCAGAAGTTGATCGCGTACACGCCGCTCTGAATGCAGAAGTAGATCAGGCCGAAGGCCCAGATGGCTGGGTTCTTGAACACGGCGATCAGCGAGTCGGAAGTGGTTTTAGGTTTGTTCGCCAGGTCTTCCGCCTGATCGGCTTCCAGTACCGAACGCTCATGCGGGGTCAGCCACTTGGCGTTGGCGAAGTTGTCGCTGAGCAGGAAGTAGGCGAGTGCGCCGAGGATCACAGTCGGAATACCTTGCAGCAGGAACATCCACTGCCAACCGGCCAAACCGCCCTGGCCCGCAGCGAAGTGATTGAGGATCCAGCCGGAAAACGGGCTGCCCAGCAGGCCGGACACCGGGATCGCCGACATGAACAACGCCATGATCCGGCCACGGCGGAAGGTCGGGAACCACTGCGAGAGATAGAGCACAACGCCCGGGAAGAACCCGGCTTCAGCCGCGCCGGTGAACAGGCGCAGGGTGTAGAACTGGGTCGGTGTGGTGACAAACAGCAGGCAAGTCGACAGCGTGCCCCAGGTGATCATCATCAGCGCGATCCAGCGCCGTGGGCCGAACTTGGTCAGCGCGAGGTTGCTCGGTACGCCGCACAGCACGTAGCCGATGAAGAAGATACCGGCACCGAGGCCGTACACGGTTTCGCTGAATTTCAGCGCGTCGAGCATCTGCAGTTTGGCAAATCCAACGTTGACCCGGTCGAGGTAGTTGAACAGGTAGCAGATGAAGATGAAGGGGATCAAACGCAGGGTGATGCGTTTGTAGACGGCATTTTTATCGTCAGCGATGGTCTGGGCGGCAGCGGCGCTCTGCGACATGGCGGCTCTCTCTTTATTATGATTTTTTGCGATGCAAAGGGTAACGTTGATCGCCCTGAGAGTCTCGGTCACCTTTGGCCGGATTGTCTTTGTGCCTGAGCACAGGGTTTGCCGGCAGACCCTGTGCGGGTGAACAACCGTCCGCGCCTGTTTTCAAGGATTTCAGCCTTTATGTTCGAACTCGATCACGACCTCGCCCAGGACATCGTCGACCGGGCCATGGCCATTTTGCCGTACAACGTCAACGTCATGGACAGCCAGGGACTGATCCTCGGCAGCGGCGAGCCGGAGCGCATCAACACCCGTCACGAAGGTGCGCAATTGGTCCTGGCCAACGGGCGAGTGGTGGAGATCGACGCGCAGACGGCGGTGCATCTCAAAGGCGTGCAGCCGGGGATCAATCTGCCGCTGTTGCTCGATCAGCGCTTGATCGGTGTGCTCGGCATCACCGGCGAACCGGAGCAACTGCGCACTTACGCCGAGCTGGTGCGCATGACCGCCGAAATGCTGGTCGGCCAGCGCAACCAGCAATCCGAGCAGCAATGGCGGCGGCAGCGTTGCGATGACTTGCTGGCGCTGCTGCTGAGTGAGGCGGGGGATTCGCCAAGGCTGGTCGACGAGGCCCAGCAACTGGGCCTCAAACCGCAACTGACGCGGGTGCCGTACCTGTTTGAGCTAGGACTGGAGCACGGGCCGGGGCAAACCGTCGAGGCGCTGAGTGCCTGGCTGACGACACGCTATCCGGACAGTTGGTGCGTGAGTTCGGCCAAGTCGTCGCTGCTGTGGTGTCGGCCGGCGAGTCAGAACGTCGAGCATGATCGCTTGCTGGAAAAGCTCGATGGCCTGGGCTGGAACATCCTGCGCATTGCGGTCGGCGGGCAGGCCGATGGGCTGGCCGGGTTGCGTCGTTGCTATCGACGGGTCGGCGATCTGCTCGCCTATGGCCGCGAAGTGTTGCCGCATTCTCGACTGCTGACCCTCAACCGCTATCGCCTGCCGGTGATGCTCTGGCGCCATCGCAACGATGATGCGCTGGACGAATTGCTCAAACCATTGCGCAAGGTGATCGCCAAGGACAGCAACGGCCAGTTGCTCGCGACCCTGCGCAGTTGGTGCGATCACGACGGGCAGAGTCAGGCCTGCGCCGATGCGTTGGGGATTCACCGCAACAGCCTGCGTTACCGGATGGAGCGGATCGCCGAGTTGAGCGGGGTCGATCCGTTGAAACTGGACGGGATGCTGGCGTTGTATCTGGGTGTGCAATTGCTGCCACAGACCGACGATTTGTCGAAATGAACAATAAACGCCTGCACGACTTGTGCAGCGGACAGGCGTCAACGTGCGAGGCGACTGGCAGCATGAGGGGCATTGGAACTGGAGAATTCGCATGAAAATCGTCATCGCCCCCGATTCGTTCAAGGACAGCCTGAGTGCCCAAGGCGTTGCAGAAGCCATTGCGCTGGGCCTGGCGCAGGTCTGGCCGCAGGCGACGCTGGTCAAGTGCCCGATGGCCGACGGTGGCGAAGGCACGGTGGAGTCAATTCTCGCTGCGTGTGAAGGCGAACTGCGCCGTACCCGCGTGCGCGGCCCGTTGGGCGCGGCGGTCGATGCGGCGTGGGGCTGGCTGCCGCACAACCACACCGCAATCATTGAAATGGCCGAGGCCAGCGGCTTGCAACTGGTGCCGCCGGGGCAGCGCGATGCCTGCATCAGCAGCACGTTCGGCACCGGTGAACTGATCCGTGCAGCGCTGGATGCCGGCGCACAGCGGGTCATTCTGGCCATCGGCGGCAGCGCCACCAATGACGGCGGCGCCGGCGCGATGCAGGCGTTGGGCGTGAAATTGCTGGATGCTCAAGGGCAATCGCTGGTGCCGGGCGGTCTGGCGCTGGCGCAACTCGCACGACTGGACTTGAGCGAATTCGACCCGCGTCTGGCGCAAGTGCGTTTTGACATCGCCGCCGACGTCAACAATCCGCTGTGTGGCCCTCACGGCGCCTCGGCAATCTTCGGTCCGCAGAAGGGCGCATCTCCTGCGCAAGTGCAGCAACTGGATCAGGCCCTCGGCCACTTCGCCGAACTCTGCGCGCAAGCGCTGGGCAAGGATGTCCGCGATGAGCCGGGCAGCGGTGCCGCGGGTGGATTGGGCTTTGCTGCCAAGGCATTTCTCGGCGCACGGTTCCAGGCCGGTGTCGAAGTCGTCGCGGAACTGGTCGGACTGGCCGAGGCCGTGAAGGGCGCACATCTGGTCATCACCGGCGAAGGACGCTTCGATGCCCAGACCCTGCGCGGCAAAACCCCGTTCGGCGTCGCGCGGATCGCCAAGCAGCACGGCGTGCCGGTGATTGTCATTGCCGGCACGCTGGGCGAGGGTTATCAGGCACTCTACGAGCACGGTATCGACGCAGCATTCGCCGTCACCAGCGGCCCGATGACGCTGGAACAAGCCTGCGCCGAGGCGCCACGCCTGCTGCGCGAACGTGCCACAGACATTGCTCGCGTATGGCGTGTGGCAACTGCGGGCTGACCTGTCACCCATCATCTAAAACGTCGGGTGTTTCAATAGCGAAACACTCGCAATAATTAGAAAAATATTTGCTCTTTACCTGCAAAATCCCTCAAGCCTGGCCGATACAGAGATCAGGCGCGCACAAGACTTCCTGAAACAGTGACGCCGGACTGAAGCCCGCACAAGGGCCAGTGAAAGGGCATGGACGCTAGTAGTTTCAACTATCCGAGAGTCCTCCTATGTCCTTGCGTAATCTGAATATCGCGCCCCGTGCCTTCCTCGGTTTTGCCTTTATTGCCCTGCTGGTGATCGTGCTCGGCGTGTTCGCCGTCAACCGCATGTCGATCATCCGTCAGGCTTCCGTCGAGATGCAGACCAATCAGTTGCCCAGCGTCACTTATCTTGGTGTGATGACGGAGAACGTATTGCGTCTGCGGATTCTATCGTTCCGGGTTCTGGTCAACCGTGAAGCTGCAGGCCTGCAGGAAGCACAGACTCGCATCGGCGTGCTGGTGGACAAAGTGCGCAGCGCCCAGGCCGCTTACGCCGCGTTGCCCGCTGAGAGTGAAGAGCGTGCGCAATATCAGGCCTTCGCGACGACGCTGGACAACTATCTGCAAGCCCAGAACCAAATGATGGATTTGTCGCGTCAGGACAAGCTCGAAGAGATGCGCGCCCTGATCAACACGAAGATCAAGGACGGCACGGACCAGATGGGAGAGCAGCTCAACAAACTCATTGCGATCAATGCCGCTGGTGCTAAAGACGCTTCTATTCAGGCCGGTGAGCATTACGACGGTGCCATTACCGGCATCGTCATCGTGGCCGTCATCGCAGCAGTGGCCACGGTATTGCTGGCCTGGCTGCTGACCCGCAGCATCGTCACCCCGCTGAACCGCGCCGTCGCTGCGGCACAAACCATCGCCGGCGGCAACCTGACCAAAGTCATCGAAATCGACGGCAAGGACGAACCGGCGCGTCTGCTCGAGGCCCTGTCTGCCATGCAGGCCAACCTGCGCAAGACCATCGAGCAGATTGCCGGCTCCGCCACGCAACTGGGCGCCGCCGCCGAAGAACTCAACGCCGTGACCGAAGAAGCCTCCCGTGGCCTGCAACAGCAGAACAACGAAATCGAACAGGCCGCCACCGCCGTCAACGAAATGACCGCCGCGGTGGAAGAGGTGGCACGCAACGCGGTGTCGACCTCCGAAGCCTCGAACCAGTCGACCCACGCCGCCCGCGAAGGTCGCGATCAGGTGGTGAAAACCGTTGATGCGATCCAGACCATGACCCACGACGTACAAAACACCGCGCAGATGATCGAAGGCCTGGCCGCTCAGGGTCGCGACATCGGCAAGGTGCTGGACGTGATCCGCGCCATCGCCGAACAGACCAACCTGCTGGCACTCAACGCTGCCATCGAAGCGGCCCGTGCCGGTGAAGCCGGGCGTGGTTTCGCCGTGGTAGCGGACGAGGTTCGCGCCCTGGCCCATCGCACCGCGCAATCGACCCAGGAAATCGAAAAAATGGTCGCCGGCATCCAGAACGGCACCGGCGAAGCGGTCGAGTCGATGCAGCAGAGCAACCAACGCACCCAGACCACTCTGGAAATGGCTCGCGCCGCCGGCGTTGCACTGGAGCAGATCACCCAATCGATTCACCAGATCAACGAGCGCAACCTGGTCATCGCCAGCGCTTCGGAAGAGCAGGCGCAGGTGTCCCGCGAGGTCGACCGCAACCTGGTCAACATCCGCGACCTGGCCACGCAATCGGCCGCCGGGGCCAACCAGACCAGCGCCGCGACCCACGAACTGTCGCGCCTGGCGGTGGATTTGAATGCGATGGTGGCGCGGTTTGTGATTTGACCTAGGGTGTAGGCTGGAGACCGCGCAATCAGGAGACGTACATGCGCTATTCAGCCTTGACCCAACGAATCGCCGGGGAGGGAGCAGCGGCCTGGCGGATTCACGACCGAGCGCTGGAACTGCGCGCCGAAGGGGTCGATGTGTTGCTGCTGTCGGTGGGTGATCCGGATTTCGACACGCCGCTGCCGATCATCCACGGCGCCATCGACAGCCTGTTGGCGGGCGATACGCATTATTCCGAAGTGCGCGGCCGGCGGGAGCTGCGCACGTTGATCGCTGAGCGCCATCGACGCAACAGCGGCCAGGATGTCGATGCCGAGCATGTGATCGTGTTGCCCGGCGCACAATGCGCGGTGTATTCGGTGGCGCAATGCCTGCTTGATCCGGGCGATGAAGTGATCGTCGCCGAACCGATGTATGTGACTTATGAAGGTGTATTCGGTGCCTGTGGCGCAACCGTGGTGCCTGTTCCGGTTCGCCCTGAGAACGGTTTTCGCGTCGACCCGGTGGATGTCGCGGCGCGGATCACTCCGAAGACTCGGGCCATGTTGCTCAACAGCCCCAACAATCCTTCCGGCGCCAGTCTGTCGTTGCTGATCTGGCAGGCGCTTGCGGCGCTGTGCATTCGTCATGACTTGTGGCTGATCAGTGACGAGGTTTACAGCGAATTGTTATACGAAGGTGAGCACGTCAGCCCGGCGAGCCTGCCGGGCATGGCCGAGCGCACCGCGACCGTCAACAGCCTGTCAAAGTCCCACGCGATGACCGGTTGGCGGATCGGCTGGATGATCGGGCCAAAACCGTTGGCCGAGCATTTGGTGAATCTGTCGTTGAGCATGCTGTTCGGTCTGCCGGATTTCGTGCAGAAAGCGGCGCAGGTAGCGCTGGAGACAGACCTGCCGGAAGTGACGCTGATGCGCGAGGAATACCGGTTGCGTCGGGATCTGGTGTGCGAGCGGTTGCGCGGCTGTCCGGGGTTGTACCCGATCAAGCCGGATGGCGGGATGTTTGTGATGGTCGATGTGCGCCAGACCGGGATCGGGGCGCAGGATTTTGCAGAACGATTGCTGGAGGGGTATGGGGTTTCGGTGCTGGCCGGTGAAGCGTTCGGGCCCAGTGCGGCGGGGCATATTCGCATCGGGCTGGTGGTGGATCGGGTGAAGCTGGCGGATGCGTGTTCGCGGATTGCGCTGTGCGCTGCGCAGCTTTTGCAAGTGCGCAGCGCCTGAAGGTTCTGTGTTGTCTTTAATGGCCCCTTCGCGAGCAGGCTCGCTCCCACAGTGTACTGCGGTGTACACAAGACCTGTGGGAGCGAGCCTGCTCGCGAAGGGCCGGTACAAGCGCTGAAAGTTTCAGCTCTGCCAAGCTGATGAGTTCACCAGATTCACCGGCTTCTTCCCAGTTAACGCCGCCAACAGATTCTCCACCGCACACCGCGCCATCGCTTCGCGCGTTTCATGGGTCGCCGAACCCATGTGCGGCGTTGCCACCACATTATTCAGTTGCAACAACGGCGAGTCATGATTCAACGGCTCGCGCTCGAACACATCCAGCCCCGCCGCGCGAATCCGGTTATGGCGCAAGGTATCGATCATGGCCGTCTCGTCTACTACCTTGCCTCGGGAAATGTTGATGAAGATGCTTTCCGGGCGCATCAACGCAAACTGTTCGGCGCCAATCAAACCTTCAGTCTGCGCCGTCAGCGGCAACGTCAGACAGATGAAATCCGCCTGCTGCAGCAAGTCTTCAAGGCTGCGGTACTGCGCGTTGAAGCGTGCCTCGACCGCCGGTTTGCGCGACTGGCTGTGATAGATCACCGGCATCCCGAACCCGAAATGTCCACGCTGCGCCAACGCCTCGCCAATCCGCCCCATACCGATGATGCCCAGGGTCTTGCCGTGCACATCGGTGCCGAAATGCGCCGGGCCGATGCTGCGGTGCCAGTGACCGCCGCGCACCATGTTCGCCAGTTCCACCACTCGCCGGGCGGTGGCCAGGATCAGCGCGAAACCGGTGTCGGCAGTGGTTTCGGTGAGCACATCCGGGGTGTTGGTCAGCAGAATTCTGCGTCGGGTCAGGTAGTCGATGTCGTAGTTGTCGACGCCCACCGAGACGCTGGAAATCGCTTCGAGCTGCGGTGCCAGATCAAGCAATGCCGCATCCAGTTTCAGGCTCGCGCCGAGCAATCCGTGGGCGCCGGGCAGGGCGTCACGCAGTTTCATCAGGCCGTCGGCGTCGAGGCTGTCGATCAGCGTCACGTCGACCTGTTCCTCAAGGCGCGCCATCAGCGCCGCCGACAGTTTTTTGTACAGCACAACCTGCTTTTTCATCGCAGTCATCTCTCTATCAATTCAGGAATGGGCCGGCTGCGGACGCGGTGCGACGCGCTTGGCCGTCACCCGGTCGCTCGCGCCGGGCTTGAGAAAAATCGTCAGCACCACCGAGAGCATCAGTGCGCCGCTCATCAGCAGGTACGAAGCGCCGGGCGAACCGGTGGAGCTGTTGAGGTAACCGACCAGATACGAACCACCGAACGAACCGAGGGCGCCCATGCTGTTGATGAGTGCCATGGCGCCGCCAGCAACGTTGGCCGGCAGGATTTCCGGCACGATCGCGAAGAACGGCCCGTAAGGCGCGTACATGCAGGCGCCGGCAATCACCAGCAGCGTGTACGACCACCAGAAATGCTCGGCACCCAAGGCATACGAACCGTAGAACGCCACCGAGGCAATCAGCAGCGGCGGCCAGACGAAACGTTTGCGCTTTTGCAGTTTGTCCGAGCCCCAGGACACCAGCAGCATCCCGATCACCGCCGCCAGATACGGCAGGGCCGAGAGCCAGCCGGCCTCGATCATGTCCATTTGCGCGCCGGCCTTGAGAATCGACGGCAGCCACAACACGAAGCCGTAGACGCCAATGCTCCAGCAGAAAAACTGCAGCGCCAGAATGATCACCTTCGGCGAGCGGAAAGCTTCAGCGTAGTTCTTAACTGCTTTGATCCCGACCTGTTCGGCGGCGAGAGCGCTTTGCAGATCGTGCTTTTCCCGGTCGCTGAGCCACTTGGCCTGAGCCGGACGATCATCGGCCAGCTTCCACCAGATAAACGCCCAGAGCACCGCCGGCAAACCTTCGATGATGAACATCCAGCGCCAGCTGAAATGCTGCACCAGATACCCCGACACCACCGACATCCACAGCATCGTCACCGGGTTGCCGAGGATCAGGAAGGTGTTGGCCCGGGAGCGTTCGGCACGGGTGAACCAGTGACAGAGATAGACCAGCATCGCCGGCATCACCGCCGCTTCGACCACGCCGAGCATGAAACGGATGACGATCAGCCAATAGGCGTTGGAAACCACGCCGGTCAGCGTGGCGAGCCCGCCCCAGAGGATCAGGCTGACGAAGATCAGCTTCTTGACGCTGTGCTTCTGCGCGTAGATCGCGCCGGGCACCTGGAAGAAAAAGTAACCGAGGAAAAACAGCGCGCCGAGCAGCGAGGACAGGCCCGGCGTGATCATCAGGTCGGCGGCCATCCCGGAGGCGGCAGCGAATCCGTAGTTGGCGCGGTCCAGGTAAGCCAGGCTGTAGGTGATGAACACGATCGGCATGATGTACCACCAGCGGCGGGTGGCGAGGGTTACGGTTTTCATGGTCTTGCTCCTGAGCTTGTTGTTTTTGTCGCAGCAGGTTCAATTAATCGGTTGTTTGTACTGGCCCTATCGCGAGCAGGCTCGCTCCCACAAGGGGGCTGAGTTGGAACCCGATCCAGTGTGGGAGCGAGCCTGCTCGCGATTGACGGCCTCCAGTTCAGCCGAAAGTTCGGATCGGGTCGGCAAACCCTCCATGTCGCCACGGCTCTGCACCGCCCGGCTGCCAATCCAGTTGGCGCGTCTGACGGCTTCGGGAAAGCTCTGGTGCTCCAGCAGGGCACTGATCATCCCCACCGCAAATCCATCTCCGGCACCGACCGTATCGACCACGGTTTCGACCGGCACACCGGCAACAAACCCCTGATCCAGGTGCGTGCGGTAATACGCACCCTGCGGCCCGAGTTTGATCGCCACGGCTTCGGCACCCTGATCCAGATAAAACGCGGCGATGTCCGCCGGATCTTCAAACCCGGTGAGCAAGCGACCTTCGCTCAGCCCCGGCAACACCCAATGGGCGAGGGCGGCGAGGCGGTTGATTTCGGTGATCATCTCCCGTTCGCTGGCCCACAGGCTCGGGCGCAGGTTCGGGTCGAATGACACGCTGCGCCCGGTGTTGCGCATGCGGGTCATCAGTTCATGGGACATTTCCCGGGCCGACGCCGACAGCGCTGGCGGAATGCCGGTGGCGTGCAGATGTCGCGCGCCCAGCAGCGTCGGGGTGATCGACTTCGATGACAGATGACTGGCCGCCGAGCCGCGACGGAAGTACTCGACCGTCGGATCGCTGCCGTCATCGTTGCGCGACTTGAGCTGGAAACCGGTCGGGTGCGCGTTGTCCACTTCGACATGGCTGCAATCCAGACCTTCGCGGGCCAGGGTTTCGACGACAAATCGTCCCAGGGAATCGGCACCGACACGGCTCAGCCACGCAACGTTGAAACCCAACCGGGACAAACCGATGGCCACATTGCTGTCCGCCCCGGCAATCCGCCTGTGGAACTGATCGACGAATGCCAGATCACCGCTCTGTTCGGCAACAAACATGGCCATGGTTTCGCCGAACGACAGAATATCGATCTCAGACATGAGCAGGCTCCAGGCGGGATTGGCCGAGGCAGGCGAGGGCGGCAACGTGTTCGGTGGTCAATTGCACCAGGTCGTCGCCCTGCAACGGGTATTCGGCGGCGCGCATGACCCCTTGGGCCATGTGCCGCAGCAGTTGTTCCCACAGATGCAGGTCGGTGGCGGCCGGCGGAACCGCTACCAGTTTGCCGTCGGCGCGGCGGGCCACGGCTTTGCAATGCACGTAACCGACGTGGCGGCCCAGCAGTCGAGCGGCACTGGTGGCGGACTGGTCCTGCCACTGCCAGTTGCCGATGTCGAAGGTCATCTTGATTGGCAAGTTGTGTTGCTCGACGGCGGCGAAAAAGCGCTGGAACGGTTCGATGCGACCGCCGTGCAAGGTCTGATCGTTCTCCACCAGCAGTTGCACCGGGCTCTGCGCGAGGATTTGCCCCAGCGCCTGCAGATCGTTGTTGTCGGTGAAGAAACCAAGGGAAACCTTCAGCCACTTCGATCCGAACGCTTCAGCGTTTTGCAGTGCAGTGATGAGTTCGGGATTGGGCCGCGACTGGCCGGCCAGCCACAGTTCGGTGGGCGAGGAATAGATACTTTGCAGGCCTTCGGCTTGTGTGGCGGCGGCGAGTTGTTCGGGGACTTCGATGGTCAGCAGTTCTTCGCGCCATTCGATGCGATGGGCACCGGCAGCGGCCAACACCTCGATGAAAGAGCCTTGACCACGGCGGCGCACAAGGTCGGCGCCGTAGCTGGAAAGGCTGATGGAAACGGCGGGTTTATTCATTGTTATCTACCTCTGAAACCGGTTTCATTTTTGTTCAAAAAAAATCATCAAGTTGTGCATTGCTCTTTCGGGTCCCTTCGCGGGCTTGCCCGCGAAGAGGCCATGTCAGTCACCACAAAATCCACGGGTCGAACCGCGCTCAATGAGCAACGGTGCAAAATCCAGCGTCCGCGCCGCTTCATCATCCCCACGCAAGCGCTTGAGCAAGCATTCAAATGCCTGTGCCCCAATCTCGGCGGTTGGCTGGGCGAGGGCCGTAATCCCGCTGCCCACCAATGGATACCAATCCAGATCATCCAGCGCGATCAGCCCGACATCCTCGAACAAGCGGCAGCCGATCTCGCGCAAGGCCAGGGTGCAAGCCAGCGCCGCCACGCCATTGGCGCAGAACAGGGCTTTAGGGCCCGAATCAGGTGTGTTTAAAAAGGTTTGAAGGTCTTTGGCAAGACTCGGGCCGGTTTCCAGTACAGCGCCACGGATGTCCTCGCGCTGGCCAATCTGCTGCTGAAAACCGCTGACCCGCTCGACCCGCGAGCTGGTGCCGTCATAGGGTTCAGTCACCAGCAGTACATCGCGATAGCCGCGTTGCTGAAGATGTTCGAGCGCCATCTCGATGGCTTGCGGGTTATTCAGCCCGGCCATGTCGCTGTCGAGCCCATCGACCTTGCGATCCACCAGCACCAGCGGCATTTCCCGCTTCAGCTCATCCAGTTCATCCCGGTGGTGGCCCAAGGTGTTCACGATCAGCCCTTCGATGTTGTACGAGCGCAACAGCGCCAGATGCTGGCGTTCCTGCTCGTCATCGCGATCGGTGTTGCACACCACCAGGCTGTAACCGTGCCGGCGGCAGGCGGTTTCCACGCCGTGCATCACGGCAATCGAATAGGGGTTGCGAATATCGGCCACCAGCATGCCGATCAGGCGGGTGCGCCCGCGTTTCAGGCCTCGGGCCATTTGATTGGGACGGTAGCCGAGTTCGGCAATCGCCTGCTCGATGCGCTGGGCAATGGCATCGGAGAGCAGGGCGCGGTCATCGCCGATAAAGCGCGAGACGCTGGCCTTGGACACGCCAGCGTGTTCGGCGACGTCGAGCATGGTGACGCGGCTGCGCTGGGCGGCGGAGAAATCGTTCACGGTCTGAAACCTTGTTATTGGATTTGTCAGGTCAGATTATCTGTATCTGAAACCGGTTTCAGGAAACACCAGAAGCGATTGGATCGTCAAGTGAATGATCGGAGGAAAACCCTAAGTCACCGACAAGTGGCGCTCGAGGATGAGCTAGACATCAGCCGAACAGCCCGGCCGCAATGTTGATCGAGAACCCGAGAATGGCAGTGTTGAATACAAAGCCGATCAACGACTGTGCCAGCACGATCTTGCGTATTTCTCGGGTGGCCACGCCGACATCCGCCGTCTGCACAGCGACGCCGATGGTGAACGAGAAGTACAGAAAGTCCCAATAGTTGGGCGTTGTCAGGCCTTCGGCAAAACGCAGCGCCGGCTCCTTGCCGTCCCAGGTATAAAACAGCCTGGCGTAGTGGACACTGAAAATGACCCCGATCAGCAACCATGAGCCAATCACCGTCAACGCGGTAAAGCCGTAGTGCAGGAGCTTGTGGGAAGTTTGCAGATCCTTGCTGCCGACCAGTTCCAGGGTGATGGCCGCCAGACTGGCCAGCGCCGCGATACACACCACGAACAACACCAGTCCGGCGTTCTCGTCCTCGACTTCGGCGATGCGTCTGACGTCCGGTGCTTTCGCGCGAGCTGTCAGCCAGAACATCAGGAGCAGATAGGTCCAGACGCCGGCGTTCCAGCCAATGAGGGTTTTGCTGATGACGGAGTCGGCAGGGACCAGCAGGCCGACGGCAAGACCGAATAATGCGGCGGCGGAAAGGCGAGGGTGGGTGCGGGCGAGGAAGCGCATGGGAACTCGATGGGCCAGGGTGTGCAGACACCTTAGCCCAGCGCGGCGACCTGTGGCCACCGCGCCGGAACCGGTCAATCAATCAGGCTTGGCGAACCTGCGCACAAGCTTGATCACCACCACAAAGAATACCGGCACGAAAATCACCGCCAGCGTCGCCGTAATCATCCCGCCAATCACCCCGGTACCGATGGCTTGCTGGCTCGCCGAACTCGCGCCCGTGGCAATCGCCAGGGGTACCACGCCCAGAATGAACGCCAGCGAAGTCATCACAATCGGCCGCAACCGCAGACGCGCCGCTTGCAATGTGGCATCAATCAGATCGTGACCTTCGTCATACAGGCTTTTGGCAAACTCGATGATCAGGATCGCGTTTTTCGCCGACAGACCGATGATGGTGATCAGGCCGACCTTGAAGAACACATCGTTGGGCATCCCGCGCAAGGTCACCGCCAGCACCGCGCCGAGAACACCGAGCGGTACGACGAGCAGCACGGAAGTCGGAATCGACCAGCTCTCGTACAACGCCGCCAGACACAGGAACACGATCAACAGCGACAGCCCGAGCAGAATCGGTGCCTGACTGCCGGACAAACGTTCCTGCAGCGACAGCCCTGTCCATTCCTGCCCCAGGCCTTTCGGCCCTTGGGCAACCAGCCTTTCGATTTCCGCCATGGCTTCGCCGGTGCTGTGGCCGGGTTTTGGTTCGCCGGAAATCGAGATCGCCGGGTAGCCGTTGTAACGGGTCAGCTGCGCCGGGCCTTGAGTCCAGGTGGCCCGGACAAACGCCGACAGTGGCACCATTTTCCCGGCGTCGTTGCGCACGTGCATTTTCAGCAGGTCATCGACCTGACTGCGGCGATCGCCTTCAGCCTGCACGACCACCCGTTGCATCCGCCCCTGATTGGGGAAGTCGTTGACGTACGAAGAACCGATGGCGGTGGACAGCACGTTGCCGACGTCGGCGAACGAGATGCCCAGTGCGTTGGCCTGCTTGCGGTCCACTTCCAGCTGCACTTGCGGCGCTTCGGCCAGGGCACTTTCACGCACGTTCATCAGGATCGGGCTTTTTTCGGCGGCGTCCAGCAGTTGGGTGCGCGCTTCCATCAAGGTCGCATGACCGAGGCCGCCACGATCCTGCAGGCGGAACTCAAAGCCGCTGGACGTGCCGAGGCCATCCACCGGCGGCGGCAGTACGGCGAAGGCCACCGCGTCCTTGATCTGGCTCAGGGCAATGTTGGCGCGGTCGGCAATCGAGCTCGCCGAGTCGTCGCTACCACGCTGCGACCAGTCCTTGAGCGTAGTGAACGCCAGCGCGGCGTTCTGCCCGCTGCCAGAAAAACTGAATCCGAGAATCACCGTGCTGTCGCCCACGCCCGGTTCGCTGGCGTTGTGCGCTTCGATCTGCTCGACCACCTGCACTGTGCGGTTCTTGCTCGCACCGGGTGGCAGTTGAATGTCGGTGATGGTGTAACCCTGATCCTCGACCGGCAGGAACGAGGAGGGCAGGCGCGCAAAGCACAGGCCCAGACCCACCAGCAACACAACGTAGATCAGCAGATAACGACCGGTGCGTTTCAGCGCGTAGCCGACCCATCCCTGATAACGATCCGTCAGTTGCTCGAAGCGGCGGTTGAACCAGCCGAAGAAACCGGTTTTCTCGTGATGCTCACCCTTGGCAATCGGCTTGAGCAAAGTGGCGCACAGTGCCGGGGTCAAGGTCAGGGCGAGGAATGCCGAGAACAGGATCGAAGTCGCCATCGACAGCGAGAACTGGCGATAGATGACGCCCACCGAGCCCTGCATGAACGCCATCGGAATGAACACTGCCACCAGCACCAGCGTGATGCCGATGATCGCGCCGGTGATCTGGGTCATCGCCTTGCGTGTCGCCTCCTTGGGTGACAAGCCTTCGGTGGCCATGATCCGTTCGACGTTCTCCACCACTACGATGGCGTCGTCCACCAGAATGCCGATGGCCAGCACCATGCCGAACATGGTCAGCACGTTGATCGAGAAACCCAGCGCGAGCATGGTCGCGAAGGTGCCCATGAGCGCCACCGGCACCACCAGCGTCGGAATCAGGGTATAGCGGATGTTCTGCAGGAACAGGAACATCACCGCAAACACCAGCAACATCGCTTCGCCCAGGGTGTAGACCACTTTGGTGATCGAGACCTTCACGAACGGCGACGTGTCGTAGGGAATCTTGTATTCCACGCCCGCCGGGAAATAACGCGACAGTTCATCCATCTTCGCCCGGATCAAGGTCGCGGTGCTGAGGGCATTGGCGCCCGGCGACAGTTGCACGCCGACGGCGGTGGACGGCTTGCCGTTCAGGCGGGTGCCGAACTGGTATTCCTGGCTGCCGATCTCGACCCGAGCCACATCCTTGATGCGCACGGTGGAGCCGTCGGGGTTGGCCTTGAGCACGATATCGGCGAACTCTTCCGGCGTCGAAAGCTGACCCTTGACCAGAATCGTCGCGGTGATTTCCTGACTGCTCGGATTTGGCAAATCACCGATGCTGCCCGCCGAGACCTGAGCGTTCTGCGCGACGATGGCGGCGTTGACGTCCGCGGGCGTCAGATTGAAACCAATCAGCTTCTGCGGATCTACCCAGATCCGCATCGCCCGCTCGGCGCCGTACAACTGGGCCTTGCCGACGCCGTCGATGCGCTTGATCTCGTTCATCACGTTGCGCGCCAGGTAATCGCTGAGCGCCACGTCGTCGAGCTTGCCGTCGCTGGAGGTCAGGGTGATGAGCAGCAGGAAACCGGCGGAGACTTTCTCCACCTGCAAACCTTGCTGGTTCACCGCTTGCGGCAGGCGCGACTCGACCACCTTGAGGCGGTTCTGCACGTCGACCTGGGCCAGCTCCGGGTTGGTGCCTGGTTGGAACGTCGCCTTGATCGTGGCGCTGCCGAGGCTGCTTTGCGATTCGAAATACAGCAGGTGATCGGCGCCGTTGAGTTCTTCCTCGATCAGGCTGACGACGCTCTCATCGACGGTCTGCGCCGAGGCGCCCGGGTACACGGCATAGATTTCGATCTGCGGCGGCGCGACGTCGGGGTATTGAGCCACCGGCAATTGCGGGATGGCCAGCGCACCGGCCAACAGGATGAACAACGCGACGACCCAGGCGAACACCGGGCGGTCGATAAAGAACTGCGGCATAGAAGAGCGTCCTGCTTACTGACCAGAGGTCTGGGCAAGTGGAAGAGGGGTGTCGTCGATCTGCACCACTTCGCCCGGACGGGCGTGTTGCAGGCCTTCGATGACAATGCGGTCGCCGGGCTTGAGGCCGCCGGTGACGATCCAGCGGTCGTTCTGTACCGCGCCGAGCTGCACTGGCTGCTGCGCGACGCGCATCTGGTCGTCGACCGTCAGGACCTGCGCCACACCGGCGCTGTCACGTTGTACCGCGCGCTGCGGCACGGTCAGGCCATGCTGGATCACGCCTTGCTCCAGACGCACGCGAACGTAGCTGCCGGGCAACAGATCGAGGTCCGGGTTGGGGAATTCGCTGCGCAGGATGATCTGCCCGGTGCCCGGATCGACCGTGATGTCACTGAACAGCAGTTTGCCCGGCAGCGGATAGAGGCTGCCGTCGTCCTGGATCAACGTGGCCTTGACCTGATCCTGGCCGACCTGCTGCAACTGACCGGAACGGAACGCCCGGCGCAGCTCATTCAATTCACGGGTCGACTGGGTGAGGTCGGCGTGGATCGGGTTCAACTGCTGGATCAGCGCCATGGGCGTGGTTTCG